>JAITSL010000031.1 GCA_031287855.1 Candidatus Endomicrobiellum roisinitermitis
AACAGAGTTTAGGATAAGGTTTATGAAGGTAGAGAGTCCAAAATGGTTTGCAGACAAGATAGAGATAAAGAAAGGGAGCACAGTAGTAGTATTAGATGATGATAAAGTATCTCATGAGGTATGGAAGGAAAAGTTTAAGGGATATGAGAAAGAAATAGAAGTCAAACGTTTCACAGATGTGATGGAAGCGATAAATTATTTAAATACAATGGGAGATAAGGAAAAAGAGAAAGTATTCTTGCTAACAGCATATAAGTTTAAAGGGCAAGATATAAATGGGATAGTAGTGATAGAAAAGACAAACATGTATGATAAACACATATTAGTAACAAGCCAATATATATCAGATATGAAAAACTTTAATGAGAAAGTAAGGACATTTAACAAAATGTATCTAAGCGATATGCCGTTGTTAGTGGTATAGATGAAGTTTGAATGATTTAATAAGAGTTAGTCTTAAATATATTATAGTATTAGCTATAGAGATGTTTGCAAGGTTTGCTAATTTGGGTAGTATGTGCCATATAGGTCTTTATTTCTGTTGCATTCATTTCCTGCTTTAGTGCCTCATTTACGCAAATCCTAGTTGTAACTGAAGAAAGTTCCACACCCTAAAGAGGTGGCTTCCTGTAGGGCAACGGCAAACGGTACAGCATAATTTCTACTCATTGCTCACGAATAGATCTTCGTATCATTTCTTCATCTGCTATCCATAGTGTTTGGGCTAAATATCTCAGCCCAAAAACTATCACCCTGAAAAAATCCTTTCATTCCTGGAAATTCTTCTTGCAATTTTTTAATTGTTTGTCTCTTCAATATCTGAACTATCATTGAAATAGCCTTTTGTGCCCATACCTGTACCAAAAGATGCACATGGTCTTTGTGTATATTTAATTCTTATATCTTGCACCTATTAACCTCACAAACTTCTTGCAATCTTCCTGCCAGAAGATTTTCCAATATTCTTTGCCGATATTTTGGTGTCCATAGTATGTGATATCTTAACTTGTGCCTAGCATATATCACTAGCTCCAATACTCTTTTTCCATATTGAAAATTATGCCTTTTCTTTGCCAAAGTTACAAGCGTTTGACAAAAACGGAGAGTCATTGATCCCTAGCCTTAAAGGCACAGGTTATAAAATCTGTCCATTTGTTTAGTACCAGTATGTTAGACAAGAGAATGATTGTGTATAAGTAATTAATATAACAAGAAAGAATAAGAATATTTAAAGGAAAGTAAATGGAGACAAATTTCCTAAAACAGACAAAAAGATGTAGAATATAATAAGTAAAAGGTAGTAAGAAAAGAAGTAAGAAATGATTAGAATGGGGAAGGAGAAAGATGAAGAGATTACCAATAGGGACGCAGGCATTTGAAGTATTACGTAGAAGTGGTGATATATATGTAGATAAGACAGAGGATATATATAATTTGATAAGTAATGGAAGGATATATTTTTTATCAAGGCCAAGGAGATTTGGAAAGTCATTGCTAATAAGTACATTAAAGGAGTTATTTAAGGGGAATAAGGAGATATTTGAGGGGTTGTATATATGGGACAAATGGGATTGGGGTAAGAAATATCCAGTGATACATTTAGACTTTACAGAGCTTGCTTATGGCACACCTGGAAGGTTAAAAAACTCTTTATCTGATTTTATAACAAGAACTGCTATAGAATATTCTATTGAAGTTATATCTTCAGAAATAGAATCTAGATTTTCAGAGTTAATAGAGAAGATGCATAAGAGTATAGGGGAGCAGGTAGTAATGCTGATAGACGAATATGACAAGCCAATGATAGACAGTTTAAACAAAGCAAAAGAAGTGCATCAAGAAATAAAAGAGACACTGCATAATTTTTATCAAGTGATAAAAGGCAGTGATGAACATATAAGGTTTATGTTTATGACAGGGGTATCAAGATTTGCAGGGTTATCAATATTTTCAGCATTGAACAATTTATACGATATAACAATGGACGGTGAGTTTTCTTGTATATGTGGGTACACGCAAGAGGAATTAGAGAGTAGTTTTAAAGAGCATATAGAAGAGGCTGGTAAGAATTTAGGGTTAAGTTATGAAGATACAATAAAAGAGATAAAGAGATGGTATAATGGATACTCTTGGGATGGTGAAGAGAGAGTATATAACCCATTTTCAACATTGGCATTTTTTAAAAGCAAAAAATTTGAAGGGTACTGGTTTGAAACAGGAACACCGACATTTTTGATAGAAGAGATAAAAAAGAGAGAAGATTTAAAGTTTATTATAGAGCCGCAAAAAGTCCAGTCTAGGTTGCTCAGAGGAGCAGATGATAAGAAGGTAAATATAAAGACATTATTATTTCAGACAGGATATTTGACAATAAAGAAAGAAGAGATAATAGAAGGTGAGTCCAGATACACAATAGATTTCCCGAATTACGAAGTCAAGAGAGCATTTTTAGAAGATTTGTTAGAAGTATATATAAATAGAGATATAGAAGAAGTAAATGGGATAAGTAGGGGTATAGGGAAGGCGTTGAAGGAAAAAGGTGATGAAGGGTTGGAAAGAAATCTAAGGGACTTATATGCGAATATACCGTATGATTTACATATAGGGCAAGAGAAGTATTATCAGTCATTATTTTTATTGACAATGAAGTTTGTGGGATATGAAGTAGAAGGAGAAGTGCATACAGATAAGGGAAGGGCAGATGTAGTGTTAAGGAAGGAAGAGAAAGTGATAGTAGTAGAGATAAAGTATGTAAAAGAAAAAGGTAGTGATATAGAAAGTAAGGTAAAAGAAGCGATGGAACAAATAAGAGAAAGGAAGTATTATGAGAAGTACATGAGGAGTAACCCAACACTTTTAGGTATAGTGTTTAATGAAAATAAAGAGATAAGATGTAAGATTGAAAGAGTTAATTGAAAGAGAGAATGATAGGAAAGAAAGAGGAAAGAGAAGAAGTGAAAGTACAAGAGCAATGTTAAAGAAGAAGACTGTGTAAAAAAAAACAATCCAGAGAAGGCACCACCCCCACTTAAAGTTAATACTTAGAGACCCAAAAGTAAAAAAAGGAGTGTAGATGCATCAATAAGGTTTACGATAAATGATTCAATAAGAGACGGGATGGTGTTGAGTGTATTAAGATCTCAAATGTACTAAATGAGCTGACTGGTATCAGCTTAATGTAGAATATTTAATTAAGGATATTGTAACATTTCACAATGCTAAATGGTGACTTTTCACTTTTTTATTGACTCTCCCAAAATTTCTGACATATCTTTAGGTAAAGGCGCTGTAAAAGTAATTTCTTTTGAAGTTTTTGGGTGAGTAAACGCTATATTATAAGCGTGTAGCATTTGCCTTGTATATCTTATGCCATTTATTGTATCTGGACCACCATATTGAAAGTCTCCTACAACTGGATGGTTTATATATTTCATATGACTTCTTATCTGATGAGTTCTACCTGTAATAATCCTTACCTCCAAGAGACTATAACCGCCTTTCCTAGAAATAACTTTAAACTCTGTTATTGCCATCTTTTTTGCCAAAGAATTTACCGATATCAATTTTCTATTCTGTGGCGATCTCCCAAGAGGAGCTTCTATACGACCTCTGTTTTCAACAACTGTTCCTTTTACTGCCGCATAATATATTTTTTTTACAGCTCTATTTTGCAATTGTTTAGAAATACTTATTTTAGATTTTTCATTTTTAGCAAAAACTATAAGCCCTGAAGTGTCTTTATCAAGTCTATGAACTAAATAAGGATTATATTTCCCCTTTGAATGAGCAACTAATGCGTTAAGAAGAGTTCCGGAAATATGCCCGTACGATGGATGTACTACAATACCAGGTTGCTTGTTTATTATTACTATATCATTATCTTCATATACAATATCAAGTTTTATATTTTCTGGGGATATTTGAACAATTTTTTCTTTCCCAAATTCAAAAGCAATAATATCATTATGTTTTAATTTGTAGCTCGGCAAAACAGACTTGCCATTTACAAAAATCTTCTGTTCTCCTGCAACTTTTTGAAAGTATGAACGCGAATAATCTTTATACACAGAAGCTAAATAAGAGTCCACTCTTTCTCTTTCAAGTTTTTCGTAGTATAGCTTTTCTTGCATATATAAATACTCCAATTATTAACAAAATTATAGATATATCTTGAGAAATTGATAGTCCAAAATATTGCATACCTCTATCATCACCTCTAAAACATTCCACTATAAACCTTAAAATAGCGTATAAGATTAAATAAACAGCAAAAATATTTCCAACTTCTCTTTGTTTTTTTACATAGAAAAATAATATAAGAAATATACAAAAATTTCCTAAAGACTCATAAAGTTGTGTTGGATGTAAATGCTCACCTAAAACTGCTAAAGATTGTTTATCTTTAAAAACAACAGCCCAAGGCAAGCTAGCTTCTTTACCATAACAACACCCCGCAAAAAAGCATCCTATTCTCCCTATAGAATGTCCTAAAGCAAGAGCTGGAGCAAAAAAATCGCCAAGATATAAAACCTGCATATTTTTAACCTTACAATATATTATTGCAAAAATAGCTACAGCTACAAATCCACCATAATATACTAATCCGCCTTGCCAAACTTTAAAAATATTCAAAGGATTCTCAATATATTCTTTTATATTTGTAAAAATATAAAAAATCCTAGCACCAACAATACCAAAAACTATCAAATATAATAAAAAAGAGTAAAGCTCATCTTGAGAAAAAATTTTTAATTTTGATTTATTTAAAGAATAAGAAAGATAATAAATCGAAACAATAAAAGCTAAAGCCACAAAAAATCCATATGAAAATATTTTAAAATTACCAAAACTAAAAAGAATTGGGTACATAATCTATACCTTTATTGTCTATTACTAAGTATAAGAATATCAAAAAGTAGAATACAAACAGCTATAAAAATGCAAGAATCTGCAATATTAAAAGAAGGCCATCTTAAAGAAGCAATCCCAAAATCTAAAAAATCTACAACTGCACCCCTGAATATTCTATCTATAAGATTGCCCACCCCACCTGAAAGTATAAGACAACACGAATACTGCCATATTCTGTTCATTTTATTCCAAGATTTACAAAAAAACATAACCATAAAAGTTAAAGCAACAAATATTATTAAAGAAAATATAAAATTTTGACCTTGGAACATACTAAAAGCTGTACCTGTATTTCTAATATTTACAATATTAAAAAAATCAAAAAAAGATATTATGTTCACAAAATGACCATAATTAATAAAAGTACTCACAAGATATTTTGTGCTTTGATCTATAACAAGTAAAACCATGCACAAAACAATAGGTTTTTTCATTTTATTAACTCTGAGCATCTAGGACATAAATCTTCAACTACATTATTTATATGCCTCCAACACCTTGCACATTTTTCATACTCTGACTTTTTTGCTTTTACAACTAACTCGTCTTCAGTATTTGATTGTTTAAGGCTTATATCCCAACTACCTAAAACTAAACTTACAAGATTTTTATCTTTAAAAAAATCTAAATATTTTTTACCATAAGTTATCTCTAAAGCAGCCTCTAAATTTGAACCTATAATTTTATCTTGTCTTAACTTTTCATAAACAGACAAAACTTCCCTTCTTACGTCAAGAATTTTATTCCATTTATCCAATATTTCAGCCTGAAGAATAAATTTACTATTCTCTACAGGAAAGTCTGAAAGAAAAACCGACTCAGGCAAAGAAGAATCTATTTTTTTTAGTTCTTTAAAAGCTTCTTCACAAGTAAAAGATAGAATAGGAGCCACTAGCCTTATTATAACCGAACATATTATAAACATAGCAGACTGCGCACTTATTCTTTCTATACTGTCTTTTTTATTACAATATAAAACATCTTTAAGAACATCTAAATAAAATCCACTTAAAAAAATAGTACAAAAATTATTAATTGCTGTAGCTGCTTTATGAAACTCATAACTTTCATAAGAAGACGAAACTAAAGAAATTAAATGCTCTAACTTACTAAGAGCGTATGTGTCTATTTCTTGCATATCTTTAAATGCCAAAGATTTATCTAACTTAAAATCTCCTAAATTTCCAAGCAAAAATCTTAAAGTATTTCTAACTTTTCTATAACTATCACTTAACCCTTTTATAATCTCATCAGATATTCTAATATCTTCCTTATAATCACATGAAGCTATCCATAAACGTACAACATCTGCACCATATTTATTTATTAATTGTTCACTAGAAACAACATTACCTACAGACTTAGACATTTTTTTACCTTGTCCGTCTACAGTAAAACCATTTGTTAAAACGTTTCTATAAGGAGCAAGCCCTTTAAGAGCAACAGATGGGATCATAGACGTTTGAAACCACCCACGATGTTGATCGCTACCTTCAAGATACAAATCTGCAGGAAACTCCAAATCTTTATAATTTCCACTTGATAAAACAGCTTCATAAGAAACGCCTGCATCAAACCAAACGTCAAGAATATCTTCTTCTTTTTTAAATGCAGAAGAACTGCAAACATAACATTTTGCATTTATACCACTCAAAAGTTCTTCTTCAGACATTTCAAACCATGAATCTGACCCTTTTTGTCCAAAAAGAGTTGATACTTTATTTATAACTTTAGGGTCAACAAGTGGTTCTCCACATTTTTTACAATAAAAGACCGGAATTGGCACTCCCCATAAACGTTGACGACTTAAACACCAATCAGGACGACTATCCAACATAGAATTAATTCTATTTTCACTGTATTTTGGTATCCAATTTACATTTTTAGCACAGCCCAACAACTTCTTTCTCAACTCATAGTGATCTACAGACAAAAACCATTGAGGAGTAGCTCTAAAAATTATTGGCTTCTTACATCTCCAACAGTGAGGATAAGAATGTTCCATTTTAACTTTTGCAAGAATTTTACCCTCTTTTTCAAGTTTTTCAATAATTATTGGATTAGCTTTAAAAATATGAATGTTTTCTAATTCTGGAACTTCCTTAGTATAGAGTCCTTTACCGTTAATAGGGGACAAAATTTCTAAACCATATTCTAATCCTGCGTGATAATCTTCTGGACCATGACCAGGAGCAATATGCACTATACCAGTACCATCTTCCATACTTACAAACTCTGCAACAATACCTTGAGATTGTCTATATTCAAGCAAAGGGTTTTGACATTTTATATTCACAAAATCAATCCCTTTAGATTCCATAAGTATTTTATAATCAACTGCTTCTATTTTATTTTTAACATTTTCTATTAACGCTTTTGCAACTATAAGATTTTCATTCCTACCATCTTGCATTTTATAAACAATTGCTGAATATTTAGACTTTTCACTAAAAGCTAAAGCAACATTTGAAGGAAGCGTCCAAGGTGTTGTTGTCCAAATCAAAACAGAAAAACCTCTTAACAAAGACTCCTTTGTCTTAAGGATATCTGAAACGGAAGCAACTTTAAATTTTACAAAAATAGAATCTGAAGAATGATCAGCATATTCAACTTCTGCGTCAGCTATAGCTGTTTCACATGTAGGGCACCAATAGACAGGCTTTTTTCTTCTGTAAATAAAACCTTTTTCTACTAAGTCCCCAAAAACTTTAACTATAGAAGATTCATACTTTGGATCTAAAGTTAGGTACGGATTGTCCCAATCTGCAAGCATGCCAAGTCTTTGAAATTCTACTTTTTGTATCTCAACAAACTTTTTTGCAAAATTTGCAGCTTGCTTTCTAAAAGCTAATTTATTAACTTTATTTTTGTCAGTATTAAGCTCTTTTAAAGCAAGTTGCTCTATCGGGAGTCCATGGCAATCCCATCCCGGAGTAAATGGTACATAATTGCCTGACATAGAACGATACTTAATTACAAAATCTTTTAGCACCTTATTAAGAGCTGTGCCTATATGTATATGAGCATTTGCATATGGAGGCCCGTCATGAAAAATAAATTTTTCTTTATTTTTATTTTTTATGCAAAGTTTTTCATAAAGTTTATTCTCATTCCATTCTTTCACAAAAAAAGGTTCCCTTTGAGATAGGTTTGCCTTCATTTGAAAATCTGTCTTGGGAAGGTTCACAGTTTTTGAATAATCTTTTTGCTCTGACATTTTTTATCCTTAAAATTCATATTAAATTATGGTATTGTATCTAAAACTTCATTTAACTCTTCTTCTGAACGACCTACGATTTCAATAGTCTTTTCTCTTCCACGTTCGCCTTTTCTTAAAAAAATCATCGACCTTTTTACATCAAAAAAATCCGCTAAAAAATCACAAAGCTCCTCATTTGCTTTCCCATCAACAGCGGGAGCTGTGACTTTTACTCTTAGAATAGAACCTACTCTACTTATCACTTCGTTCCTTTTTGAGTTAGGGATAACTCTTACTTTTATAACCATTACAGTCTCCTCCATTATTTACTAATATTTACTAAGTTCTTTTGATTTTTTCATCGCTTCAAGCATAGCATTATAAACTATAGCTGAAAGATTTTGAGATTCAAAATATTTTAAAGCTGCTTCTGTTGTACCTTTTGGAGATTTAACTTTCTCTTTTAAAGCTACCGCAGATTCATTTGTTATATCTAACATTTTACCAGAACCATAAATTGTTTGTACTGCAAAACTTTTTGCTATTTCTTTACTCAAACCTAACTTAAAAGCAGCTTCTTGTAAAAGCTCACAAAAATAAAATATATAAGCAGGACCAGAGCCTGATAATGCTGTTATAATATCAAATTTCTCTTCGTCAAGAATTTCTGCTTTCCCTATAGAAACAAACAAATTTTTTGCTCTTTGCAGTTGCTCTCCTGAAACAAATCTACCCTTACATAAAGCAGTAGCCCCGCATCGTACTAAAGCAGGTGTATTAGGCATAGCTCTAATAACTGCAACATCTTTTTTTATATTTTCTTCAATAAATCTTGTGGTTATTCCAGCAGCTATTGAAATAATAATTGTATTCTTTTTTACAAAATTTCTTATTTCATCAAAAACTCTCAACATGTTTTGAGGTTTTACAGAAAGAAAAATAATATCAGCATCTATTAAAGCTTCCCCTTTATCTTCTGCTATAGATACACCAAACTTTTGTTGAAGATTTAAAACTTTCTCATTTACAATATCATTACAAATAATGTTTTGAGCTTTTACAAGCTTGGTTTCTAAAAGACCACTGATAATGGCTTGGGCCATATTCCCTGAACCAATAAAAAAAAGTTTTTTACTTATTTCCATAGTCTCTTTCTCCAAATATTGCTGAACCAACCCTGACCATTGTTGAACCCTCTTCTATAGCAATCTTGTAGTCTCTAGACATGCCTATAGAAAGAATATTAAAATCGTTATCAGCAAAAAAATTTTTTATATCTTTAAATAATTTATATATTTGTTTAAAATACGGTCTTGAATCGCTAGGATTATCACTGTAAGGTGCTATAAGCATGAGCCCTTTAATGTTAACGTTAAAAAGATTCCTACAGTCATTATAAAAGTCCACAACAAAATCTGGATTAATGCCAGTTTTAGAAATCTCTTTAGAGACTTTTACTTCTATAAGGCAATCTTGAATTTTACTAATATCTTTAGCATGACGATTTATATTATAAGCAAGTTTAACACTATCTAAAGACTGTATCAAATCAAATGTTTCTACAGCTTTTTTTACTTTATTGGACTGTAAATGCCCAATAAAATGTTTAGTCACTCCAATAAGGGGATCTTCAATTTGGTTAAATTTAGCAACTGCTTCTTGAACTTTGCTCTCCCCTATATGTTTAATTCCACATTTTAGTGCTTCTAAAACAAAAGGATAGGTAAAAGTTTTTGTTACTGCAACTAAGTCAACAGTAGCAGCAACGTTTTTTAACAAATTTATAGTATTATTAATACTTTTTATATTTTGGCAAATATGTTTCATTTTTTATTTATTTTGCTTATATTGTAGCATATTTTCAAACAAATCGTTTTCTTAAGCACTATAACACTTGTTTTCTAGACCCCAAGCATTACAAACTTTTTATTAAATTATTATTTTTAAATATTTTTTTGAATTAAAGTGTATTTATTTAGTAATATATGCCCATATTAAAATGTACTGAAAAAATACAGGTAAATTAAAATGCACGATTATCAACTATTGCAAATAATGGCAGTTGGTTTTACTCTTTCTTTAACATTTGGTTTTATAACACAAAAACTGGGACTCTCTTCTATTGTTGGATATCTTCTTGCAGGATTTTTGATAGGGCCTTCATCCCCAGGCTTTGTTGCAGACTATAGCCTAGCATTTCAACTTTCAGAGGCTGGCGTTATACTTTTGATGTTTGGAGTAGGCTTGCATTTCAAAACAGATGATCTTTTTGCAGTTAAAGGTGTCGCTATACCTGGAGCTATAATACAAAGCACTGTTGCAACAATTTTTGGAGTTTTTCTTGGTGCACTGCTTGGAATTGACTTTAAATCTGCATTAATTTTAGGATTGGGACTTGCCGTAGCAAGTACTGTCGTGCTTTTAAGAGTCTTGGAAGACAACGATGTTTTAAATACAGTTCATGGCCATGTAGCTGTTGGCTGGCTTGTTGTAGAAGATATTTTGACTGTACTAATTTTAGTCATACTTCCTAGTCTTTCTGTAATACTTTCAAATTCTAGCACAGCATCTTTAGGAACAATAGAAATATTTAAAGCTATAGGAATCGCTTTAATAAGAATATTTTTATTATGGTTATTAGTTATAGAAGGTGGGAGACGAGTTGTGCCCTGGTTTTTGTCAAAAATAGTTAAAACACGCTCTCAAGAACTTTTCACTTTAGCTGTTTTAGTTATAGCTTTTGTAACTGCAGTCATTGCAGCGTTTGTGTTTCAAACTTCATTTGCCTTAGGTGCATTTTTAGGGGGTATGGTCGTAGGCAAAAGTAAGCTAAGCCACCAAGCAGGAGCAGATATTTTACCATTAAGAGACGCTTTTGCAGTTTTGTTTTTTCTGTCAGTTGGAATGCTTTTTGACTGGACATTTATTATCGACTATCCGTTACTTGTATATACCTGTTTAATTGTAGTTTTATTAATTAAACCTTTAACAGCACTGGTTGTTGTCTGTATTTTAGGGTACTCTACAAGAACAGCACTTACTGTAGCTGCAGGACTAGCACAAGTTGGAGAATTTTCTTTTATATTAGCACAAGAAGCTAAACGTTTAGATCTTGTTGGAGATCTAGTTTACAATTCTATAGTTATATGCGCTATCGTATCTATAACTTTAAACCCCTCAATATTCAAAAAAATACCTTCTTTTGAAAGATTTTTACGCTCAAAAAGCAAAATATGGAAAATATTAAATTTTTCAGTAAACAAGAAATGTAATAAAGTTAACGAAATAGCAAAAAATTTACTTCCTACAGAAGAACTTCTTTCTGAAAAAGTTGCCATAGTTATAGGATATGGCCCAACAGGGAAAGAAGTTACTCAAGCCTTAATAAAACAAGACATAAAATCTGTTATAATAGAAGTAAATATAGATACTGTAAATTCATTAAGTTCCCAGGGGCAAGCTGTAATATATGGAAATTCAACAAGAAAAGATATTTTAATTGCCGCTGGCATAAAAAAGGCAAATTACCTAATAATCACTGTTCCTTCTTTAAATATAACATTAGAAACAGCATCTTTAGCTTCTTCTCTAAATCCTAAAACCC
Source organism: Candidatus Endomicrobiellum roisinitermitis (assembly GCA_031287855.1). GTDB lineage: Bacteria > Elusimicrobiota > Endomicrobiia > Endomicrobiales > Endomicrobiaceae > Endomicrobiellum > Endomicrobiellum roisinitermitis. The sequence goes on from JAITSL010000031.1 coordinate 11,715, forward strand.
GCATTATTGTTAGAGCTCGTTTCTTAGATCACAAAGAAAAGCTTAAGCAGCTTGGCATTGCTGCAATCGCCTTTGAAGAAGAGGAAGTGGCAAAAGCTTTAACTTCTTTAGTTTTAGACGACTTAGAACAACAAAGCTTACTCGCCGCTGCTTCAGAAATAGCATCTCAAACAGCTCAAGAAAATAATTAAGCTTTTATGATGTTTAATTGGTCTAGCTTAGAACCTTACCTGCCTTACTTAAAGAGTCGCTAATGTTTATTTGCGATTTACCGCCATAAGTGATTGGCAGGACTGACATAGTAATAAGTACCATCACACATCATAACCTCGCCATAATTAGGGCCTAATGTACTTACATTGCCTGCAACATTAAACGTGCTGTGGTCTACTAAGATTAATTGTTTGTGATAAAGCAATTCCTGATATTGCTGATATAAAAAGAACTACTAACAATACATGCCAATTTTTACTTATCATTACCATTTATTGCCCACACATAAAAAATTAAATCCTATCAAAGGACTACTTTACAACCCTTTGATATCACAACTTCTTTTTATGCTTTTATGGGACTCTTCAAGTCAGATTTTAATCATTTTTTCTCTATTAATTATACATCTAGCGCTTTGGAATGTGACCAGTTGTAATGTTAAATGAGTTAATCCAAGTATTCTCTTAAAGATTTACTCCTACTAGGATGCCTTAACTTTCTTATGGCTTTTGCTTCTATTTGTCTTACTCTTTCTCTTGTAACACCGAACTTCTTGCCAACCTCTTCTAGAGTGCTAGGATAACCAACACCTACACCATACCTTAAACTTATGATTTCAGCTTCTCTTGGGGTTAGAGTATTTAAAACTTTTTCTAGTTCAAGTTGAAGTCTATATTGTTGCGTTTTAGCAACAGGACTTGGACTATTGTGATCCTCCACAAAATCTTCAAGACGAGAGTCATCTTCTTCACCAACAGGTGTTGCAAGAGAAACCGGCTCTTGCATCATTTTCAATATTTTCCTAATTCTATCTGTGGAAAACTTTAAAACTTTCGCATATTCCTCAATAGTTGGCTCTCTACCTATATCTTGCTGAAACTTTTTTTTAACTTTTGTAAGTTTTGAAATAAGTTCTTTCATATGGACAGGGATTCTAATAGTTCTTGCTTGATCTGCAATAGCTCGGTTAATAGATTGTCTTATCCACCACGTTGCATAGGTTGAAAATTTAAAACCTTTTTTCCATTCAAACTTCTCAACTGCTTTTGAAAGACCGAGATTTCCTTCTTGAATTAAATCTGATAACTCTAAGTTACTTATTCCAACATGCTTTTTAGCAATAGAAACAACAAGCCTAAAATTGGCTTCAATAAGTTTCATTTTGTCTCTATGGATAATATCTTCAAGCTCTCTAATTTTTCTATCTGTTTCTATCATCTCTTCTGTGCTTATAACAAAACTTTCTTGCATATTAGTTTTTTTATCTAAAAGAAATTGTGTTCTTTCCATATCTTCTTTTACATCTTTTACCGGAGCTCCTGTATATTTTTTAAAATCCGCTGCAGAAATTTTATCTATCTCGTAGCTCTTATACAAAGTTTTAATTTTTGAAACTGGATTTTTGTATTTACGCTCAAATCTTCTTAAATCATCTTTTATTTCATTCAGTTTTTGAGCTATAGTTTTAATTTTATTAATAAGCCTTTTTATTTTATCTTGGTTTAAGTTAAGACCTACTATTAACTTAACAACTTTTAAACGTAATCCTTTTATTTTGTTTAAATAGTTTTCTTTATCTTTAAGCGAATTTTTTCCTTTTAGTTTCTTTTCATAACTATTTATGTTCTTTTCTATGGCATTTATTTTTTTAACAACAGTTTTAATTTTTACTCCCATGCCCCTGAGCTGAGCTTGAGATTTTCTACCTCTAGGCATAAGCTCTTTTGTTGTCATTTCTTGTTGCCCTATAAGAGTTTCCCAGTTTCTTATCTCTTTTATAAGAAGAGGAGATTCTAAAACTACTAACTTTAATTTCTTTTCATTCTCTCTTATGTTTTTTGCGAGTTCAACCTCTACACTTCTTTCTAAAAGAGGCACTTTTGCCATTTCACTTAAGTACATTCTAACAGGATTTATATCTTCTTCCTCATTAGAACCTTTAACGGATTGTTCTACAGCTCCGGTATCTTTTTGCATCTTTTCTTCTAGATATTCTTTATTATCTACAACTTTAATACCTAAATCATCTAAAGTCACAAAAAAACTGTCTATTTTTTCTGCAACAATAGATTTTTGAGGAAGGGTGTTATTTATGTCCTCATAAGTAAGATAACCTTGCTTCCTTCCAAAATCAATTAAATTTTTAAGTGAATCTTTTTTTGTCATTTTATTTTCCTGATCCTTTTAAAAGGGCTGTTAGTTTTTTATATTCGTCAAACAACTCTTTGTCTTTTTCTTTTTTACCTTCTGTCATAAGGAGAATATCTTTTTCTAGTACCGCTCTTCTTCTTTTAAAAATACTTAATTCAATATCTTTTAAAATAGTGTTAAAAGCTTCATTTACATTATTGTACTTAATACTATTTAAGGTAACATTTGAAAACCAATTTGCGTCATCTTGTGAAAGCAAATTTAGAATTTCAGCATCGTTTAAACCTGAAGAAGTAAATTCAAAAACCTTTTTACATCTAGCATCAAAAAAACAATCCACATTGACTCTTTCAACAAATTCTCTATTATTTAAAACAATAGTTAACAGATTTTCTTCTAAAGACATAGAAAACTTTTTATTTTTATTAAGTGTTTTACTTAAACTTAGACTTCCTTCTTTTGTATATCCATTAAATTTTAATTTTTTTTTCTTTTTAAACTCTTTATAAATAATTGCTTCATCAACATTTAGATATTGTGAAATACTTTTTATCCACTCACTTTGAAGTACACCACTATCACTTTTTGATACAAAATCTAAAAGATTTGATACAGCTCTTGCTTTAGTTTCAGGCGATTTATCTTTTTGACTGCCATAAACTCTAGCAATCATAAAATCTATCGCACTTTTAGAAGTAGTATCAACAAGCCTTATAAACGCTTCTTTACCATATTGATTTAAATATTCATCTGCATCAACATTTTCTGGCAAAGAGGACACTCTTGTCTGTATACCTTCCTCAACTAAAATTTCAAGAGACCTTTGAGCTGCAGTTCTACCCGCACTATCTGAATCAAAAAGCAAAGTAACACTATCTGCATACCTTGAAATTAACTTAGCATGTTTTTGTGTAAAAGCTGTACCTAAACTAGCAACAGCGCCTACAACACCAAATTGTTGCGGAACAATAACATCCATATAACCTTCAAGTACAATAATTCTTCTTTCTTTGCGTAATTGTGGCAAAGTTTGAAACAAACCATACAAATTAGACGATTTTGAATAAATACTTGTTTCAGGAGTGTTTATATATTTTGGCTGTTGATCTGTAAGAGTTCTCCCTCCAAATGCTACAATTCTACCTTGAACATCAAAAATCGGAAACACAATTCTTTCCGACATATATTCAAAAAAACTTCCTTTATCTGTTTTTGTTATTATACCTGCTTTAATAAGATTTTCAACTGTAAAACCTTTTTTTGTAGCTGCTTGTATAAGTTGTCCCTTTAAACAAAAACCTATTTTAAACCTAACTATCGTATCGCGAGTAATTCCACGCTTTATAAGATAGTCCATAGCTTTTTTTGCACTAGCATTTTCCATTAAACATTTATGGTAAAATATAGCTGAATTTTCCAATATGTCAATCAGCAAAAGTCTTTGTGAAGGAATACCAGGACCTTGTTTTACATCTTGTATTGTGATATTTGCTTTCTTAGCAAGTTTTTTTACAGACTCAATCCAAGATATATTGTCAGCAAGCATAACAAACTTAAAAACATCACCAGAAACATTACAACCAAAACATCTAAAAATACCTTTTTCAGGACTTATAATAAAAGAAGGTGTTTTTTCATTATGAAAAATACAACACGCCTTCCAATTACGCCCAACTCTTTTCAAATCAGGTATATATTCTCTTACTACTGACTCTATGTTATTAGATATTCTTATTTTTTCAATTATATCATCAGGTATTGCCATTTTTATCTTCTAAATCTTCTAAAGCCTGAACATTCTACAAACTCAAGTTTTTGAACAAATTCCTTTTCCAACTTATCAAAAAGTAAATTTAATCCTAAATTATCAGAAGAAATATGCCCTGCTAAAATAATATTTAAATGATGTTTTTCAGCTTCTTTTACAGCTTTTGGACTCAAATGCATTACAACTACAGTACTTATCCCTACTATAGCAAGTTTTTCAAAAGACTTTATAGGCCCTTCTGTGCCACCTGTCATATCAACAAAAACTTTCCCACACCTAGAATAACTATTCCCACTAAGAATAAATGGTGCATGTCCTATTTTTATTGCATGCTGGTATTCAGGAAAACTTTCAAGCAGCTCAACAATCTCTTTTAAATATACAGGATTTAAATTGTTAATTTTATCTTGTAAGAATGAGGCTACATGATTATCTGCAACAGTGTGAGCTGTCATCAAAGGAACATTTAACAACTTTGCAGCATCATAAACTCTTTCATTATTTTGGGGCAAAACGCTTCTATAAACTTCTTTTATTCTTTCAGAAACAATTTTTTCTGTAATATTAATAGGTATACCTTGTTTGTTTAAAATGTCTGCCTGCATACCTATAACATTGCTAAACGTAGAATATGCATACCCTTCAGGATGATGAGCTATAACTAAATCTATTTTAACGCCAGAATTTATTAAACTCTTTGCAAGTAAAAGCTCTTGCGTTTCTATGTCTATGCCAACCATAACTGTTTTGATTTCTAAGTTTTCGTCACCATATAAAATTCTAGAATCATAATATGGATTTGTTAAGCTTTCCATATCAAAATTTGTTTTTTTTGTATCAGGAAGAACTTCATACTCTTCTTTACGTTTTAACAAATCCAATTCTACAACGGATTTATCTCTGGGATCTGTCTTTTTACCTTCCTGAACAAATAAATCCTGTATATCTTTTAATTTCATATTTACCTTATAAAAGGGAGCATATAAAGATTAACACAACTCCATTGTTTATGCAGTTCTAAATTTTCTGCTATCTTTAAGCATTTTACGACGTATTTTTCTTTTAGTTTCAGCAAGTTTTTCTTTTTTTAATACACTTGGCGCTTTATAAAATTCACGTTTTTTTATTTCTTGCATTACTCCATTTTTTTCACATTCTCTTTTGAAACGCCTAATAGCTTCCTCTATAGATTCACCTTCACGAACTTTAATATTTACCATCTTTAAAAACACCGCCTTTCTTAAAGAAAGATTATTTTATACAAAAACTTACTGATTACACATTTTCAACCTGGAGGCCAACCAAAAACTCTTCCACCAAGTAGATGGTAATGTATATGAAAAACAGCTTGGCCACTATCTATACCACAATTATTTATAAGCCTAAAACCGTTTCTCATCTCTTTAAACTGTTTGCTTATTTTGGAAGCAACAATTTGTATACGCCCTAATACTTGCTCTTCTTGACAAGAAACATCTCCTAAACAAGCTATGTGTTTTTTAGGAATAATTATGATGTGAATAGGTGCTTTGGGATTTATATCCTTAAAAGCAAAAACAATTTCATCCTCATAAACTTTATGGGACAGAATTTTTCCTTTAGCTATATTACAAAAAATGCAAGTTTCTGACATTTAAAACCCAGTTTTAATATCAAATTATGGCGAAATATTATCAAATTTTTAACAAAATAGCAAATTCTACAGGTATTATACTTTCTTTGCAATATTGCTAAAATATTTGATCTAAAAATTATGTCCCAGATATACTTTTCTTTGAAATAAGTATGTATAATTAAAACTATATAAAAGGAATTTTTTGTATGCCACATTTTTATGTTAAGCCTGAAAGTATTAATAACAACATTTTTTCTATGCAAGAAGAACAGGCACACTATTTATTTAACGTACGTCGTTTTAAACAAAATGACGAAATAATGCTTTTTGATGGAAAAGGAAACTCTTATAAAGCAAAAATTGATTCTATAAATAAAAAGAAAGTTTCCGGACATATTTTATTTTCTTCTTATAAAATGCCTAATTTTATATTAAATCTTTATACTTGTATACCAAAAGGAAATAAATTTGAATGGTTAATAGAAAAATGTGCTGAAATAGGCGTATTTAAAATAATACCAATAAACACTAAAAGAAGCATAATTACAAACATACCAAAAAACAAACCAGAACGATATAAAAAAATATCAATATCTGCAAGCTCTCAATGTGGTAGAAACGATATTATGCAAATAGAAGAGCCTATTAACTTTAAAGAGGCTTGTATAAACACTACAAAAGACAAAAACTTTATAACCCTATTACCTTGGGAAAAGGAAAGTAGCAACACATTGAAATCTTTAATACCCAAATCAAAACCTAATGGTATAAATATTCTTATAGGTCCTGAAGGGGGTTTTGAAAATGAAGAAGTTGAATTTGCTAGATCTTTAAATATTAGAACACTAGTCATTGGAGAAAATATTCTAAGAACAGAAACTGCAGCAATAGTAGCAAGTATTTTAGCAATTCAACTCATAAATGGGACAATTTAAATGACAAAATTTTATATTTATACTTTTGGATGTAAAGTGAACCAATACGAATCTCAACTTATATCTGAAAAATATAAAAAAGACAACTTTGTACATGTAGAAACTCCGGAAAAAGCAGATATTATTATTTTTAATTCTTGTACAGTAACAAAACAAGCAGATAAAGAATGTCAATATTTTTTAAGAAAAGCTTCTAAATTCCCAAATAATCCTAAAATAATACTTACAGGATGCTTAGCAAAAAATAAAAATATTGACATAAAACAAAACCTAAAAAATGAGAACATACTAATTGTACAAGACAAAACAACACTGTTTCCTGAACATACAAAACAAACAATTACAAGTTTTGATAAACGTTCTCGCGCTTTTTTAAAAATACAAGACGGATGTGACAACTTTTGCAGTTATTGCATAGTTCCATATGTTAGAAATATTCTTTGGAGCAAACCTGACAATGAAGTTATTTCAGAAATTACAAACCTTGTAATAAACGGGTATACTGAAATAGTCTTAACTGGAATACATGTAGGCAAATATAATGGAGGCTGCTCAAACTTACTTAATAAAATAATTAAAATTCCTCTAGACTTTAGAGTAAGAATTTCGTCAATAGAGATAAACGAAATTGACAATAAACTAATATGGCTCATGCAAAACTATCCTGAAAAAATATGCCATCACCTGCATATTCCTTTACAGTCAGGTAATGACGATATTTTAAAATACATGAATAGAAAATATCTAACCAAAACTTTTGAAGAAAAAATCAAACACATAACAAACATTTTACCAGATTTAGCACTCACAACAGATATTATCACAGGATTCCCTGGAGAAAACCAAGAACATCACAAAGAAACTTGTAATTTTATAAAACAAAACCCATTTTCAAGACTTCACGTTTTCAGATATTCTGATAGAAGCGGTACAAAAGCATCATCATTTATTAACAAAGTACCACAAAACATAATCAAGAGTCAAGTAAAAGATTTATTTGAAATAGACTTAGAAAAAAGAAAAGAATTTATAAATAAAAATATCGGTAAAAAAAGAAAAACTGTAAAAATAGGAAAAGATAAAGTACTTACAGATAACTATATAACAATAATAACAGACACTACAAAAATTAGCAAAAAAATTTTCGAAGTTAGAGTACCTGAAAATGCAACAATTTAATTACAAAAACACTAATTTTTAAAATCCAACTTGCTCTAAAGAGCTTACTAGAACTAACAATTTTATAAGTAAATTCCAGATGCTTCATAATCATGTGAATCATCAAGCCCAAAATATGCTACAAAGATACCTAAACTTCCCTCATATCCACAATATTCTAACTTAATCCAATTATGTGTCCTACAAAACAACTCGATATTTTGGGTTATTGTAAATTTTTGATACTACTTTTTTAAAAACTTATCTAGTGTATAAAACAAATATTTTGAAGCTTGTACAATAGCACTTTCATCTATATTAAAATTATTATGGTGCCAAGGATTAGACGTAGCCTTATCTTTAGATGTCCCTATAAACATAAAATTCCCAGGAACAACATGTAAATATTCTGAAAAATCCTCACCTCCCATAGATGGTTTTTGTAATATTTCAACATTGTTTTTCCCATAAAATTCTTCTGCTGTTTCTATACAATATTTTGTGATTTCTGGGGTATTAATTAATGGCTCTCCTATTGAATTGTACTCTCCAATACATTTTACTCCATAAGATTTTTCTATACTTTTTAACTTATTTAAAATACTGTTCTTTATAAATTTTCTAGCTTTATTGTTAAAGGTTCTTACTGTCCCATAAAGAGTTATTTGTTTGCATATCACATTGTATGCATCTCCACCATCAATTTTGCCAAATGTTATAACAGAATTTTCTAATGGGTCTAACTCCCTTGAAATAATACCTTGAACCATACTTATAAAAGCACTACTAGCAACTAAAGCATCTTTACCTTCGTGAGGATAAGCCCCATGCGCAATTTCTCCAATAACTTCTATTTTAAGTTGATCAACGCCAGCCATCATTTCATTGTACTTAAAAGCAATTTTGCCAGACTTTACCCACGGACTCACATGTGTTGCTAATATAAAATCGACATCAGGATTTTTTAAAGCTCCATTAAATATCATATTCTTTGCTCCACCTGAGATTTCCTCGCTAGGTTGAAAAATTAACCTTACATTACCTTGTAAATTATTTTTTTTATCTTTGAGCAACTTTGCAGCTCCAAGCACTATAGCAACATGAGCATCGTGACCACAAGCGTGCATAAGACCCTTATTAAGTGACTTATATTCTATATTGTTTTTCTCATAAACCGGTAAAGCATCTATATCTGCCCTCAAAGCTATTGTTTTACCTTTTGGATCTCCTACAATAGTGCCAATTACGCCAGTTTTATTTATACGTTTAAAAGGTATATCATAACTTTTAAGTTTTGATTCAATAAATTTTGCAGTATTAAACTCATTCCCGCCAACTTCAGGATTTTTGTGAATATACCTTCTAATATCAATAACTTCTTTATCAAAAGTCATATTTTATCTCCTATAATATATATTTAAATAAAATTCTAGATCTCTATAAAAATATTGCAACCGCAACTGCATACTTGTCAGTATGTGAAATTGATAGTTCCATTTTTGTATTTTTTTTGTTTTTAATAAAAACTTCTGGTTTGCCATATTTGTTATTTATTATTTTAATATCTGTAATAGCAATTTTTCTATTTTTACAACTAAGAGCTTTCCAAACAGCTTCTTTTGCAACAAACCTAACAGCTAAATGTTGAGCAACATTTTTTTTAGAATAAGAGTAGTCTATTTCTTCTTGAGAAAAAATACGTTTAATAATTTTTGAGCTTTTTAAATATTTGTTAAATCTTTTAACTTCTTCTATGTCTATGCCTACCATATCTACCGACTCCCAAGTTATTGCAAAACCTTAAATAGGTTTTATAAAAATAAATCTAAAGCCTATGTTGCAACTAGAAATAATAATACAGGAATTTCATTTAAATTTATTCAACTGTTACAGATTTCGCCAAATTCCTTGGTTGGTCAACATCACAACCCAAATTAACAGAAATATAATAAGCTAGCAATTGCAAAGGAACAACAGAAATTAGAGGTGCAACAAATTCGTCAGTTCCTGGAACGTAAATAACATGATCACTTTTTGTTAACATTTCTCTATTACCTGAACTCGCTATCGCAATAATAGTTGCTCCTCTTGCTTTAGCTTCTTCCATATTGGAAATCACTTTTTCATAAACCTTACTATTTGTGGCTATAGAAACTATAGGTATGGATTTGTCGATTAAAGCAATTGGGCCATGTTTCATTTCACCAGCAGCATACCCCTCTGCGTGTATATAAGAAATTTCTTTGAGTTTTAATGCACCTTCAAGAGCTATAGGATAATTTACATGTCTACCCAAATATAAAAAATCTTTTTTTCGGTCAAACAATTTTGCTATTTTGTTTACTTCTTGTGCATTTTCTAAAAAATCTCCTATTTTTACTGGTATCTCCCACAACTCTTGTAAATACTTTTTTATGTCTTCTTTAGATAAAGATTCTTTTTTAGATGCAAAATCTAAAGCAAGAATATAAAGTGCTGTAAGTTGTCCTGTAAAAGCTTTTGTTGAAGCCACTCCTACTTCTATACCACAATGAGTGTAAACTACATGGTTAGTTTCACGACTTATACTTGAACCCACAACGTTACATACTGCAAGCGCTTGGCAACCTTTGCTTTTTGCAAGCCGTAAAGCAGCTAAAGTATCTGCAGTCTCACCAGATTGAGAAATAGCTATAACTAAAGTTTTTTCACTTAATATAGGATTCCTATACCTAAACTCTGATGCAATGTCTACCTCTGTAGGAATTTTTGCAAAATTTTCAAACAAAAATTTTGATACAAAACCAGCATGGTAAGATGATCCACAAGCAATTACATAAATATTTGAAATGTTTCTAACATATTTTTTATTTAACTTTACTTCTTCTACGTGTATCTTGCCCTCATTTGGATAAATTCTTCCTCTTAGCGTATCCTCTATAGTATGAGGCTGTTCAAAAATTTCTTTTAGCATAAAATGCTTATATCCAGATTTTTCTGCTAAAACTGGATCCCAATTTATAGTTTTTATTTCACGATTTTGCTCATTACCTTCTTTATCAATAATTACAATTTTGTCTTTTGTTATTTTAGCTATATCACCATTTTCAAGAAAAATCATATCTCTTGTATAAGTAAGCAAAGCAGGTATATCTGAAGCGATAAAATTTTCTTTTACTCCAACACCAATTATTAGCGGAGCTTCTTGCCTTGCACAAATTATTGTGTGCGGATCATCTTTACATATTACACCTAAAGCGTAAGAGCCTTTAATTTTATTTAAAGTTTTTTTAACAGCATCAAATAGGTCACCTCTATAATATTTTTTTATAAGGTAAGCTATAACTTCCGTATCTGTTTCTGACTTAAAATCTTTTAAGTTTTCTTTTAATTGACTTTTCAAATCTGCATAATTTTCAATTATCCCATTGTGCACAATAACAATACTGTTACTAGCATCTGTATGAGGATGCGCATTATTCTCAGAAGGTTTACCATGTGTTGCCCAACGCGTATGCCCTATAGCAATGTTTGAGCTAATAGGATCTTGCGCTATGATGTCTGTTAAATTACAAAGTTTACCAACGCTTCTTCTGATATGCAATAAATTATTACAAACTACAGCTATACCAGCTGAATCGTAACCTCTGTACTCAAGTTTTTTTAAACCTTTTAGCACAACTTCAACAGCATTTTTAGCACTTTCTTTGCCAACATAGCCAACTATCCCACACATAGATTATCCTTTATTTATAAGTTTTTTCATATCTTTTACTGCAGTTCTAAGACCAGTAAAAACACTTTTTGCAATAATTGAAAAACCTATATTAAACTCTTTTAAGTTTGGAACTTTACTTATATGTTTTATATTGCCATAATCCAATCCATGCCCTGCTTTTAACAAAAGTTTATTTTTTGTGGCTACTTGCGAAGCTTGTAAAATTTTTTTAAATTCTTCTTTAAAGTTTGAAGAGCTTCTTCCATCTTCTTTATAAAATTTTGCATATCTACCAGTATGAATCTCTATAGCGTCTGCGCCTATTTGACTACACGCTAAAATTTGTTCCGTATCAGCTTCAATAAACATACTAACTAGTACACCCACTTTTTTTAATTTCTCTACACAATTTGCAAGAATTTTTTTATTCTTTTTAACATCTAAACCACCTTCTGTTGTTAGCTCTTGCCTTTTTTCCGGAACTATACATACAAAATCTGGCTTAACATTTAATGCCACTTTAATTATTTCATCTGTGGCAGACATTTCAAGATTCAATTTTGTCTTAATAGACTTTTTTAAATCGTAAACATCACTATCTTGAATATGCCTTCTATCCTCTCTTAAATGTACAGTTATAATATCTGCTCCAGCTTTTTCACATATTAACGCAGCATCAATAACAGAGGGAATAGTATCTTTTCTTGCTTGTCTTATTGTAGCTATATGATCTACATTTACACCTAATTTTATCATTAGAACCTCTTTTTTTAACAATTAACCTCTGCACAAATACTATTGGCTAAATCTTTTGCAATTTTCTTAATTGCCTTCAAATTTTTACCTTCAACCATAACTCTTAGAAGGTTTTCTGTACCAGAATATCTTATAAGAATGCGTCCATCTTTTCCTAATAACTGTTCGGACTCCTTTAGCAATTTATAAGATTTTGAAAGTTGTTCTATAGGTATTTTCTTTTTAATTTTGTTATTGATAAGAACCTGTGGAAACTTCTCAATACCTACCATAAATTCAGACATAGTTTTGTCTAATTGGCATAATGCTCCAAGCAACATAATAGAACTAAGAATCCCATCTCCTGTAGTTAAAATATCTTTAAAAATGAAATGCCCTGACTGTTCACCCCCAAGCGAGGACTTATGTTTTTTCATATCTTCAATAACATACCTGTCACCAACTTTAGATAAAACAATATTTATTTTTGCATCTTCCATGGCACGCATAAGTCCTAAATTTGCCATAACTGTAGAAACTAAAATATTATTTTTTAATTTATTATTATTTTTTAGCCATTTTGCCATTGCAGCAAGGAAATAATCTCCATCTTTAATTGCGCCTTTTTCGTCTACACATATTAGTCTATCTGAATCACCATCAAAAGCAAAGCCACAAAAAGCATTATGCTTTTTTACATGTTCTGCTACAATTTCTGGATATAAAGCCCCGCAATTAAAATTAATGTTTTTCCCATCCGGTTTGTTATTTAAAGCAACAATTTTTGCACCAAGTTTTTTTAGTACATAAGGTGCAGCTTTATAAGAGGCCCCATTTGCACAATCAACAACTATAGTTTTCCCTTTAAGGGATTTGCCTATAAAATTTTTTATTAAAAAATCTTCATAAAATTTTATAAGACTTAAATCTTCTTTAACAGATAATTTATTGTTTTCAATATCAACTTTTAAATCTAGATATTTATTAATTTTACGTTCTATTTTTTCTTCAACACTATCGGCAAGTTTAAACCCTTTTGAATTAAAAATTTTAATTCCATTATCTATATAAGAGTTATGACTTGCAGATATCACAATTGCCGCAGAATAGTTGCCTTGTTTAACAACTAAAGAAGCCGCAGAGGTAGGCATAACACCACTAAAAACAGGTTTTACACCCACTTTAATAATACCTTTTGCAAGTTCCTTTTGTATTCTCTTTCCAGATTCTCTTGTATCCCTAACCATTAGAATATTTTTACTGTTCCCTAAAACTTCTGCTATTGCCATTCCAACAATATTAAGCGTTTTGTTGTCAAATGGAAAGCTCAAACTATTCCCTCTTATACCATCTGTACCAAATAACTTTGTCACATATACCCCGCATATAACCAAACAAAAAGAGCAAGAACTAAAGCCAATAATTTTAATTGCCAATTCTTTTTTATTTTGGCATAAACTTTTTTCATTTTAGTCCACCAATGCCTCACCATTTGTTTTTATTATTTCTTTAAGCTTTGCAGCAGAAATATAGCCATGCAATTTACCATTATAAGCTACAGATATTTTCCCAGTTTCTTCAGAAACCACAATTACTAAAGCGTCTGTAACTTCACTTAACCCAAGTGCTGCTCTGTGCCTTGTGCCAAAAAGTTTAACACTAGTCTCATGACTTAGCGGAAGTAAGCACCCTGCAGCCATGATTTTACGATTAAATATAACTACTGCTCCATCATGTAAAGGGGCAGACTTGTTTTTAAATATTGACAACAAAAGTTCTTTTGAAATATTGGCGTTTAAAGCTATGCCGGTTTCTATAAAATTTTTTAAACCCACTTCATTCTCAAGAGCAATAAGCCCACCCATAACAGATTTACTTAAATCTTCAACAGCTTCAACAATTTCTGTTACATAAAAATCTTCCACCTTAGATTTTGAACACCAAAGTTGGCTACCTATTTGCGCTAAAACATTTCGTATTTCAGTTTGAAATATTACAGCAAATATAATAACTGCAGCAAGCCAAAAATTCCCTAACAACCAAGACAAAGCTTTAAGATGTAAAACATCTCTTGCCACTATAGTAAGGCCTAAAATAAATAAAATACCAATAACAATTTGTATAGCTCTTGTACCTTTAATAATTAAGATAAGCCTATAAAAGATTATGGCAAGTATAAGGATGTCTAAAATATTAACTATGTAGGTATTATAAATATAAACCATAGTTTCCGCTTAAACTCCTTTAAAAGCTTGAATTATTTTTAACACATCTACTGTTTCTTTTACGTCGTGTACTCTTAAAATATCTGCTCCACAAAAAACTGCAAGAAAATTTGCTACTATAAAAGATGCCTTATCTTCCCCTCCTAAAAGCCTGACAAACCTTTTTCTTGATACTGCGCCAACAACTGCTCCTAGAGACGAAAAAGTGTCTATATTTTTTATTAGTTCTAAATTATGTTCAACAGTTTTACCAAAACCTGGACCTGGATCTACTGATATATATTCTTCTTGCACCCCAAAACGTAATGCATAATTTCTTCTTTCTAAAAGGAAATTAAAAACTTCAGAAGTACAATTTTTATATTTTGGTAATTTCTGCATATTTTTAGGAAGTCCTTTCATATGCATTAATATAAGACCAGCCCTAACATTTGCAACAAGTTTTGCTAATTTTTCTTTACCTACTCTTAAAGCAAAAATATCGTTGACAATATCTGCTCCTTCATCAAGAGCAGCTTTTGCTGTTTCATACTTATACGTATCTACAGAAATTGGTATTTTAACTTGCTTTCTTATCTTTTTTAAAGCAGGTATCAACCTTTTTATCTCTGTTTGTGCGTCTACAAAACTTGAGCCAGGCCTAGATGACTCTGCACCAATGTCTATTATACCAGCACCAAACTTCTCAAACTCTAAAGCTCGTTGTTTAGCTTTATCCGGACACGTTAACCCATCCTTAGAAAAAGAATTTGGGTCCATATTTATAATGCCCATAACAACTGGCTTTGATAAATCTAGCGATTTATTTTTATATTTAAAAACTTTTTTATTATTAACTAATCGTTCCAAATTAAGAGAAACTTCTTTTAACCCAAAAGGTTGTATTTTAAGCTTATCAACTAGTTTTAAAACTCGAGCAACATTTGCAAACAAAATCAAATCTGAAAAACCTTTTTTAAACCTACTAACATCCTCACTTACAGAAACGTCTGCACCAACCGAAATTGCTTCTTGCTTTAATATGTTTGCAGCTCTATTATCTATTTGTTCTATAATAACAGGGAAATTTACACCTTTTTGAGCAAGATGCTTATGAACAGCATTTCTACTACCTGTTTTTTTTACTAATTCTAAAGCATCTTTAAAATTACTTACAATAGCTTTTCTTACTATCACCTTTTATTTTCCTAATAAAGACGTTGCTTCTTTCCTTATTTTTTCATCCTCTGCAAAGTCACCACGCACAGCTTGAGTAATAACAAGTGACCCTGTTTTTTTTATGCCCCGCATAGTCATACACAAGTGTTCAGCTTCAACAAGAACCATAACGCCATGAGGTTTTAATAAATCCATAATAGTATCTGCTATTTGTTTTGTGAATCTTTCTTGAAGTTGAAGTCTGTTTGTAAAAATTTCTACAAATCTTACCAATTTTGAAACTCCAGCAATTTTGTCTTTTTTAGGGACATAGGCTATATGTACTTTACCAAAAAAAGGTAACAAGTGATGCTCACAAATAGAATAAAAAGCAACATCTTTTATACATACTATTTCTTCGTGTTCTTCACTACAATATGAATTCTGAACTAAATCCAAAGGGCTTATATTATTCCCAGACAAAGCTTCTTTATAAAACTCTGCAACTCTTTCTGGGGTACGCTTTAACCCTTCCCTGTTTAAATCTTCTCCAAAAGATTCTAACAAGAGTTTTATTGCTTTTTTTGCTTTTTTCTCATCAAAATTAAACTTTTTCACTTTCTATATTGTCACCTGAAAATTTTCTCGTTAATCTTTACCTAACAAAACATCTAGATTTTTTAATGTTTCTTTTTTATCTGTTTCTACATTACCATTCTCTAAAGGAGACAATTCTTCATCTTTCATAATTATATCTATATCCTGACCAGTTAAATTTTCTCTTTCTAAAAGATAATCTACAATTTTATTTAAAATAGATATATTACTTTTTATAAGAGCTACGGCCTTATCTTTGGCACTATTTATAATATTTTTAATCTCTTCATCTACAATTTCAGAAGTTTTTCCAGAATGCCTATCTGAACTTGAAATATCTCTTCCCAAAAACACTTCTTGATTTGGTTTTTGGAGAGATATTAGCCCCACTTTATCACTCATGCCAAATTCAGTAACCATCCTAGTAGCAATATCTGTAGCTTTTGCTATATCATTTTGGGCACCTGTTGTAATTTCAGAAAATATAACTTCTTCTGCAACACGCCCTCCAAATAATATTGAAAGTCTGTCCAAAAGCTCTGTTTTAGAAGTTAAATACTTATCTTCTTCTGGTAGCTGTAAAGTGTATCCTAAAGCAGGCCCTCTTGGAACTATAGAAACTTTATGAACTGGGTCAGCAGATGGAAGAAGTTTTGCAACAAGAGTATGTCCTGCCTCATGATATGCAATAACTTTCTTTTCTTTTTCAGACATCAAGCGCGACTTTCTCTGTGGACCAGCAAGTATTCTATCTATTGCCTCTTCCATATTTATCATACTTACACTCTTTTGGCTATGCCTTGCAGCTAAAAGAGCGGCCTCATTTGCAAGATTTGCAAGATCAGCTCCAACAAAACCAGCCGTTCTCCTTGCTATGACATTCAAGTTTACATCGTCGCCTAAAGTTATTTTTCTTGAATGCACAGCTAATATTTCTTCTCTATCTTTTAAGTCTGGGCTTGGAACAATAACTTGCCTGTCAAATCTGCCAGGTCTAAGCAATGCTGGATCTAAAACGTCTGGCCTGTTAGTTGCAGCAATTAGGATTACACCTTCTTTAGTGTCAAAACCGTCCATTTCAACAAGAAGTTGGTTTAAAGTTTGTTCTCTTTCATCGTGCCCACCGCCTATACCAGCAAATCTGTGTCTTCCAACAGCGTCTATTTCATCTATAAAAAGCAAACAAGGGGCAGACTTCCTCCCCCTATCAAACAAATCTCTAACTCTAGAAGCCCCAACACCAACAAACATTTCAACAAACTCTGACCCACTTGAAGAAAAAAATGGGACTCCCGCTTCACCAGCAACTGCTTTTGCAAGTAAAGTTTTTCCTGTTCCAGGAGCACCAAAAAGTAATACACCTTTTGGAATTTTCCCACCCAATTTTTGAAATTTTGCAGGATCTTTTAAAAACTCTATTATTTCTTGCAACTCTTCTTTAGCTTCATTACAACCAGCAACATCTTTAAAAGTAACTTTTTTTGCAGCATTATTACCTGCAAGTTTTGCCTTTGTTTTGCCAAAAGACATGGCCTGTTTACTGCCACCAGCCATACCACGCATCATCCAAAGCCAAAATAAAATTAAAAGAATTATAGGTCCCCAATTAAACAAAATCGGTGCAAGCCAGCCATTTCTTTGAGCAGAAGAAAATTCTAAAACATTGTTGTCTTCCATATCCTTTATTAAGTTAGGGTCATCCATAGGGATTGTTTTAAACTTTTTCAAAACACCATCTGTATCTCTAAATTGTCCTTTTATAAAATCTGAAGAAACAAGCACCTTAGACACACTTTTAGCTTTTATATATTGTTTAAATTGAGAATATTCCAAATCTACTTCTTGGCCTCTTTGCTTTGCAGAGTTTATTAGCATAAAAACAATTATAAAAAGCATTATCCAAAAAAATACGAACCATGGATTTTTCTTTTTCATTTACCAAACTCCTTTATTCTTCCTACATAAGGCAATTGCCTAAAAAATCCGCTATAGTCTAAACCATATCCTACAACAAAATCATTACCCATTTCAAAACAACTATAATTAACAGGAACCTCTTTTTTACGAGCACACTTTTTATCTAGGAAAACACAAGCTTTAATACTGTTAGGTTTTTTTGAAGATATTTCGCTAATTAAAAAGTCCAAAGTTATACCAGTATCAACAATATCCTCTACTATCAAAACATCTTTCCCTGTTAAGTCTTCTTTAAAACCAGAAATTACTTGCATTTTCCCTTGAGATTGAGTACCAACATAAGAACTAACTTGTATAAAATCTATAGAACATCTAACATCTAAATTGCGCACCAAATCCGCACAAAAAATAAAACTGCCATTTAAAACCGCAACTATTACAAGATCTTTATCTTTATAGTCTTGAGATACTTTAGAAGATACTTCAAAAATCTTTTTTTGTATTTGCCGTTCCTGAAAAAGAATTTCTACCGTGTAGTTTTGTTTACTATTTATCATTATTATCCCTTTAAAAAATACGCTTTTTTTGCTTTTATCTTAAAAAGCCAATCTCCAGAAAATCTATATACAGACTTGTCTAACGATAAAATTTTATACATTATTAAATTTATACACGAATTATATTTTTTTTGAGGTAAAATATCTCGTAAAATTCTAAACCTGACTGCTTCATTATATCGTAAAAACATTGTTAAATCAAGCAAAATTTGATTTTTTTGGAATCTAACACATTTTTTTAAATACTTAGTTGAAATTACATCTAAAAAACGGTTTTCTCTACTTTGTATACAACTTAAAGAAAATATATGTTCAACTGCCATTGAATTTATTTTTTCACAAACAGGGATAAGCAAACGCCTTATTTTATTTCTTGTGTAAACATCTGTAAAATTAGAACTGTCTGTACAAAACGGCAATTTGTGCTTTTTTACATAGTCTTCAATAAAATCTCGTTTAACTGGGAGAAGAGGCCGAATTATCACAACATTTTTAGAAAGAGTTCTTTGTTGGGGTATGCCTGAAAAATTTCCACTACCTCTAAGTAGCCACATTAAAACAGTTTCTGCATTGTCGTTTGCATTATGTGCTGTTGAAATTTTATCAAATTTATATTTTTTTGCTATTTTATGCAAAATTTCATATCTTAAATTGTGGCCAGCTGTCTCTATAGAAATATTATTACTTTTAGAATATTTGCTTACATTAATAGATTCCAAAATACAATTTACACCCAAGTTTTCTGAAAAACTCTTAACAAATAAAGCCTCCTTTTTAGACTCTTCTCTTAAATTATGGTCAAAATTTACTGTTAATAGCTCAATATTTATTTTTTTTTTAAGTCGCCAAAACATGTGTAACATGCACATAGAATCCATACCACCAGACACAGTCAAAATTATCTTATCTTTACAACAAACAAATTTATTCTGAGTAATATTTTTATAAAACAATTCCCAAGCTTTCATTTCCTTAAAAACCTTTTAAAGAAAAACTTTGACTGTACATGTTTTGATGGATAAATAAGCGTTGTAAAATTTTTAATAAATGCCAATATATACTTGTCCGGATGAATAGCTATATACTTATTACGCCATAGTGGACAAAACTTTTCTTTAAAGTTTCTTAAAAGCTCTAAGTCATAGTTAAAATGTTCTGCAAACATAAAAGTTTTTGCAAAATACTTTATAACTTCTTCCTGAGAACCGCTTTCATAAAAATAAGCAAATCCCAAATCAAACCATATGTACTCTTTACTTTTTGCCCACAAAATATTTTTAAAAATTATGTAAGAAAAAATATCCTCTTGAAAAGGTACATATCTAACAATACCTGAAGAAATTTCATGAACACTATTTGTTTTTTCTAACACAGAAAAGGCACATACTTTACCATCTTTTTCCACAATACTAAAATCCATATCTTTCATATAAGTAGGCTCGTAGTTGCCAGGTATAAAATTTATAGGAACAAAGTTTGTAGTTTTTCTCCACTCTTTGTCTACATTTGCAAATATTTCTTTATATTCATAAAAGTGCTCAGAATGTAAAATTTTATATTTAAAGCCTAAACTTTCCATATTTTCTTCTAACTTACAAAAATTGTTTAAGCGTTGATCATATTTATTAAAAGTTTTTAATTGAATTTTTGCTTCTTGCCCAATATTAAAAATATCTAAACCAATATCATCATATATCTGTACATATTTATGATCTATACCTACAAAAGCAGGTTTTGCAGACGCGTTATCAGCAAGCTCTTTAAATTGCCATAAAAGCTCATTTTTGTGAGATTTATTACCCACCGGATCGCCAAAAGCAATCCAACTATTGCCAGATTTACCATACATTACAAAAGCGTCTTTTTGCTCGTTAACTACGTAACTTTTATCTTTAGATAAGGCTGCTAAAGAATAAACATAATCTGAAGAATATGCTATCCTTTCTATATCTTTTTTTGTAAATAATACAGGTTTTTTGAAAAAGTTTCTAAAAATTTGCTCTAAAATAACTATTATCACTATAACACCCATGCCAAAACTTGCTCTTAAAAACCGTGCAGCATCTGTTGTGCTTACTAAAAGATTCCTAAAAAACACATCTAAATGAATCCAAGAGTAAATGTCCTGTTTATTTATGAAAAAGCCTATCCAAGCAGAAAGAGCGAAAACGCCACCAACTGCACTAAACCACCAATTACTAAAAGCAGTGTTAAGTATAGAGATATCCCTATAAAAATAGTGCCTTGAAGATACAAGAGCAGCAAGTAAAACAATAAAACATAAAAGAACTAAAAATGGTTCTCCTACAACAAGTATTAAAACAATTGCAACTATTATTAAAGTACAAGCTATAGACCAAGCTTTCTTGATTCTAAGTTGTAAACCTCTAGAGATAAAAAGTAATGCAATTGAGGTAACACTGAGCAAAAAGTGAGACAAATCTGCAAACCACGAAGGTAACAAATTAATAATAAATTTTAATTGTGCAACATCAAAAGGAGTTGCAGTAGAAAACATCGCAACCATACCAGCAACAAATGAAGACAAAGCAAATACTTGCACTATAACAGAAGATATTGTTTTTCCAAAAATCTTTACCTTATCTTGAAACTTTTTAGTAAGTATCATTAATTCAAAAGAACCCAAAAGAACAAGGGCAATAAGTAATGGAAAAAAATAAAATATTGCTATATAGGCAAGAAGTGCTCCTATAACCCCAGGATTACTTGCAGACTCTGGCATTAACAAAGTAATAGAGGTCTCAAAAATACCCATACCGCCAGGAACTTGGCTTATAATTACAGCAAATTGCGCAACAAGAAAAACTTTAAGTAGCATAAAATAAGAAACAAATCCTTCTGGCATTAAAACATATAAAGTTAATGATGCTACTAGCCAGTCTAATGTTGCAAGTAAAATTTGCCAAAATACTATCTTAATATTTGGAAAAGTTATTGTCCACTTAAACACCTTTATTGGACGAGAATGTAAAGTACTTAAAAAAATATATAGCAATAAAATTATAATTGAAAAAAATCCTATCGTTTTTGTAGACAAACTTATATTTAATACACCTTCAAGAGACACTGGAACAAATGTAAAAGTGACGCCACCAACCGCAAGTAAGCCAAGCCATATTGTAGCTGAAGAAAACAGAAGCACTTTTGTAACATCAACCATTGAAACATTATATAGCGAATAAAGTCTATACCTAATAGAACCACCAAAAAGCATTGAATAGCCTGTATTATTTGCTAAAACATTACTTATAAAGCATGTAAATAAAATGTCTTTAGGACTTAAAGAAACTTTTGAACTTATATATTTAAAAGCAACTATATCATAACCACCTAAAATAATATAGTAAGATAAAGCTAGTAACATCGCTAAAAATATTTTTAAAAACGATATGGCTTTTAAAGCATTAACTATATCTGTATAGCTTAAATTCTTTAGTTGATTATGTAAAAGTATTAACGCTCCAACAAAAATTAAAAAACCTATAGGTAAAAGAAAAAATTTTATCCAACTTTTCATGTATATATCTCTTTATAAATGGAATAATTACAAGCAAAGTTAATGGAGTGAATTTTATAATATATGACAAAAAAAATAAAGTATAAAAAATAATTTAAATAAAAAAATGTTAGACGTTATCAAAATGTAGCAGTATTATTATACATAAAATCTTGCTTGGCTGGTTATGTAAAAAAAAGAATTCAAGAAAAAATAGCTTAGATATTTATGGCCGAGTCTAAGTTTAAAGTTATTTAACTAATAAAATAAATGTAATATAATATCCCTCTTAATAATTTTAACCTATATACAAGAATAGAATATAAAATTTAGTTAAGCAAGTATTGCTTAAAGTAGTACTAAAATTATAAAAAGTAATGAAATATACAACTTATTTAAGTTTAGGATCAAACATTGGCAATAGACTAAAAAATATACTTTCTAGTCTGTCATTTATACAAAGCAGTTTGCTTATAAAAATTGTTAAATTATCTTCTTTGTATGAAACATCTCCAGTTGGGCCAATGCAAAAATCTTTTTATAATATTATACTTAAAGCAAAAACTAGTCTAAATCCTTACGATTTGCTATTTTTTCTAAAACAATTAGAACAAATTTTAGGACGTAAAAAAACTATTAAGTGGGGGCCTCGCATAATAGACATTGACATTTTATTTTTTGGGAACAAAGTTTTTAACAAGTCTTTGCTATCTATACCTCATCAAGAGCTACAAAATAGACTTTTTGTTTTAATTCCCCTTAACGAAATTGCAAAAAATTTACTACATCCTACACTAAAGAAAACAATACATGTAATATTAAAAGAAAAGTTGTTGACTCTTAAACAACAAAAGGTTAAAATTATAAAAATATACACTTAAATAATTTTTAAGGATTACAATAAAAAAATGAACAAAAAAACTATTATAACAATTTTAGATAAGAAACAGAAAAATGATAAATTAACAATGCTCACTTGTTACGACTACGTTATGGCAAAACTTATTTCCAAAGATGTCGATATGTTGCTCGTAGGAGATTCTCTTGGTAACGTAAAACTTGGCTATGAAAATACAATCCCTGTAACAATAGAAGACATAATATACCACACTAAAGCTGTAAAACGAGGAAATATCGGTGCCCTAATTGTCGCTGACATGCCGTTTATGTCTTATGAAGCAGATATAAAAAGTGCTATTATAAACGCAGGTCGACTTATAAAAGAGGGTGGAGCAGAAGTTGTAAAAATTGAAGGTGGCAGTGAAATCATAAAGCAAGTACAAGCTATTGTTAATGCAAAAATACCAGTAATTGGACATCTAGGATTAACTCCTCAAGCAATCAATAGGTTGGGAGAATTTAAAGTTCAAGGTAGAAATAAAGAAGACGTTTTAAAACTTATAAATGATGCAAAACTTTTACAAGAGGCTGGAGCTTGCGCTATTGTACTTGAGGCAATCCCAGAAGATTTAGCTAGAGAAATTACAAAAACTTTAACTATACCTACAATAGGTATAGGTGCAGGGCGCTATTGTGATGGACAAGTTTTAGTTGTTTACGATATGTTGGGAATGTTTGTTGACTTTACTCCAAAATTTGTAAAAAAATATGCAGACGTTGGGCAAATTATACAAGAAGCCGTAAAAAATTATATAGGCGAAGTAAAAGAAGGCAAGTTTCCAGGAGAAGGGAATATATATAAATGAAAGTTATTAAAATAGCATCACAGTTACAAAAAATTGCGTTTAAACATTTAAAAAGTGGAGACAATATAGGTCTTGTCCCAACTATGGGTGCATTACACCAAGGACATGAATCTTTAATTTTAAAGTCTAAAAAAAATGATGATGTCACTATAGTTTCAATTTTTGTTAACCCTGTACAATTTGGTCCAAACGAAGATTACTTAAAATATCCAAGACCTATAAAAAAAGATTTAGAGCTATGCAAAAAAAATCATGTTGATTATGTTTTTATGCCAACAGTAAATGAAATGTTTCCAAACAATTATAAAACTTTTATAGAAGTAACAGCTCTGCAAGACATTCTGTGTGGGAAATTCAGACCTACTCATTTTAGAGGTGTTGTAACAGTAGTAGCTAAACTATTAAACATATCTTGTGCTTGCAATGCTTATCTTGGAGTAAAAGATTTTCAACAACTAAAAATAATAGAAAAGATGGTCAAAGATCTAAATTTCAAGACAAAAATTGTACCATGCCCTATCGTAAGAGAAAAAATTGGACTAGCTGTTTCAAGCAGGAACTTGTACCTATCAGCCCAAGAAAAAGAAATGGGCTCTAAAATCTATAAAATTTTAAAAGAAGTATCTACAGGTTTCAAAAATAAGAGCCCTCATATTTTGAAGCAAAGCACTATAAGTAAGTTAAATAAAATCCCTAACATTAAAATAGATTACGTAGATATTGTAAATTTTGATGATTTATCTTCTGTTAATAAAATTACAAAAAAAGTTGTCTTAGCAGTTGCCGTATGGATAGGAAAAACAAGATTAATAGATAATATAATACTTGCAAGATAAAGAATACCATAATGATAAAATCAGATTATTTAATAATAGGCAGTGGAATAGCAGGTTTAAGCTTAGCTTTAAAAGCTGCACAAAATTCAACAGTTGCATTGATTACAAAAAAGAAATTATTTGACTCTTCTACAGGGAAAGCTCAAGGTGGTATTGCCTGCGTTATGGATAAGCATGACAGTTTCAAAGAGCATATACAAGACACTTTAATTTCTGGAGCTGGTCTGTGTAATAAAAACATGGTAAAAAAAATGGCCAACGAAGCTCCAGCTAGATTAAATGAGCTGATAAACCTTGGCGTTAAGTTTACAAAGAAAGAAAATAATCAAGATGAATTTGATTTAGGTTTAGAAGGTGGGCATAGTAAACGTAGAATTTTACATACTGCAGATCTTACAGGTAAAGAAATAGAAAGCGTTTTAATAAAAAACGTTTTAAAAAATAAAAATATAACTGTCTTTGAAAATCATCCTGCTATAGATTTGATCATTAATAAAGACAATATTTGTGTTGGTGCTTACGTTTTTGTAAACAAAAAGCATTATATTGAAACTTTCCAAGCAAAAATAGTAGCTCTAGCTTGCGGAGGGGCAAGTAAAACTTATCTTTACACATCAAATCCAGATGTTGCTACAGGAGATGGCATTGCTATGGCCTACAGAGCTGGAGCTGATATAGCAAACATGGAGTTTGTACAATTTCATCCTACATGTTTATACAATAAAGATGCCAAATCTTTCTTAATATCAGAAGCAGTACGTGGAGAAGGTGCTATACTACGTTCAAAAGACGGAAATCCGTTTATGAAGAAATATAGCACCAAAAAGGAATTAGCTCCTAGGGATATAGTCGCAAGAGCAATTGATAAAGAACTTAAAACTAGAAGAGACAATTGCGTTTATTTAGATATTACTTCAAAAAGCAGAAGTTTTCTTATGAAACGTTTTCCTAATATTTATGCCAAGTGTTTGGAATACGGTATAGACATGGCAAAAGATATGATACCTGTAATTCCCGCAGCACACTTTTTTTGTGGAGGAGTAAAAATAGACGTAAATGGAGGAACTAACATAAAAAATTTATACGCCCTGGGTGAAACTGCATGCTCCGGCATACACGGAGCAAACAGATTAGCTTCAAATTCTCTACTTGAGGGGATTGTATATGCAGACAGAGTTTATAATGATTCAGTACGCTATTTAAATGAAAAACATTACGATCTAAAAGACTCTTCTTATAAATACAAAAGTTCAAAAGAAAATGCTCTTATATACATGCAAGAATGGGAAGAAATAAGACGTACTTCTTGGAATTATTTAAGTATAGTACGTTCAAACGAAAAATTGATTAAAGCTAAAAAAAGAATAGATTTATTAAAAAGCGAAATTAATACATTTTTTGAATGTTCTCCAATAACAGTAGAAAATATAGAATTGAAAAATATAGTTTGTATTGCAGATCTAATTGCAAATTCTGCCATGCAAAGAAAAGAAAGCAGAGGGTTACACTATAATATAGACTATCCTAAAATGTTACCTACTGCACAAGACACGATAATTAACATAAAGGATACATTTTAATGGATATAATAAAAATTCGTGGTGCAAGACAACACAATTTGAAAAATATAGATATAGATATACCTAAAAACAAACTAGTCGTTATTACTGGCCTGTCCGGTTCTGGTAAATCTTCTCTTGCTTTTGACACAATTTATGCCCAAGGGCAAAGGAAGTATGTTGAATCTCTTTCAGCTTATGCTAGACAATTTTTAGAGCTTATGGATAAGCCTGAGGTAGATATTATTGAAGGACTTTCTCCTGCAATTTCAATAGAACAAAGAAACCCATCTCACAACCCACGATCTACAGTTGGGACAGTAACTGAAATTTACGATTATTTAAGGTTACTATTTGCAAAAATAGGTGTCATACATTGCCCAAAATGTGGAAAACTAGTTAAATCTCAATCCGCACAACAAATAATTGATGAAGTTATGAAACTTCCTAATGAAACTATGATTAATATAGTTGCCCCTTTAATTAAAGGAAGAACTGGTACTTATGAAGAGTTATTTTCTAGACTATTAAAAAATGGATATTCTAGAGTTAGAGTCAATGGAAATATCTATATGCTAGATGAAAAAATAAGTTTGGATAGATATAAAAAGCATACCATAGATATAATTATAGATAGGATAAAACTTAAAGAAGATTTAAGACAAAGAGTAGCAAGTTCTATTGAAATTGCTTTAAAAGAATCTAAAGGTATAGTAGCAGTTGCTATAATAAAAGACGGCCATACTTCTTCGGAAACAATCTATAGCGAACAATACGCATGTATTGATTGTGGCACAAGCTTTTCTGAGTTAGAACCTAGACTCTTCTCTTTTAATTCACCTTTTGGCGCATGCCCTGAATGTAGTGGACTTGGTGAAAAAATAGAAATAGATGAAAATTTAATAATTCCTGACGGAAAACGTTCCATAAAACAAGGAGCAATAGTAGCATGGTCAGATCCAATAACAACTAGAACAAACAGATGGAAAAATAGTTGGAGTGGATATTACGGCCAATTGCTTAAAGAAGCTGCAAAAAAGAATAAGATTCCACTAGATGTACCATGGAAACAGTTAACAAAAAAACAACAAACTATTCTATTGTACGGTACCCAAGATTTTGAAGGTGTTATAACAAACATGCAAAGGCGTTATAATGAAACAGAATCTGACTTTGTAAAAAATGAAATTTATAATAAGTATATGACAAAAAAGGTTTGCCCTTTATGTAAAGGCAAAAGATTAAAAAGTGAAGCTTTATCAGTTTTAATTGAGGGACAATCTATTGATGACATTACAAAAATGTCTATAGAACAATCTTATGATTTCTTTAAAAATATAAAATTTAACGAAAAAGATAATTTAATAAGCAAAACTATCTTGAAAGAAATTTGTGCTAGATTACTATTTTTAAATAATGTTGGACTTGGATATTTAAGCTTAAAACGAGAAAGTTCTACCCTTTCTGGCGGAGAAGCTCAAAGAATACATTTAACTAAACAAATTGGGTCTGGTCTTACAGGTATACTTTACGTTCTTGATGAGCCTTCTATTGGCCTACATCAAAGAGACAATAATAAATTGTTAACTACTTTATTAAAACTTAGAGATTTAGGTAACACTTTGATTGTTGTTGAGCACGATGAAGATACTATAAGAGCTGCAGATTATATATTAGATTTAGGGCCAGGTGCTGGTATCCATGGTGGCCATATAGTAGCTAAAGGGACTGCTAAAGAAATAATGAAATCCAAAATTTCTTTAACTGGTAAATATTTAAAGGGGACTTTAGAAATACCTGTACCTAAAAAAAGAAAAAAACATCAAGATAAATGGCTTACTATAACTGGAGCTCAACAATTTAATCTAAAAAATATAGATGTTAATATTCCTTTAAGTTTATTCGTTTGCATTACGGGGGTGTCTGGCAGTGGCAAGTCTACTTTAATACATGAAATACTATATAAAAACTTAGCAAAAAAACTATATGGTGCTAAAGAAAAGCCCGGCAAGTTCAAAACTATGGAAGGGATTTCAAATATAGACAAAGTGATCATAGTTGACCAATCTCCTATAGGCAGGACTCCTCGCTCAAACCCAGTAACTTATACAGGAGCATTTTCAGCCATAAGAGATTTGTTTGCCCAAACACTTCAAGCTAAAGCAAGAGGATATTTACCTGGAAGATTCTCTTTTAACGTCAAAGGAGGTCGATGTGAAAACTGCCAAGGTGACGGAACTTTAAAAATTGAAATGCAATTTTTGCCAGACGTATATGTTAAATGCGATGTCTGTAATGGGAAAAGGTTCAATGAAGAAACACTACAAATAAATTATAAAGGCAAAAATATAGATGAAGTTTTAAATATGACTGTTGAAGAAAGTGCAGTGTTTTTTGAAAATATCCCTAATTTAAAAAGAATTTTATCTACACTTAAAGATGTTGGGCTTGGATATATAAAATTGGGGCAAGCTGCTACAACTCTTTCAGGAGGTGAAGCGCAAAGGATAAAGCTTGCTAGTGAACTTGCAAAAAGAGCTACTGGAAGAACTTTGTATATTCTTGACGAACCTACAACTGGACTACACTTTGCAGATGTAAGTAAACTTATAGAAGTCTTGCAAAAACTTACCTATACAGGAAATACTGTACTAGTTATAGAACATAACTTAGATGTTATAAAAACTGCAGATTGGGTTATAGATTTAGGGCCAGAAGGTGGCAAGCGAGGTGGCACTATCGTAGCAGAAGGTACACCTGAAGATATTATTAAAAATACAAAGTCTTTTACTGGTCAGTATTTAGGTGAACATATTATACGTAACAAATAAAAGGAGTTGTTATGTTTTTTAATTTAATTATTTATTCTATTATTTTTGGAACTTTTTATACACTGTTATTTTTAATTTTTCATAAATTAAAAGTAGTTAAAATAAAATTTGTTGCGTTATTTATGTTTACATCTATAACATATTTCGTTTTAGCTCTTGTCTTCAAAAAGTATATAAATTTATAACATGAATTTGAATTTTACAAAACAAATTTTGCAAGATTTAAGTAAGTTAAAAAGTAAAGATTTTGCCAATTGGAGTAAAAAATTTCTCAATGTAAAAAAAGGCAAGTACGCACAAAACGATATTTTGTGGGGAATTAGAGTACCTCAAATACGTAATATTGCAAAAAAATACTTTAAGCTAATCAATTTGAAAGAAACAGAAAAGTTGTTGCAGCATAAAGTACATGAAGCAAGACTTACATCTTTACTAATTTTAACTGAAAAATATAAATTAGCAAATCAAAGTAACCAATTAGAAGTAGTTAAAATGTATTTAAAAAATTCAAAACACATTAACAATTGGGATTTGGTAGATCTAACTTGCTATAAAATAACAGGACATTATTGGTACAACCACTTTTTATTAAACTTTTGGGGATTTGCAAAATCTAAAAACCTTTGGAAAGAAAGAATTGCTATAGTTTCAACTTTTTATTTTATAAAACGTAACAGATTTGACGAAACTTTAAAACTTTCTGAAATGTTTTTAACGCATAAGCACCCGTTAATACATAAAGCTGTTGGTTGGATGCTTAGAGAAGTTGGCAAACAAAAAAAACAGATCCTTATATCTTTTCTAAATAAGTACTCTCATCTTATGCCAAGAATAATGTTAAGGTACTCTATTGAAAAACTTTCCATTGAAGAAAAAAAATATTATTTACAGAGGCACTAAATGATAACAAAAGATTTAATCTTAAAAATCTTTTCTGCAGCAAACATTGTAAGGTGGAATGACCACATTCGTCCTCTTGATTTTTTTGAAATTGATAAACAAGCACATAAAATTATAATTGCTTACATCCTTGCAAAATTTGAAGAAGAAAACAAAAAAAATATTGACTGGATAAAACTTATTGAAGGTGGAATTTTTGAGTTTTTCCAAAGAATAATGCTTACAGACTTAAAACCTGAGATTTTTAGAGAAATCATGTCTAAAAAAGAATTAGAATTAAACAAATGGGTGCTAACAAATTTAAAAGATAACTTATACGCTATTGGAAATGATTTTGCTAAAAGATGTGAAAATTATCTATTAGATAAAGAGTACGCAAAATTTGAAAGAAGAATTCTAAGCGCTTCTCATTGTCTCTCAACAAGATGGGAGTTCAACATAATTTACCCTTGGAACTCTATGCTTTATGGCATAGAAAAAACCCAACAAGAAATAGAAGACAGTGTAGTTTCTTTTGAAGATTTGATAGGAATAAGAAAGTTACTAATAAATAGAAAATATTATGGTTTTTTAGACTTATGCGGTCAGCTAAGGTTTCAACAAAGATGGTCACAAGCATTCAGGATACCCAAAACAACAGTTTTAGGACATATGCTAACAGTTGCAATTTTTGCATATTTACTTTCAATGGAAATGAATGTTTCTAATACTAGAAAATATAACAATTTCTATTCTTCACTCTTTCATGACCTTCCAGAAATACTTACAAAAGATATAATCTCTCCTGTAAAATCTTCCATACCAGGATTAGATGACATAATAAAACAATACGAAAATAAGCAAGTAGACGAAAAAATATTGCCATTACTACCTGACAGTTGGCATAAAGAAATACAGTACTTTATAAAAGACGAATTTTCAGACAAAATTATTGAGAATGGCACATCTAAAAAAATAGAAAATATTGATAATTTTAATGATGATAAATATAATGCTATAGACGGTTCATTAGTAGAGATATGCGATAAATTTTGTGCCTATGCAGAGGCATCGATTTCAATAAAGTATGGTATAAACTCGCCACTTTTAACAAAGGCCCAGAAAAACCTTTACGATAAATATACTCAATTAGCAAACACTAAATTTAACTTAAAACAAATGTTTGATTATTTTCAATAATACCTGACTTGGATAGTTTTAAGGAAAAAGTAAGCTTTTATTGGTAAATATATGAAGTCAGATAGAAAAATTAGCAGGCAAAGTAAAATGTTATAAGTGGATTACTCTAGTTTAAAACCTTATCTACTTACTAGAGCAATCGCAACAAACATTCAATCAAATTAGCAAACTTGCAAAATAGTAAGACAAGAAAGACTTAAATGTATTTTGCTTCAAACACTGAAATTGGATCTGTCTAAAAACCTTAGTGCATATTCTTATCTATGCCTTTTTCTACACTGCTGCGTTAAAATACTTGTGCTTATGACACGATAAACCCTGCGTTTTTTGCCTTGCATTGTCAAAAAATTCACAGTAATTATAGGCATTAGGGTTGTTAGAGAAGCCCCTTTTGCAATATTAAATGTTTATAGCTCATAGAACGCTCTTATAGTAAGTATCAAACTAGAGTAACTATATAAATATATAGCTGTTAATTAAGAAAACTTAATGGTCAAGTTAATTGTTTGTTTATTTTTATGGAAGGGAAAATGCTGAGGATGGGATTTGAACCCATACCACCCTTTCGGGGACAGGCTTCTGAGACCTGCGTGTCTGCCGTTCCACCACCTCAGCATTTATAACTTAGGTTTATTTGATTATAACGTTTAAACATAAATTGGGTATTTCATGAATCATTCTTAGCAGTAAACCTATACTCTATCTCACCTGAAGACAATACATTTAACTCACTACGAACCATTCTCTCTATATAAGAAGGCTCATTTTCAAGATAGTATATTCTTTTCTTTAGAATCTCTTTCTGACGTTTAGCACTAACAATATCCATTTTTAATTTTCTTAGCTCAAAAAAACGCCGACACAAAGTTCTATTACCCTCATTAAATACTAAAACACAAAATAATATTATAAGTAATATATATCTGATCTTAAATCGTTTCATTTTTATATTTTACATAACCAATTTTTAAACAACAAGCTTATATTACTTGTAAAGCTCACATTCACACTTAAAATTACCATTAATTATAGTTCCATTCAACACTTAAATCAGCTGTATATTTATATAGTTGATCTAGAGTAGTATCTTATCTACGTTACTAGAGCAATCGCAACAAACATTTAATCAAATTAGCAAACTTGCAAAATGATAAGACAACAAAGACTTAAATGAATTTTGCTGCAAACAGAGCTAATTTGATATATTATTTGTTTTATTGCTCCATAAGCCGCTCTTTGAGGTAACTCCGATAAGATACTACTCTAGATCAACTAAATTTGTAACACTTGTAAAACTTACATTACTGAAGGATTTCCACATATAATGTGGAAATCCTTCAGTATTACAATTACTTGGCAATAGAAGAAAAAGCATACTTACCTAAATAACTAGCTTTAGTACCTAATTCTTCTTCTATCCTTAAAAGCTGATTATATTTGCACATTCTATCTGTTCTTGAAGCAGATCCTGTTTTAATTTGCCCTGTATTTAAAGCTACCGCTAAATCAGCAATTATACTATCTTCCGTCTCGCCAGAACGATGAGAAATAATTGCAGTATATCCTGCTTTATATGCCATTTGGACAGCTGCAATAGTTTCTGAAAGAGAACCTATCTGATTTACCTTTATAAGAATAGAGTTGCCTATGCCTTTTTCTATCCCCTCTTTAAATATTTTTGTATTAGTAACAAAAAGATCATCGCCTACAAGTTGGAGTTTTGATTTAAGTTCTTCTGTTAAAAGTTTCCAACCGTCGCAGTCAGATTCACTAAGACCATCTTCTATAGATATAATTGGATATTTTTTTAACCACGCACTATAAAGAGAGATCATATCTTTTGAGGATCTTTCTTTACCTTCTATTTCTCCTTCCAAAACATACTTGTTATTATCATACAACTCACTTGCTGCAACATCTAAGGCAAAAAGTATATCCTGACCTACTTTATATCCAGCCTTTTTTACAGCTTCACATATTACTTCCAAAGCTTGTGAATTTGATTTTAAGTTAGGAGCAAAACCACCCTCATCACCAACTCCAGTAGCGTACCCATTTTCATTTAAAACCTTTTTTAAACTATGAAAAATTTCACAGCCCATTCTTAAAGCTTCTCTAAAATTTGGAGCACTTACAGGAGCTATCATAAACTCTTGCAAATCAACATTGTTGTCTGCATGCTCTCCACCATTTATAATATTCATAAGAGGTACAGGTAAAACATATTTATCATCTTGAATATTATAAATTTCTCTTATATATTTATAAATTGACATTTTTTTAGAACTTGCACCAGCTTTTGCACAGGCAAGTGACACACCTAAAATTGCGTTGGCACCTAAATTACTCTTAAAGTCCGTACCATCTAATTTTATCATTATATTGTCCATTTCTTGTTGGTTTGTAATTTCAAAACCTAAAAGTTTTGGAGCAATTATATTATTAACATTTGAAACCGCTTTTAGTACACCTTTGCCATCAAATCTTTTTTTGTCGCCATCCCTAAGTTCTAGAGCTTCTCTTGAACCAGTTGAAGCTCCTGAGGGAACAGCAGCTCTTGCAAAAGAACCATCATCAAGAATAACATCAACTTCTACTGTAGGATTCCCACGAGAATCAATAATTTCTCTACCAATAATCTTTACAATTTTTGCCATACTTTACCCCCCCCTTTTTGTTCTTTTTTATCTTTATTTAACATTTGAAATAGTTCTTTAGATAATGCATCAGCTAACAAACTATTATTTGAAACAACTTCAACATTTACATTTTCTAAATCTTGTATATAAATACAGACTTCCGTTGAATCTAAACAAAAACCTTGAAAATTTTTTGAAAATTCAAAAGCTGCTATATATCCCTTTTTAAAACTTTTATGTGTAACTTTTCCATTTAAATCTTTTATAATACCTAACACTTTTAAAAAACATTCTTTTTTAGAAAAAGAAAAAACCTTATTAAATCTACCAACTTTTTCATTTTCAAATTTTTCTAAAGAATATCCTGCAAAACGTTCCAAATAATTAAAAAGTGCAAAAGATATTTTAAATGTACCCGAAAAACCTTCTCTTATCCCCAAATAACTATGCATAGACAACTCTGCACTACAACTTTTGGATTTACCCAACACTCCAAATTCAATAGTTTCTGTATAACCTTTAAAACTTCCAGCAGTTATAGCTTTATTTATAAAAGTTGCCTTAACATCTCCTAAAAACTCGTATTCAGCAGACACTCCCCCATAAAAACTAAAAATACTATTTGTTTGCTTAGAAATCCTTAAACCACAAAGTAAACGTTGAGAATTTAATTCAGAAAAATTTAAAATTTCCCCACTATAAAGAGTTACATTTTCTTTACCATCTTGATGAGTAAAAAAACATTTGGAAAAAATGTCCATTCCAAACTGTTTAGAAAAAGCTAACATACAACCTAACCCAGCGTGGGAACTAAAATATTGTAAATCACAGTCACAATATGCAGGTTTGCCATATAGATCTGTCAGATCTAAACTATAAAAATTACTTTTTAATAGCCCTTTTCGACCAGAAAAATCTAAATAAAATTTGTCAAAAAAGTCTAAACGACACAATAAACCTCCACCAACACATTCTTTGTCACCGCTACCTTTAACCGCAGGAAAACTTTCAAGACTATTTAAAATATCATTATAATTGCCATTACTATATTCAAAAAATGCACCTGCTGTTAACATCTTAACTTTTTGCGCAAGTCCAGATATTAAAACAACTCCGTTAACATCTAATCCTGAACCTACTTTATACTTTGATGTTTCTAAAGAAAACGACCCAAAATATGAAGTACCGAACATACTATTTTTACCAACAGAACTTACAGCAGAAAGTAAGCCCTTATCTGCCACTAAATCTTGACCTCTATTTATAAAAACTAAATTTGATGTTAAATACTCAGAAAAAATTGGAGTTTGTTTATCATTGATCAATATATTTTGAGGCTGCATTTTAATAACACTTAACAAACTATCAAAATTCTTATAACCATCATTTTGAGAAGCAAAAACATTGCTAAAGTTAATCATGACAACAAAAAAAATTATAAAACAATACAATATCAATACATTTTTTATATATAGTTTGATCATTTCAACATATTCCAATTTATACATAATTTTTAATTATACTATTCTTTAGCAATTCAAAACAATAGAATGTAAAAGCTTATAACCTGCCAGATTTTACAGTCTTGCTTACTATATTTAGTACAAAAATATACTAAATGATATAATATTATAAACTTATGCTATAAGTGGAGGGCCATATGGAAAACTTGTCACCAAAAATATGTATCGTAGGTTGTGGCAATGTTGGAATGCGTTATGCATATTCTATGATTATAAGTGGCGTTGCAAGAGAAATGGTACTTGTAGATTACAACAAAGACAAAGCTGAAGGCGAGGCTATGGATTTGTCTCATGGAGCTCCTTTTGTGTCTCCTATTAAAATATATGCTGGCAACTATCCAGACACTGCTAATTCTGACCTTGTTGTTATAACTGCAGGTAGAGGACAAAAACCCGGACAAACAAGAATAGATTTAATAAAAGGCAATGCTGAAATTTTTAAAACTATAGTACCTGAAATTGTTAAATATTCGCCTAGTGCGATAATGCTTATAGCAACAAACCCTGTAGATATTTTGTCTTACATTACGTACAAAATTTCTGGTAAACCTTCTAAAGAAGTTATAGGGTCTGGGACAGTTCTTGATACAGCAAGACTTAGATATTTAATAGGTGAAGAATTAAATCTAGATTCAAGAAATATACACGCTTCAATTTTTGGAGAGCATGGCGATAGCGAGTTTGTAGTGTGGAGTAAAGTTGTGGTTGGTGACACGTTTTTTACAGACTATTTTAAAGAATGCAATAAAAATAGCGATGATACTAAACTCAAAAGAATTTTTGAAGATGTAAGAGGCTCTGCATATAAAATTATAGATAAAAAGGGAGAAACTTCTTACGGAATTGGCCTTGCTCTAACAAAAATTTCAAAAGCAATATTAAAAAACCAAAATAGTGTTTTGCCAGTATCCTCTTTACTTGAAAATTATTACGGAATAAGCGACATATATTTAAGTGTCCCGGCTATTGTGCACAGGCAAGGAGTAAGACAACTAATGAAAGTAGACTTTGACAAACAAGAAATAGAAGCTTTAAAAAGTTCTGCATCAAAAATTAAAGAAGCAATAAAAGCGAGCGGATTTTAAATGAAAGAAGAGTTTTCTTTTTCTATATTATCATTAGGGACATCAAATGCAGGAAAACTTCTTATAAAATATTCTCTTCCTGCTATTGGGGCTACAACAGCAATGTCTTTATACAGTATAATTGATAGCATTTTTATCGGACGTGGCGTTAATTCTATGGCTTTATCTGGACTTGCAATATCTTTTCCTATTATGTCTTTACAAAACGCATTTGGAACACTAACTAGCATAGGAGGAGCAGCCATATTATCTATAAGATTTGGTCAAAAAGATTATAAAGCTACAAACTATATACTTTGTAATGTTGTGATAATAAACATAATCGTGGGGTTAGTAACTACGATTTTAGTATTACTCTTTTTAAAACCAATTCTTTTGTGCTTTGGCGCAAGCAGCCAATCGCTTCCTTATGCCTATAGTTTTATGAGCGTAATAATGATTGGTAATACCATTACTAACACATACATGGGATTAAATGCGCTTCTACGAGCTAGTGGACATCCGGGCAAAGCAATGAATGCGACGCTTATTACAATATTTATGAACATTGTATTAAACTATATATTTATCTTCCAACTTCATTGTGGTATAGCTGGAAGCGCTTGGGCAACTGTCATGTCACAGCTTATAATGTTAATTTGGCAAGTATTGTTTTTTAACAAAAAAACTAATGTTATAGTTTTTCAAAAACAGTTTTTTTGTTTTAAGAAAGATATAGTAAAAGATATTTTTTCTATAGGCCTTTCTCCATTTCTATTACATTGCATTGCATGTTTAATAATTATACTTATAAATAAAAATTTGTCTTCCTATGGAGGCGATGTTGAAGTCGGCGCTTATGGCATAGTAAACAGAATGTGCTTTTTATTTATCATGATAATTATTGGTATTAACCAAGGCCTTCAGCCTATAGCAGGGTACAGCTATGGAGCCGGTTTATACGCTAAAGTAAACGAAGTCTTTAAAAAAGCCGCCGCCACCGCAATGATAATAATGTTGTTTGGGACAATTTCGATAGAGCTTTTCCCGTATATGATATCTTCTTTGTTTACAAATGATAATAATCTTATAAATGCTGCTGCAAAGGGTCTTAGATATATGTTTCTTTTTGCGCCGTTTGCAGGATTTCAACTTGTTTCTATAGGATTCTTCCAAAGTATAGGAAAAGCATATAAAGCTATTATCCTTACTCTAACTAGGCAAGTGGCTATAATTATTCCACTGCTTATAATTTTACCTAAATATTTAGGTTCTATGGGCGTTTGGCTAAGTTATCCTATTTCAGATTTTTTATCAACGCTTTTAGCTATACATATGACACTTATGCAATATAAATCATTTTCAACTAAAAGTTTTGCAAAATGAGGTGCTCCATGAACAAGTTTGTAATAACTATATCGCGCCAATACGGCAGCGGAGGTCTTCTAATAGCTGAAAAATTGTCAAAATGTTTAAACACAAAATACTATGATAAAAATCTTCTTTTAATAGCAGCTAAAAAAAGTGGACTTAAGGAAGAAATATTAGAACAATTTGATGAAAAAAAACGTCTATTCTTTTTAGGAAACTTAACGGAATTTTATAACAATATTAAAAATCTTGTTTTAAATGACACTATATTTCAAATTCAAAGTGACATAATAAAAGCTCTTGCTAGAAAAGATTCAGCCATTTTTGTTGGAAGATGCGCAGATTATGTTTTAAGAGATCTGCAAAACTGTGTAAATATCTTTATATATGCAAATCTACAAGATCGCATAAAACGTATATCAGAAAATAGTAATATTAGTGAAGATGAAGCTCTAAAACAAATAAATATTACAGATAAAGAACGGTCCAAATATTACAACTACTATACTGGAAAAGTTTGGGAAAATATAGAATCTTATGATTTATCTATAAATTCTTCAATTTTAGGTATTAATGACACTGCAAATATTATAGCTTCTTTCGTAAAAGAACTAAAATAATGTATACTATATAAAATAATTGTAATCTAAGAGGTAACAGTAATGGACAAAATTTATGAAGTTTTACAAAAAATTAGAAAAGTTTCCCCATTGGTACACCATATAACAAACTGGGTCACAATAGCAGAGTGTGCTAATATAGTTAAAGTATTCGGTGGATCACCAGTAATGGCACACGCTCCTGAAGAAGCTTCAGAAATGGCATCTATAGCTGATGCTGTTGTTTTAAATATAGGCACATTAAATAATTCCACTGTAGAAGCAATGAAACAGGCCCTAAAAGCTGCAAATAAAAAAAATATCCCAGTTATTATTGACGCTGTAGGAGTTGGTGCTACAAGGTATAGAAATGAAAAAATTAAAGAACTTTTAGAACATAAAATTGCAGTCCTTAAAGGAAATGCATCAGAAATTGCAAGTACTGCTGGTATCAATGTTACTACAAAAGGTGTAGATACTGGTGATGTTATGGGAGATATAGCAAGTATTGCAGCAACACTTGCAAAAGAACGAGAATGTGTTGTAGTAGTAACAGGTAAAGAAGATATCTGTACAAATGGAGCAGAGATAATCAAGGTAAAAAACGGTTCTCCAATGATGGCACAAATTGTAGGTACAGGTTGCATGGCAACTTCTGTAATAGGTACTTTTTGTGCCGTTGAAAAAAATTATTTTTTTGCTGCAATAGCAGGCCTTGTTTGCTTTGAAATAGCAGCAGAAGATGCAGACAAAGCTTCCGAAGGGTCAGGCACCTTTAAAACAAAAATGTTTGACAAAATAACAACTCTAAGCGACATATCAATTAATAAAATGAAAAAAATAGAAAAAGTAAAGTAATTTCTGATGAATAAATGAGATCTTATAATGAATTCAATAGTTAATAAATTAAACGATTTAAAACAAGAAAAAAACGCAATAATTTTAGCACATATATATCAACGTCCAGAAGTACAAGATATAGCGGACTTTGTTGGGGATTCGCTAGATTTAAGTAAAAAAGTAGTTACAACTGATGCAAAAACAATAGTATTTTGTGGCGTATATTTTATGGCAGAAACTGCATATATATTAAACCCTAACAAAACAGTTTTAATACCAGATATAAATGCAGGCTGTCCTATGGCAGATATGATAACTGTGCAACAACTAAAAGAATTTAAGTCAAAATTTAAAAATCCGTTTGTAATAGCTTATATAAACACATCAGCAGAAATAAAAGCTCAAAGTGATATTTGTTGTACTTCTTCTAATGCTATAAGTATTTTAAACCATATTTATTCTACTAATAAAGACTTAGACATACTATTTATTCCCGACAGAAATCTTGGGCACTATATTCAAAAAATGTCTGGCATAAGAATTAATCTTTGGAACGGTTTTTGTCCAACTCATAACAATTTTATTTTGTCAGAACATGTCTTAAAAATTAAAAAGGAGCATCCTCAAGCAGAAATTCTTGTACACCCAGAATGCAGGCCTGAAGTTATAGAAATGGCAAACCATACTATGTCTACAGGAGCTATGTGTAAGTATGTAAAAAATAGTGACAATAAAGACTTTATAATAGGCACAGAACTAGGGATTTTGCATAAACTAAAAAAAGAAAATCCAAACAAAAACTTTTATCCTGCTACAGATTTATCTGAATGCCCAAACATGAAAAAAACTAACATTGAAAAAATAATCGACGTTCTACAAAATACAAAAAATATTGTTTCTGTTAATGATGAAATAAGAAAAAAAGCTTATTTGCCAATCTCTAAAATGCTAAATATATCTTGTTAGTCTTGTTTTACGTGTTTACAAAAAAATGTTAAAATTTTTTATTGACATTTTATTACAAACAATGTAATATATCTTGTGTTATTGATGCTTTATTGATACTACATATAGTAATATTGATTCCTACTACAAGGACTGACAGCTATTTCCGTTAAACTTGGAACTATTCCCAATCAAGTTATAAAACTTGTCAAAAGATTTTTTATATGTATTATTAAAAGTGCGCCTATTTTTAATATCGTCGTTTAAAAATGACCAAAACTTTTTATTTTTAAGAGGGATAAAATGGGGAATGAAGGATTTTTTAATTCAATTCTAAAAAGAAATGGTTTAAAAGAAACATTTAATCCTAAAAAAATTGCAAAAGCTATAGAAAAAGCAGGCACCTCAACTGGAGAATTTGGTATAGATGTTGCAGACAAACTTACCTTGAAAACATTGTCTATATTACATAGTACAATTAAAGATAAAATTCCTTCTGTTGAAGAAATTCAAGATATAGTAGAAGAAGTCTTACTTTCTTCTACATATAAAAAAACTGCAAAAGCTTATATCCTATATCGCGATCAGCATAACAAAATAAGAGAAATTACATCTTCATTTAACGTAAACTTAGTTGACCAATATTTACAAAAAATAGATTGGCAAGTAAATGAGAACAGTAATATGTCTTATTCCTTACAAGGACTTAATAACTATGTTTCTTCTGAAATTAGCAAAATATATTGGTTAAACAAGATCTACCCAGAAAATATACGAAAAGCTCACTCTGAAGGAGACTTGCACATACATGATTTAGGCCTTTTAGGAGCATATTGTGTAGGATGGGACTTGCAAGATTTACTTGTTAACGGTTTTAAAGGTGTTTCTGGGAAAGCTGAAAGTAAGCCTGCAAAACACTTTAGGACAGCTCTTGGGCAAATTATAAATTTCTTTTATACTCTTCAGGGTGAAAGTGCTGGAGCACAAGCTTTTTCAAACTTTGACACTTTACTTGCACCATTTATTTACTATGATAAGCTCACATATAAAGACGTCAAACAAGCTTTACAAGAGTTCTTGTTTAACATAAATGTTCCTACAAGGGTAGGATTTCAAACTCCTTTTACAAATTTAACAATGGATTTAACAGTTGCTCCACATTACAAAGATGAATCTGTAATAATAGGCGGCATGCGCCAAGATAAAAAATATGGCGACTTCCAACAAGAAATGGACATATTAAACCAAGTATTTTTAGAACTAATGCTTGAGGGAGACGCTAAAGGAAGAGTATTTACGTTTCCTATTCCAACTTATAATATTACAAATGAGTTTGATTGGGACAACAAAAACATAACTGCACTTTGGGACATAACAGCAAAATATGGTATACCTTATTTTGCAAATTTTATTAACTCAGACATGAAACCAGAAGATGCAAGAAGTATGTGCTGTAGACTAAGAATAGATAACCGAGAACTAAAAAAACGTGGAGGAGGTCTTTTTGGAGCTTCCCCTTTAACTGGATCTATTGGGGTTGTTACAATTAACCTTCCTAGAATAGGCTATCTTGCAAAAAACGAAACAGATTTCATGGAAAAACTTAAAAATAATATGGGCATAGCAAAACAAAGTTTAGAAATTAAAAGACGTGTTTTAGAAAAATTTACTGCAGGTAATTTGTACCCATATATGAGTTTTTACCTTAGAAGCCTAAAACAACGTTTTAATCAATATTGGAAAAATCACTTTTCTACAATAGGACTTGTCGGTTTAAATGAAGCTTGCCTAAATTTATTCGGCCAAGGTATTGGAACGCCAAAAGGTAAAGAGTTTGGGAATAAAGTGTTAGATTTTATGAGAAATGTTCTTATTGAATATCAAGAAGAAACAGGAAATAACTATAATTTAGAGGCTACACCTGCAGAAGGTACTTCGTATAGGCTTGCTAAACTTGACGCTAAACTATTTCCAGACGTAATCTCTGCTAGTATAGTAAAAGAAACTCCTTTTTATACAAACTCTAGCCAATTACCTGTAAATTATACAGACGATATTTTTGAAAATTTAGATCTCCAGGACTCTATGCAAGCTAAATATACTGGAGGAACAGTACTACATATGTTTGTTGGAGAAAAAGTTAAAGATACAAAAGCTTTAAAAATATTCATAAAAACAGTATGCCAAAATTATAGGTTACCTTATTTTTCTATAACGCCAACGTTTAGTATCTGCCCAAACTGCGGTTATATTGAAGGTGAGCATGAGGAATGCCCAAAATGTAAAAACAAAAGTATAGAAGAAATAGATAAACAAATAAAAAGTCTTGAACACATGCTCTATGCAAATTAATACTAAAGTCTAGCTGAACAATTAAAACTAAAACCTTAAACTTTTGGAGGAAAAATGACTACAAATGAAATTCAAGAAAAAATTAAACAGTTGCAAGCAGAAAAAAACACAGTCAGCGGTACAAAATGTGAAGTTTATTCAAGAGTTGTAGGGTATTTAAGACCCGTCTCTTTGTGGAACGAAGGCAAAAGAGAAGAATTTAAAATTCGTAAAACATACTGCCCTTGTAGCAATAAT
Organism: Candidatus Endomicrobiellum roisinitermitis; assembly: GCA_031287855.1. Lineage (GTDB taxonomy): Bacteria > Elusimicrobiota > Endomicrobiia > Endomicrobiales > Endomicrobiaceae > Endomicrobiellum > Endomicrobiellum roisinitermitis. The sequence continues at coordinate 54,518 of JAITSL010000031.1, forward strand.
AACTAAGTTAAAAAAGGCACCTGAAAATGAAAATCGCTGGACTACAAAAATTGTCACTAATAGATTATCCTCAACTTCCTGCTGCAGTTATTTTCACTCAGGGTTGTAATATGAAGTGCCCTTATTGCCATAACCCACAATTAGTTCATCCTAAATTGTTTGAAAATTTATTAAATGAAGAAGAAGTTTTTAAATTTTTGAGCAAAAGAGTAAAACTTTTAAAAGGAGTTGTTATAACAGGAGGGGAACCAACCATACAAAAAGATTTAGTTGAGTTTATATTAAAGATAAAAAATCTTGGTTTTCTTGTTAAACTTGACACAAATGGTACAAATCCAAATATTTTAGAAGAACTTATATCGAAAAACATTGTTGATTTTATAGCTATGGATATAAAAACTGACTTTGCAAAATATCACACTTTTTTTAGTGGAGATTTGAACTTAATTAAAACATCAATAAATATAATTAAAAGTTCCAATATAATGCACTTATTTAGAACAACCTATGATGAAGATGTATTGCAAGATATAGATTTACACAATATTAAAAATTTTATAGACAAATCTAATTATATTGTCCAAGAATGTAACAAAATATAACGCACAAACATAGCGCAAGACTACTTAAACTAACCGTTTTATACAAAATATGAAGTATTGTAGTTTAATTTCTACATGATTTGACCGATTTTTAGGAGAAACTGGAGGATTTACACATAAAAATATTAGTTTTGAGGAATCCAAAAGGACAACTGAAGAATTAGAAAAGAATATTATTTTTCAAAAGCAAATTCAAAATCACAAATTCTTACAGTGTCGCCAGGTTTTGCACCCATTTTTTCTAACTCAATTTCCAAACCCATCTTTTTAAGAATATTTTGATAACGACGTAAAGAGTCATCTTCGTTAAATTTTGTCATCTCTGTAAGAGTTTGAACTTTTGATCCTGTAACCACAAAAACACCATTTTTATCAACACTAATTTTAAACTCGCTCTCATAAATGTACTTTCTTATTGGTATTGTTTCAATTTCCTCTTGAGGATTAAAAACAATTGGTTTTGAGAGTATTTTTACTACCTCTTTGAGCAAAATATCTACACCTTGGCCTGTTAGAGAAGAAATTTTAAAGAACTTTTTGTCTTTTAAATTTTTTTTAAAAGTTTTAATATGGTTATCTGAATCTGGTAAGTCAATTTTATTTAATACTACCAGTACTTGTTTTTTTAAAATATACTTTGAATATTTTCTTAACTCGCTATTTATAATTTTATAATTATTATAAGGATTTTTAGCATCAAAACCACTTATATCTACTATATGTAAAAGTACTTTTGTACGTCTAATATGCCTTAAAAACTCAAGGCCTAACCCCTTGCCCTCATGCGCGCCTTCAATTATACCAGGGATATCAGCTGCTACAAAATGTGTCCCTTTATAATCTACTACACCTAGATTAGGAGATAAGGTTGTAAAAGGATAATCTGCAATTTTTGGCCTAGCAGCTGAAATTTTTGATAAAAGTGTAGATTTACCAGCGTTAGGAAAGCCAACAAAACCGACATCTGCAATTAAACGTAACTCCAAGTTAATTTCTGCTGTTTGGCCTGGCTCGCCTTTTTCTGCAATCCTTGGAGCTGTATGTCTGCCTGTTTTAAAAGAAGCATTCCCCCTGCCACCTCTTCCGCCTTTAACAACTAAAACTTTCTCCCCAACATTTTTGATATCTGCAAAAAGTTCAGCATTTTTAAACACTAAAGTACCTAAAGGTACCTTAATTACTAAATCCTGACCATACTTACCAAACTTATCATTTGGCAGCCCTTTATGTCCATCTTCAGCATTAAATTTTGGTTTATATGATAAATCTAAAAGAGTTGTTTTGTGCGGGTCACCTTCAAAATAAATATCTCCACCTTTACCGCCGTTTCCACCGTTAGGACCACCGTAAGGGACGTACTTTTCCCGCCTAAAAGAAATACACCCATCGCCACCACGCCCGGCTGTAAGAAAAATATTAACCTTATCTATAAGCATTATAGGTAAATTACTCTCAAAATTTACTGTTCAACATTCACATAACGCCGGTCACCAGCTTTCTTAACAAACTTAACAGTACCTGCAATCTTTGCAAATAAAGTGTTATCTTTACCCATCCCTACATTAACGCCAGGATGGTATTTTGTTCCTCTTTGGCGAACAATTATTGCACCAGCTAAAGCTTTTTGATTTCCATATATTTTTACGCCTAACCTTTGACCATGCGAATCACGACCATTAGTAGACGAACCTTGCGCTTTGACGTGTGCCATTTTACTATGCTCCTAACAAGTTTAACGCTTAAGCATTAATCTTTGTAATTTCTAACTCCGTCACATATTGACGATGTCCCTGAAGTTTTTTATACCCTTTTTTTGGTTTTCTCTTAAACACCAATATCTTTGAAGCTCTTTTTTGAGATACAACCTTAGCAGCTACGCTAGCCCCTTCTACTAAAGGTTTCCCAACTGTGGCCTTATCCCCATCTGCAAGCAAAAGCACATCATTAAGAACCACTTCTTGGCCAACTTCTGCTTCTTTGATCTTGTCAACAAGCAAATTTAAGCCTTCTTCTACTCTGTACTGTTTACCGCCCGTCCTTATAATTGCATACATTGACATACTCCTTTCTGGTTCGTATAATTTACAAAAACCATAAGGGTTTGTCAAACGCCGTTAAGCTTATTTATGCTATAGAGTTTTTATTACTTAGGAGTAGGAAGAAATTGCGATGATTTCAAAAAGAGTACAATCTATCAAACCATCACCAACACTTGCGATTGACGCAAAAGCTAAAACATTAAAACAAAAAGGCGTAGACATCATAAATTTTGGAGTTGGAGAGCCAGATTTTGATACACCTAAAAACATAAAAGAGGCTGCAATAGCTGCCATACATAGTGGTTTTACAAAATATTGTCCTGTACCCGGCACACCTGAAATAAAAAATGCAATCATAAACAAATTACAAAGAGACAACAACACTGTATATCTTCCTGAACAAATAATCGTCTCAAGTGGAGCAAAACATTCTTTATATAATTTATTTCAAGCTATAATTGACCCAGACGATGAGGTTATAATACCTGCACCTTATTGGGTTTCTTACACAGACATGGTTATTCTTGCAGGAGGAAAACCTGTAATAATTAACAGTACAGACAAAACTAACTTCAAAATAACCAGCTGCTGCATAAAAAAAGTTATAACAGATAAAACAAAAGCAATTATTATTAATTCTCCATCAAATCCTACAGGTTCAACATATTACTCTAATGAACTTAAAGAAATTGTACAAGTATGTTTAGAAAATAAAATTCTTATTATATCAGATGAAATATACGAAAAATTAGTATATGATAATTTTAAATTTACATCTGTTGTTCAAGTTTGTCCACAAGCAAAGGATATAACTATTCTAATAAATGGCATATCTAAAGCTTACGCTATGACAGGCTGGAGAATAGGATATGCAGCAGGTAATAAAGAAATAATCTCTGCTATGACTAAAATACAAAGCCAATCCACATCTAACGCTTCTTCCATATCAATTAAAGCTGCAGTAGAAGCATTAAACGGAACACAAGAATACGTAGAAACTATGAGAAAAGAATTTGAAAAAAGAAGAGATTATATTGTTGATAAATTAAATGCTATAAAGGGTGTAAGTTGCCAAAAACCAGAAGGTGCGTTTTATGTTTTCCCAAACATTAGCGCTATTTTAAATAAAAGTTTTAACGGTAAAATTATTAGTTCTGACATAGAATTTACAGACTATTTACTTGACCAAGCTAAAATTGCAGTCGTACCAGGGTCTGCTTTTGGAGCTAAAGAACATATAAGAATATCTTATGCAACTTCTATCGAAAATATAAAAAAAGGTATTGACAGGTTAGAAACTGCTTTAAAAAACCTACTTTGACGCAACTACGTTTTTATGGTACAATACGTCATGCTATACGTATGTCTCCGTAGCTCAATTGGATAGAGCAACTG
>JAITSL010000049.1 GCA_031287855.1 Candidatus Endomicrobiellum roisinitermitis
AAAGAAATCTAAGGGACTTATATGCGAATATACCGTATGATTTACATATAGGGCAAGAGAAGTATTATCAGTCATTATTTTTATTGACAATGAAGTTTGTGGGATATGAAGTAGAAGGGGAAGTACATACGGATAAGGGAAGGGTAGATGTAGTGTTAAGGAAGGAGGAGAGTGTAATAGTAATAGAGATAAAGTATGTAAAAGAAAAAGGTAGTAAGATAGGAAGTAAGGTAAAAGAAGCGATGGACCAAATAAGAGATAGAAAATATTATGAGAAATATACAAGTAACGAACTAACTTTGTTAGCAGTGGCATTTGGTGAAGATAAACAAATAGGATGTAAGTTTGAAAGTGTGGTATAAAAATAATCTAAATAGGTTTTGTAAAAAAGAATGTGTAAAGTTTCTTATTATAATACTTTACAATAAATAAATTTTAAATGTCTAATATAAGAAACTTTTGTATTATAGCGCATATAGATCATGGCAAAAGTACTCTTGCAGATAGATTGCTTGAATATACAGGTACAATATCTGCCAGGGAGATGAAAGATCAAATTCTTGATGGTATGGAACTTGAAAAAGAAAGAGGTATAACCATAAAAGCTAAGGCTGTAAGAATGAATTATACAGATAAACATGGCAACCCATATATTCTTAATTTAATTGACACCCCTGGCCATGTTGACTTTACATATGAAGTTTCAAGAGCTTTAGCCGCATGCGAAGGTGCAATTTTGGTTATAGATGCTACTCAAGGTGTCCAAGCGCAAACCCTTGCAAATACAATGTTAGCAAAAAATGCCAACCTTAAAATTATTCCTGTAATAAACAAAATAGATTTACCTACTGCAGATGTAGATAGTGCTTATGAACAAATAAAAGAAGGTTTAGGTGTTAATACAGAGCCAATCCTTGCAAGCGCTAAGGAAGGTATAGGAATATCTGAAATTGTTGATTCTATCATTTCAAATGTTCCGGCGGGCAAAGTTGTAAGTGAAGAACCTTTGTCAGCATTAATCTTTGACTCTTTTTACGATTCTTACAGAGGTATTATAGTTATAATAAGAGTTTTTGATGGGAAGATTAAAAAAGGCATGAAAATAAAATTTATGGCTCAGAATGTGGGCTATGAAGTGCTTGAAGTTGGATATATGAAGATAAAAATGATAGAAGCTGATGAACTTACTTCTGGTGAAGTAGGTTATGTTGTGGCTGGTATAAAAGATATACATGACATAAAAATTGGCGATACTATTACAGAAAGTTTGTGCCCTACAAGTCATCCTCATGAAGGCTATAAAGAAATCAATCCTTTTGTTTTTGCTGGTCTTTATCCTAACAGCACATCTGAGTATGACGATTTAAAAATAGCTTTAGAAAAATTAAAACTTTCAGATTCCTCTTTAATTTATTTTCCAGAAACGTCAGTTGCGTTAGGTTTTGGTTTTAGGTGTGGTTTTTTAGGTTCTCTACATTTAGAAATAGTTAAGGAAAGGTTAGAAAGAGAATTTGATTTGAGTCTTTTAGTTACAGCCCCAAATGTTGTATATAAGATAAAAGCAAAAGGTAAATTCATTACAGTGGACAGCCCTGCAAAGTTTCCAAATAGTGCGGATATAGAGAAAATTTTGGAACCTTATGTAGAAGCTACAATAATTTGTCCGGTAGACTATTTAGGGTCTATGATGGACCTTTGTCAAAAAAAAAGAGGCAAACAAGTTTCAATGAGGTATATGAATGCGAAAATGGTATTACTTAAATATCACATGCCTTTAGCAGAAATTATTGTTGGATTTTATGATGCTTTAAAGTCAGCTTCTAAAGGATACGCTTCCTTTGATTATAAGCATATAGATTCTAAAGAGGGTGCTTTAGTTAAATTGGAAATAATGATTAACTCTGAAGTTGTTGATGCTTTTACAATTATAACTCATAAAGATAAAGCGCAAAGTTGTGCACACTATTTAACTGAAAAATTAAAAGGTATTATCCCTAGACATATGTTTGAAGTACCTATACAGGCAAAAGTAAATAATAAAATAATTGCTAGAGAAACTATTGCTGCAATGCGTAAAGATGTGCTTGCAAAATGTTACGGTGGTGATATAACTAGAAAACGTAAACTTCTTGAAAAACAAAAAGAGGGGAAACGTAAAATGAGACAGTTTGGCAGAGTTGAAATTCCAGCAGAAGCTTTTGTTGCTGTGTTACAAATTAACAAGTAAAAGGTTTATATTATGGAACTTAAGTTGTTTCTTGCAGGGTGTGTGCTTTTTGTGGTAGCAATAATAATGCAGGTGTTAAAAAAACGTTTTAAAACTGCTAAATCGCAAAATATATTTAAACAAGTTTACTCTTGGGTAGATACAGCTTGGACCGCTTTAATAATGGCGTCTTTTATAATGTTTTTCTTTATCCAAGCTTTTCAGATTCCGTCTGGTAGTATGAGAAATACTCTTTTAGAGGGGGATCATTTATTTGTCAACAAGTTTATTTATGGGTTTAAAGTTCCTTTTGCTAGCAATGGCAAACGTTATTTTGCTATAAAAAGCATAAAACCTGGCGACATAGTTGTTTTTCAGTGTCCTCCAGAAGCTTTAAATATATTAGAAAGAGAGCAAGGTATAAAAAAAGATTATATAAAAAGATGTGTTGCTGTTGGTGGAGATAAAGTTGAAATAAAAAATAAACAACTTTTTATAAATGATGTTGCAGTTAATGAGTCATATGTAACTTTAGGGGATCATAACATTTTAAAAGCTTTTAATTTGTTTTCTAACAGTAAAGATTATCAAGAGTCTTGGGAAAATGGTAAACTTGCTTCAGTTCCAGCAGTTTTTATAAGAGATAATTTTGGGCCTGTAATTGTGCCAAAAGGATGCTATATGATGCTAGGCGATAATAGAGATTTTTCTTTTGATTCTCGCTTTTGGGGCCCACTCCCTGACAAAAACATAAAAGGGAAAGCTTTGTTTTTATATTGGCCTATTAAAAGATGGAGGTTGATATGACTTTAATTTCATGGTTAATATTTGCTTTGGTACTTATTATTTGTGAAGTTTTAACATCGTCTGTTTTCTTTTTTGTTTGTATTGCTATAGGTTCTATTTTTGCAGGTTTTATAGCTTATTATTTTGCTAGCATGTTGTGGCTTCAGATATCTGTCTTTATACTAATATCTATTTTATCGTTATACACAGTAAGGCCGATATTTAAAAGAATGATAAGTAAAACAAAAACTACTAAATCTAATATTGATGCTTTAATTGAAGCAGAGGCTGTTGTTAGAGAAGAAATAACATCTATAAAAGCTGGATCTGTTAAAATTTTTGGTGAAGTTTGGAGAGCAAAATCTGACACTGATATTAAGATTGGAGAAATTGTAAAAATAAAAAGTGTTGAAGGTACTTCTTTAATAGTAAAAAAAATAGAGAAAGGGGGAGTTTAAATGATTATATTTTTTGTCTTAATTATAATTGCGTTTGTTTTTATTTTTGTAGCAAGTTCAATCAAGATAATGAGACAATATGAAAAAGGTTTGGTAGAAACTTTAGGAAAGTACACTGGCACAAAAGGTTCTGGACTTAATATTATTATCCCTATATTCCAAAGAATGCTTAGGGTGGATATGAGAGAACGTGTAATAGATGTGCCACCTCAAAGTGTTATTACAAAAGATAATGTTTCTGTTGTTGTAGACGCTATCATTTATTTTCAAGTCACAGATCCAGTAAAAGTGGTTTATAATATTGAAAACTTTGCACTTGCTGCATTAAAACTTGCCCAAACAAATTTAAGAAATGTTATCGGTGATATGGAGTTAGATAGTACTCTTACATCAAGGGAAAAAATAAATACTCAGTTAAGAGAAGTTATGGACGAAGCTACAGATAAATGGGGAGTAAAAGTTACAAGAGTTGAAATACAAAAAATAGATCCACCTAGAGATATTACAGACGCTATGTCAAAACAGATGAAAGCTGAAAGAGAAAAAAGAGCAAATATTTTAGAAGCAGAAGGGTTAAGACAAGCAGCAATTTTAAAAGCTGAAGGCGCAAAACAAGCAGTTATACTTGATGCAGAAGCTGTGAAAGAAAAACAAATTTTAGAGGCTACAGGTCAAGCTGAAGCTATAAGAAAAGTTGCAGAAGCGGAAAAATATAAAATAGAAGTTGTTTATAATGCTATACATGAAGGTAACCCTACAAACGACCTTATTGCCATAAAGTACCTTGAGGCTCTTAGTAATATAGCAGATGGGCAAGCAACAAAAGTGTTTTTGCCTTTAGAGACATCAGGCGTTACAGCTTCAATTGGTGGCATAGCTGAACTTTTCAAAGAGTCTAATACTAAAGAAAAAAAGTAGTGTCAGAGATTTTGTTATAAGTTAATTGCTTATAGGATAGTAAAAGAAGAAGTTGCTTTACTAGGGATAGTGTTTGGAGAGGATAAAGATATTAAATGTAGATTTGAGAGTGTTTAGGTTCAATGATATCAAAAAGGGAGTTTGTTTATAGAATTTATGTAGAGGTCTAGTAATGTAGATAAGGTTTTAGTCTAGACCAAACTAACTGTTTCTGTGCCAAGTGAATGTGAAAGTTCAACAACCAACAGTCAATTTCTCATTTGCGTATTGTCCTATATATTACGAAGTGATGGCTTGTTTAGGATATGTATTTAACTTAAATCAGTTTTTTAAACCTAGATTCCTATGCCAAATATTGCCTAACTACCTAGCAGGAAAAGATCCCTAATTACCTGAAAACCAATCTATTAAGTTTGATACTGAACATATGCAGGAAGTTAAGATAGGTAGTAGAATAGTTCATGAAGTAGATAGTAAAGATAAAAGAAGTAGAATGGTCTGAATTAATTTATATGTGAGTGAGTGTGTTGAATGGTTGCTCTATTTTTTATAAAATTCCTTCAATAAAATATAACGAGGGCTACTATTTTATGAGCTCAAGAAGAGAATCTAGAGAATGTTCTTTACAAATGTTGTATGTTTTTGATACTTGCAATATTCCTGTTGAAGCTGTTTTAGATTCTTTTAGTCAGAGTTTGCCAAAAGTTACAGTATATAGAGACTTTGCAGAAAAATTGTTTAGAGGTGTTTGTCAAAGAGTAGAAGAAATAGATTGTTTAATAAAAAAATATGCTAAAAATTGGGACTTAGAAAGAATGGCTGCAGTAGATCGTAACGTCATAAGGCTTGCAGCTTATGAGATTCTAGCTACTCCAGAAACTCCAATTAGTGTTATTCTAGATGAAGCTGTAGAAATTTCTAAAAAATATTCTACAAAAGATTCTAGTAAATTTGTTAACGGTATTCTTGATAAACTTAAGACTATGCGAGATAACAATTAAACTTAATTATGAAAGATATTTTAAGACGCATCACTTACTTAAGAGAAGAAATAGGGCGTCATAATGATCTTTATTATGATAAGAATAATCCTGAAGTTTCAGATACTGAGTATGATCTTCTTGTAAAAGAGCTTGAGCATCTTGAGAATGAAAACCCTCTTTTTGTTTTAAAAAATTCTCCAACTAAAAAAGTTTCTGGTTTTGCTTCTTCTACATTTTCTCAAGTAAAGCATCAAGTTCCTATGCTTTCTTTAGACAACACTTATTCTAAAGAAGAAATTGTTAAATGGTATGACAGAGTTGTAAAAAAACTTACACATAAAAAAATAAAATTTGTTGTAGAACCTAAAATAGATGGATTAAGTGCTAGTTTAACTTATCTTAATGGAATTTTAGCAGTTGGGTCAACTCGCGGTGATGGGCAGACTGGAGAAGATATAACAGAAAATATAAAAACAGTTAAAGGCATACCTTCTAAACTTAAAATAGAAAATTTTCCTGCTTTGTTTGAGGTTAGAGGTGAAGTGTATATTAATAAAACTGATTTTGAAAATTTAAATAAGTTGATTTTAGATCATGGAGAACAAAAATTTGCAAATCCAAGAAATGCTGCTTCAGGCTCTTTAAGGCAAAAAAATCCTTATGTTACATCTTTGAGAAACTTGCGTTTTTTTGCTCATTCTTTTGGTAAAGTTGACGGCAAAAGTTTTAACAATCAATTTGAATTTTTAAGATTTTGTAAAGAGTGCGGTTTTTGTTTGCAAGATGGCTTAAAAGAAGCTAATTCTTTAGATGAGATTTTTCAATATATAGATGCAATGCTAAATAAAAGAGATTTGTTTAATTATGAGATTGACGGGCTTGTAATTAAAGTTGACAGTTTTTTAGATCAAAAAGAATTAGGATCCACAAACAAAAGTCCTCGTTGGGCCATAGCTTTTAAGTTTCCAGCAAAACAAGCTACTACAAAGTTAAATAAAATTCGTGTGCAGGTAGGACGTACTGGAATAATTACTCCTTCAGCAATTTTAGAACCTGTAATTTTGGCTGGTGTTACTATATCGCATGCCACTTTACATAATTTTGAAGAAATTAAACGCCTTAATGTAAATGAGGGTGATATTGTTTTAATAGAACGAGCAGGTGACGTTATTCCAAAAATAGTTAAAGTTGTAAATAAAAATAGTGAAGGCTTTTTTGAATCTCCAAAAAAATGCCCTTCGTGTGATAGTGATATAGTTAAAGAAAACGAAGAGGAAGTAGCTTACAGATGTATAAACCCAGACTGTCCAGCACAGTTTAGAAGGCATTTAATACATTTTGTAAGTAGAGATGCTATGGATATAGAAGGTTTTGGCGCGTCTTTGATAGACCAACTGCTTAAAGAAGGTAAAATACACGCAATTTCAGATATTTACCGTTTGACTTATGAGGATTTTATAAATCTTAAATTATTTAAAGAAAAAAAAGCTAATAATATTATAAAATCAATTATATCGAGTAAACATCGTCGGTTAAGTAATCTTGTATTTGCTTTAGGTATAAGGCACGTTGGACAGAAAACTTCTGAAATTATTGCGGAAAGATTTAATAGTATGGATTCCATATTTAATGCTAGTTTAGAAGACTTTAAAAAAGTTCCAGAAATTGGCGAAGTTTTAGCAGTATCATTAAACAACTTTTTTAAAAATCCAAGTGTTTATCAAGTTATAAGCACATTGAAAGCTGTTGGTGTAAATATGGTAGAGCTTGATAAAGAAAAGGTAGGTTCTGTTTTTAATAATAAAATTTTTGTTTTGACAGGCGAACTTAAAAACTATACAAGGGAAAATGCTAGCGAAATTATAAAATCTTTAGGTGGAAAGATTACATCTTCCATAAGTAAAAAAACTGATTATGTTCTTTTAGGAGAAGATGCTGGTTCAAAACTACAAAAAGCAAAAGAATTAAATATAAAAGTTATTGATGAAGTAAAATTTGAGAAACTTATAAGAGAACAAAATGTTAATATGTAAACTAAAAAGTATTATAATTTATTTATTTGTCGTATCTTTATATATTTGCTTTTTATTTAGTTCTTTTTGTTTTTCTAGTCAAATGACAGACTTAGTTAACGTCACTAAATATCATAATAAAGGTTATAAAGGACAAGGTGTTAAATGTGTAATTATTGATAGCGATTGGGGGGGATGGAGTAAATTAAAAGATGAAGGTATAGTTAAAAATGGTCATGCTTGGCGATCAATTGAGTATGGGACTGCATTAGTAGAGGATCGTTCAAGTCCTGGGCATGGTGTTAGCATGGTACGAGCTTTTCATGAGATGGCACCTGAAGCAGAAATTTATTTGTACGAAAACACCTTCCTACAAGTGGATGATGGTAATGTTGTTTTGAATTATTTTAGAACAGAAGGAATTTCTTTAGTTTCTCATTCTCTCAATACTGTAAATTGTTCCAATTCCTACACGTCTTTTTTAACAGGGGAGGATGCACTCACTTTGCACCTTGATTTTCTAGGCAGCTCACTGACGGTCTGTGTGATAGCTGGTAATTATGCTAATAACACATCTTTTTTCCATTTAGTAAAAGATTCTAGTTCCAATAATATGTTATTTCCCAATGGAACACAAGATTTATATATTCAAGTAGTCAACCTGCCACTTAATATAGAAATTACAAGATCAGGCTATCAAAGAATTGTAAATTATCAGTATGTACTCACTAACCAACGCACAGGAATTGAAATTGAAAATGGTCGTAACCAACCAGTATACAAGGATATTGCTGTTGCAGTAGGCCAAGCCATAGTTGGAGATACTTTAAGACTAAATATTGTTAGAAATATAGATATAGTTAATGACTTGAATATTATTATAGGGGACTTTTCAGGGAATTTTTTTAAACTGCAAAATCCTGCAGAAATGAATAGCGAGTCAAGTATTGCTTTGCCAGGAGCATCAAAGAAAGCTATAACAACAGGAGCAATACTGGTTTCTAATTATCATAAAAGAGATGTTATATCAAGTATGAGCGGTCGGGGCCCTATACCTGCAGATGTTGATGGTGCAGGACGCGTAGTAGTGCCATACACATTTAAGCCTGAACTTTGCGCTCCAAGTGAAGGTGGAGCAACGTCTCCAACAGCGCCACGTGTTGCAGGAGCATTAGCAGTGCTAGCAAGCGCAGGACTTTGCGATTTAAGCAAGCCGGAAGAAGCTAAACAGTACTTGTTAGATAACCATGTTATAAAGATACTGCCGTTCCCTAATAACACTTTTGGATACGGGCGACTTTTTTTGGACGCTAAAACTGATTCGCCAACGCCAACACCTCCTGTTCCAGATCCTCTTCTAGAAGAGGATGCTGTTATGATGTATCCTAACCCTGTATCTTTAAGTAATTCTAATGGGTTAAGGATAGCAAACATTCCTTTAACTGTAACTGAGCTTGATGCTAGAATATATAATATAACAGGCGAGTTAGTAAAAAGTTTTAGTATTTTAGAATTAGTAGACGATATGAACAAAAAGATGATAAAATGGGACTTAAAAAACCAAAATGGAGATAAAGTAGCACCTGGAGTATATTTTATAACCATAAAAACTAACTTTATAAAAAATCAAATTAAAAAAATAGCTGTGAAAAAATAAAAGTGTTATTAGATGAAAGAAAAAATAGAAATCATTTATGAAGATGAAAATGTTATAGTTGTAAATAAAGTTTCTGGCATGCATACAATTGTACACTCTGGCGCAGATGAAACAAAAACAGTTTTATATATTTTAAGTAAGCAAATTGGGCAAAAGTTAATTCCTATACATATGCTTGATGTTGGAGCCAGCGGAGTTTTAGTTTTTGCAAAGAATGCAAACGCTTATGAATATATAAGATCTCAATTTGAGAATAAAACAGTTGTTAGGAAATATATAGCTTTATTGTCAGGTTTTGTGCAAGAGGATGAAGGTAAAATTAATAAGCCTATATTAATTTCAGGTGATGATGTTTCTATAGATATAACTGGAAAAGAAGCAATTACAAAATTTAAAGTTTTAGAACGTTTTAAAAGCTACACTTTAGTTGAAGCTTTGCCTGTTACAAATATGAAGTGTCAACTAAGAGCGCACTTTTGGAGTATTGGTAACCCTCTTGCTATAGACGCTGAGTTTGGTGTTAACGAACCTATATTGTTATCTTTGCTAAAACGTAAATATAAATCTAAAAAAGGGCAACAAGAGCGTCCTCTTATTTTTAGATTAACGCTACATTTAGAGTCTTTAACTTTGAAAGTTCCAAATATAAGTTGGAAAAAAATTTTTATAAGTTCTTTGCCAAAAGATTTTGTAATTACTTTAAATAAGTTAGAAAAATATGGAAGATAATTTTTAAATTTGTGGAGCCAAGCATATGTCTAGTAAAGTTTATTTTCTCCCATGGGATAGACGAAGTGAACTGTACAACTTTTTAAAAGTAGCTAGAATTTTTAGTCATGTAAAAGCAAGGAACTTTGTTGCTATAAAAATACATTTTGGCGAAGAGCATAACAAGGGGCACATTAAACCGGAATACGTGTTACCAGTTGTAAAAATTATTAGAGAAAAAGCTGCATATCCTTTTTTAACAGATGCAAGCACAATTTATGTAGGTAAAAGATCTGACGCCTACCATCATCACCTTATAGCTAATAAACACGGATTTACAATTGACGCTTGTGGTTGTCCAATAATAATTGCAGACGGTTTAAGAGGAAATGCGCAAGTGCAAGTGGAAGTGAACTTAAAACATTTTAAAACTGTTGAAATAGCTCAAGAAATATATAATGCAGACAGCTTTATATTTATGAACCATTTTAAAGGGCACGAGATCACAGGCTTTGGCGGAGCTTTGAAAAATGTAGGTATGGGATGTGGCAGTAAAGCTGGCAAATATGCTATGCACCATTTCTCAAAACCTACAATAAATCAAAAACATTGTATAGGGTGCAGAAACTGTGTTAAGCATTGTTATCAAAAAGCTTTGACTCTTGTAAACAAAAAAATTGTTATGGACAGACAAAAGTGTGCTGGTTGTGGGCAGTGTATAGTAAACTGTGCGTTTAAAGTGTTTGTGTTAAAATGGAATGAAGAGCCTCAAGGAGTTCAAGAAAAAATAGTTGAGTATGCAGCGGGCGTTTTAAAAGGTAAAGAAGGTTCCCATATAAACTTTTTAAATCATATAAGTAAATATTGTGATTGTTTTTCTGTGCCTAAAAATAATCCGTTAATGCCCGATGTTGGCATTGTAGCAGGATTTGACCCAGTAGCAGTAGATCAAGCAAGCTATGATTTGGCAAATGAAGCTTACGGTAAAAACTTTTTTAAAGAAATTTATCCTCAACTAGATCCTACTATACAATTACAATATGCGCAAGATTTAGGATTGGGATCTAGGAAGTACACTTTAATAAATTGTTGACGGTATATAAATGAGTATAACAATTAAAAGAATAGAAAAAGTTCAATTTAAAAAAAACATGTTTAAGTTATATTTTGATAATGGTAACAATTTAACAGTTTTAGCAGACACTGTAGTTAAATTTTGTCTAAAGCCTGGCATTAGTGTTTCAGAAAGTGATTATGATAAGTTAGTGTCTTACGATAAGTCAAATAGAGCTATGCTTGATGGACTAGATTTGATTTCAAAAAAGGCTTATAGTGAAAAATCTTTTAAAGAGAAATTTGCTCAAAAAGGTTATGATACTGACATTTCTAACAAAGTTCTTTTAAGGTTAAAAGAATTGGGCTATATAAACGACAAAAATTATGCTAAAAATTATGCATCGTATTTGTATAAAAAAGGTAAAGGCACACTTTTAATAAATGCCAAGCTTGCAAGACAAGGACTTGATAAGGATTTAATTAAAGAAACTTTGGAAAGTATAAAAGAAGAAAATGAACCTTTTAAAATTATTTTAAAAATGTTAGAAACTAAACTTCACGCTAAATTTAAAAATTTTGATGGTAAAGATAAAAATGAGACAATGAAAATAATTTCTTTTTTTTTAAGAAAAGGGTTTGCTTTTGAAGATATTTCAAAAGCAATTCATATTATAGTTAATCGTGACAGTTCTTGAGATTAGTTAGTAAGAAACAAAAATTTATAAAGTGAAAAAGAAAAGGAGTTTTTATATGCCAACAGCTTTAGTAAGTGTGTATTGCAAAACTGGTGTTGTGGAACTTGTAAGGGAATTAAAAGAGATTGGTTGGGACATTGTTTCTAGTGGTGGGACTGCAAAAACTTTAAGAGAAAATTCTATAGAATGTAAAGAGATATCAGATGTTACAGACTTTCCTGAAATTTTAGATGGTAGAGTTAAAACTTTAAATCCAAAAATTCATGGTGGTATTTTGGCTATTAGAAACAATAGAGAGCATTTAAGTCAATTGAGAAAATATGGTATAGATACAATAGATATGGTTGTAGTAAATTTGTACCCTTTTGAGTCTACAATAAACACAATAGAAAAGCCGCAAGATAAAAATATAAGTCAAGAAGTTATAGAAAATATAGATATAGGTGGAGTAGCTCTTTTAAGAGCTGCGGCTAAAAACTATAAAGATGTTTTAGTTGTTTGTGACCAAAATGATTATAGTTTAGTTTTAGGCAGTTTAAAAAATAGCTTGCCATTAAATGACTTAAGGTTAATTTTAGCTGCTAAAGCTTTTAGGCATACGGCATATTATGACTCGCTAATTTGTGCTTATTTAACATACGAAAAATTCCCAGACCAAGTTGCCGTACCGTTAAAAAAAATTTCAGGTTTAAGATATGGTGAGAATCCTCACCAATGTGCAGCACTATATTCAAATGGAACCGAAAAAAACAAGCCTGTTGTAATATCTGCAAAGCAACTTCATGGCAAAGAGTTATCTTATAACAACTACTTAGATTTAGAATCTGCTTGGTCTTTAGTGCATGAGTTTGAAAAACCTGCTTGCGCAATTATAAAACACAATAATCCGTGCGGTTGTGCCGAAAGTGAAAATTTGCAAGAATCTTATTTAAGGGCATTGTCTTGTGATCCGCTGAGCGCTTTTGGTGGTATAATTGCTTTTAATGGGCCTGTTGACTATAAACTTGCACAAGAAATAAGCAAACTGTTTGTTGAGTGCGTTATTACTTGTGATTATTCTAAAGAAGCTTTAGATATTTTAATGCAGAAAAAAAATATTAGGCTTCTTAAGCAGGATATACCTTACAAAAAAGAAAATGATGTTGTAGAATATAGAACAGTATCTAGTGGGATGTTAGTTCAAGATAGAGATGATAGTATTTTATCTGAAATAAAAGTTGTAACAAAAAGAATTCCTACACAAGAAGAAAGTAACTCTTTAAAATTTGCTTGGAAAGTTGCAAAGTATGTGAAATCAAATGCTATTGTTTTGGTAAGAGGTCTGCAAACTGTTGGTATAGGCGCAGGACAAATGAGTCGCATAGATTCTTTAAAAATTGCAGTTGAAAAGATGAAAGATGTAAAACATGGTTTAGACGAAAACAAAAACCCTCTGGTGCTTGCTTCGGACGCTTTTTTCCCGTTTCCGGATGTGGTTGAAGAGTCTTTTAAAGCTAGAGTTACTGCAATAGTGCAGCCAGGAGGCTCTATAAAGGATAATGATTCAACAAAAGCTGCAGACGCCAAAAATATGGCAATGATACAAACAGGAATGCGTCATTTTAAACATTGATTTATAAATTTAAATAAGGGGATTTGTTTATGGAAAAGACTGTACTTGTTTTTACTTTTCTTATTTTACTTGTAGTTGTTTCTTTTGCAGACACAAAACCTAAAAAGAAAGAACAAGCTGATGTCTTTTCAAATGTTCCAGAAACATATGAAGGTACAGGCAGACCTTATGCTTTAGATTATTATTGGGATTTTCCATATGGTCCTGTATGCGAACAAGGTGAGACTTACTACACTTACGACCGTTTTTATGGTTCTGAAGATACAAGGAGAAGGTCTTATGGGCAATTAAATAAGATGGTGTTGTTAGAACAAAAGAAAACTCAGGGCAAACTTGCTCAAAAGGAAATTTCAAGAGTAAAAGTTTTACAAGCAAAATTTTATAAACAGTACACTCCAGACACGTTACCTATTTCTATAGCAGAAATCACTGTAGAGAATAATTCCCAGGCGCCTATAATAACTGTTTTTTGTAGAGGTAGGCTTGTTGCTTATAAAACGGGTAATGTGCTATTTGATGGTACTTTTAAATACGATATGCCAAAAGAACTTTCTGTTGGGTCTAAAGAAACTTATGAGATTGATTTAAATAGTTTTGGTCAGTGGTCAAAGGTTAGGGTTCCAGACTTAACAAAGTTTGAGGTTGACATTGTAGGTATAGAAACAAGTAACGGAAAAGTTTTAGTATCTGAGTTTTCTAAAGAAGATAAAGAAAAATTACAAAAGTTGAGAAAAAAGTACATATATTAAAAAAATCGTTGTAATTTTAAAAAAAGGAAGAAAGATTTGCAAAGCTTATATGTAGCAAAACTAGCAAAAAAAAGAGTATCTGTTGCAGACATTATATCTTTTAAAAAAGAAATTAAGTTGTGTGGCCTTAATACCGTTTGTCAAAGTGCTAGATGTCCAAATATAGGTGAATGTTTTAAAAATAAAACAGCAACATTTTTAATACTTGGTAAAAACTGTACTAGAAAGTGTAGTTTTTGTTCAGTCCCAAAACATAAGCCAGAACATTTAAATGAAAAAGAACCTACAGAAATAGCAAAATTAGTTAAAAAAATGAGTCTTTCTTATAGTGTTATAACGTCTGTAACTAGGGATGACTTACATGATGGTGGAGCGTCTTATTTTGTAAAAACTATTTTTGAAATAAAAAAGATAGTTCCACAAACAAAAGTTGAAGTGCTAGTGCCAGATTTTTTAGGTAATATTAGTTCTGTAGATATGATATTGAATGCAAAACCAGATGTTTTTGCTCATAATTTAGAGACAGTTTCTGATTTATACGATAAAGTTCGTGTAGGTGCAGACTATATGCGTTCTTTAAATATTTTAAAGCATGCTAAATATTTTTCTTTTCAAGTTAAAACGGGGATTATGGTTGGTTTAGGCGAAACTCAAAAACAACTTTTTAAAACTATTGAAGACATAAAAAATGCAAATATAGATACATTGACAATAGGACAGTACCTTTCACCAACAAAAGATCATTATCCTATAATAAAAGAATACACTGATGAAGAATTTAAACGTATAGAAGATTTTGCTGTTTCTATAGGTATAAAACAAGCAATAGTTGGCAGATATGTACGGAGTTCTTATTTGTCTGAAAAATATTTTAAAAATTTTGATTAATGTTATAGTCCGAGTTTATCCTTTAAAAAAATTTGAAGGATTCACTTATAAGAATATAAAATGTAGTAACTAAAGAGTCATAGTTAGTCTAGTTTAGACTCTTATTTACGTTACTAGAGCAATCGCAAGTAAACATTTAATCAAATTAGCAAACTAGCAAAATGAAAAGACAAGAAAGACATAAATGAATTTTGCTTCAGACAGAGCTAATTTGCAATATTAAATGTTTATTGCTCATAAGTTGCTCTTTGA
>JAITSL010000050.1 GCA_031287855.1 Candidatus Endomicrobiellum roisinitermitis
GGCTTGGAGGAAAATCCAGTCAGGGATTTTACCGAAAAGGAATCCCTCTCTCTCCGTACACTTTTAGGGTCAAAGTTAGTAGAAATAGTAAATTTAAGTTTTAGGGTCATAGGCAAAGCCAACGATTTGGCTTTGCCTATGGGATTTGAAGCTCGGAGCGTATTTTTTTTGAAAAGAACACGCTAGGATGCACTCCATAGTTTACTACAACGCCAGTAGGCATATCAACATACGCACCATATAGTTTAACTTTTTTGCAAGTTTGTTAATTTGAGCTATTTTACAACCACCACACTCTGAGCATATATAATAGCTATCTTTTTCAATAACAGTGCACGCAGCAGTGTTCTCATGTGGGGAACAAAAACAATAGAGGAGGTTATTTTGATTTGTTTTCGAAGCTATTTTTGGAGTGGCTTCTGGCCGGAGGAATAATTTCTTTAATCTTTGAAGGTGATAAACCGTTTATAGTTGGAGTGGTAAAACTTCTTGATAAGAGTACTTTTTGAAACTACAAAGTAAGTTAGACATTAATAAGTTTTTTAAAAGCATACCATGATTTGCATTGATTGCGGTTGTTGTTTTAGCTTGTAAAATTTTGCGTATAAATCTTAGTTTTATAGCTACTTGGAGATTATACCGATACCTGCTCTGTAAAATAGTTAATAAAGACACCCTAAATTTCCCATATATTTCCTTATACGGTTTTAATGGTTTAGAAAGAGCGATTGTAACTTTTTTGACCACGCTATTTTAAGGATAATTTGCAATGATATTGCAAATTATCCTTAAAATTATTATGATTGTAATTACAGGAGGTTAGACAAGTGTATTACAAAAGAACTCTTTCAAAAATCATTAAGAATGCATCCACCACATTCCCAGCAGTGCTTATTAATGGGCCTCGTCAAGTAGGCAAAACAACACTTTTTGAGTATTTGATAAATGATAAAAGAACTTATGTATCACTTGATGACCCACGTGTTAGATCTATTGCAAAAAGTGATCCTGCCTTATTTTTTAAAACATATGCTCCTCCAATTTTAATAGATGAGATACAATATGTTCCAGAGCTGTTTCCTTATATAAAGATGATCATAGATAAAGAAAAAAAGAATGATTTGTTTTGGCTAACAGGTTCGCAAATGTTTTATTTAATGAAAAATATTACAGAGAGTTTAGCTGGACGAGTTGCAGTATTAAATTTGCAAGGGTTATCTCAAAGAGAAAAGAATAAAAAACCAGATTGTTTACCATTTTTGCCTTCTTTTGAACTGAACAATAAAAAAAATACGCCAGCTTTAAATTTAGAAGAAATATATGCAATAATTTGGAAAGGGTCATATCCCCGCTTATTAACTGAAACTAAAATGAAGTGGGAACTGTTTTATGATTCTTATATAAATACGTATATTGAAAAAGACGTTAAAGCTCTTGTTAATATTATACAAGAACATAATTTTTTAAATTTTTTAAAAATTGTAGCTGCTAGAACAGGCCAACTATTAAATTATAATAGTATCGCTAGCGATATAGGAATAAGTGTAAATACAGTAAAATCTTGGGTATCAATTTTAGAAACATCTGGGTTAATTTTTCTTTTATATCCATATTCAACCAATGTTACTACAAGAGTTGTAAAAACTCCAAAACTTTATTTTTTTGATACTGGTCTTGTATGCTATTTGACTGGCTGGGATACTGTAAAAGTTTTGCAAAATGGAGCTATGAACGGAGCTATGTTAGAGACATATGTAATATCTGAAATTATAAAAAGCTATTGGCATAATGGCAAACGAGCCAGAGTCTATTTTTATAGAGATAAAAATCAAAAAGAAATCGATTTAATTATAGAACAAAATAATATGCTCTATCCTATTGAAATCAAGCGCACAGCTAACCCTACGGCAAATGATGTAAAAAATTTTAATATTTTAAAATCTTTTAAAAAAAATATTGGAGCAGGCGCAATTGTTTGTTTAGTAGATTCACCACTGCCTATAACGAAAAATACTTTGGCTATACCTTTGACATATTTATAAAACCGATTTATCAACATGCTATCTAATTACTCCCACAAATAATTTACTGGAACTGTCCATACATTTCCTCCAAACGGTACGAGTCCGTTTCCAGTAGTAAATTACAATTCCTTTTTTTAAGGAACAATGTTATGAAATTAAGGATAGATAACTCTGATAAGATTTTAAACTAGATCAGACTTAAACTTTACCTTCCCATAATTACCACCATTTGTACTACCATTGCCTGCAACACTAAACGTGATATCATAATTGTTTGTCCTGCTACACTTATGTTTGTAGGTTAGAATTTTCTCTTCTTAATAGTATCCCTTTCATTGTATGATTGTTAAACATCATCATTGCAGTTTTTATGTTTTCTTCTGTGCAATTAAGGAGTACTTTCACTTCGGAATCTTTTTTAACCGGGTCAAGGCTACAAATTATACCCACAATTTTTAAACTTTCGTCATCACCTTTTACCAAATCTATGCCACTACCATCTTGGGATTTAGTACCATTAATATAACCATAATCTATAAGATAAATTAAGTTTGGAAATCGTGGATGCGGAGTATCTTTTGGTCTATCTATGGTTATTCCATTTTGTTCAACCCATTGTTCTAAAGTTTTAAAAAAATCTTCATTTTTTTCGTAAGACATATAAAAATCCTCCGATGTTAAAAGTACTATAAATTTAAGTTATTCCTTCACGCATATCTTCTATAGGAAATTTTGATTTTGCTCGTAACGACATTTATGCAATGCCAGCATACACAGCGTATGCCCATACAAAAACGCTATTTTTAACTTTGAAAGAGAGCCAGCAAGCAATAAAAGTTCTGGTTTTTTCATAACGCAATTATAGCAAATAAGCTATCTACGCCAAAGCAACAACACACAATGCAGCAGATATTGGTCTAGTTTAGAATCTTAACGGAGTTACCTCAAAGAGCAAGCTTATGAGCAATAAACATTTAATATTTCAAAAGGGGTTTCTCTAACAACCCTAATGCCTATGATTACTGTGAATTTTTTGGCAATGCAAGGCAAAAAACACAGACTTTATAGTGTAATAAACACAAGTTTTTTAACGCAGCAGTGTAGAAAAAGGCATAGTAAGAATATGCTAAGGTTTTTAGACAGACCCAATTCATTGTGTGAAGCAAAATACATAATATAAGTCTTTCTTGTATTATTTTGCTAGTTTGCTAATTTGTTTAAATGTTTGTTGCGACTCTAGTAACCTAGGTAAGATACTAAGCTAGACCAACCAACATATTTTCTATTTTTATGTGCATAACAAGTAAAAACATTGCACATATTTCAGTTGTTAGTAGATAAGATGAAAATATGAGCTTATTTTTGACAATCAACTTTTTTTCGTTTATAATTGCATAGGTATGTCAAAATATCCGAAACAGAAAAGGGAAATTATGTTTAAACGAACAATACAGTCTGTAATTGAAAAAATAACAAAAGGGTTCCCTGTGATATTGTTAACTGGTATGAGACAAGTTGGTAAAAGTTGGTTGATGAATCATTTGGCAGAAAAAGGACGCAAGTATGTAACCCTTGATGATTTAAAAGCTCGCAATCTTGCAAAAAATGATCCTGAAAGATTTATTCAAGAAAATGAGCCTCCTATTATAATAGACGAGGTACAATACGCTCTAGAATTGTTCACTTATATTAAAATTTATTCTGACAAGGTAAATAAAGATGGACTATTTTGGCTTACAGGTTCTCAGAAATACAGGCTTATGCAAGGTGTTAGAGAATCGCTTGCGGGTCGTGTTGCTATACTTGATATGTTAGGACTATCGCATAAAGAAATTATTAAAAAACCTTTTGAGTCAAAACCATTTTTACCATCTAAAGAGCTGGCTTTAAAAAAAAGTTTGTCAAAACCTTTTACGTCACCTCAAATTTTTGAAAAAATATGGCAAGGGTCTTTTCCACGAATTATAGCTAACAAAAATACTGGCAGAAAAATTTTTTACGATTCTTATATTCAAACTTATATAGAGCGCGATGTTAGAGATTTTTATAATATAGAAAACGAGTTAGATTTTTACAATTTTCTTATTGCTGTTGCTGCAAGAACAGGTCAACTGTTAAATTATTCTGACTTGAGCAAGGATGTGCATATTGATATAAGAACAGCAAAGTTGTGGCTTGAAATTTTAGAGCGGTCTGGCGTAGTACAGTTAATTTATCCGTACAGTTCAAACATTGCAAGTAGAGTTATAAAAACGCCAAAAATTTACTTTCTTGATACAGGGCTTGCATCGTTTTTATGTTCTTGGGATTCACCTGATTCTCTCAAAAATGGTGCCCAAAGTGGAAACATGCTTGAAACTTACGTATTTTCTGAAATTTTAAAATCTTATTTGCACAATGGCGATAAACCAAATATATATTTTTATAGAGATAAAGATCAAAAAGAAATTGATTTTATAATTGAGAAAGATATGACTTTGTATCCTATAGAAGTTAAAAAAACTGCAACCCCGGACTTTGGAGACTATAAAAATTTTAAGACTCTTTCTATATTAAAAAAAAAGGTTGGTACAGGGGCTGTAATTTGTCTGTATAAAAAAGTGATGTCTATACCAAACGAAAACATTATAATTGTACCAGTTTTAGAAATATAAAGTTTTATTGTATATCTAACACAGAATTCAAAATAAGGTTAGCATTGATTTTGTATTTATGATAATAAAAAAGTGAGTTTAGAATTCTTTTAATAATTTGTACTTGTTAAAAAAGGATAACATATGCAAGAAGCTTTACAAGATACTATAAATGTTTTAGGTAAATCAAAATACGTAATAGCTTTTACAGGTGCAGGCATTTCTGTTGCAAGTGGTATTCCTTCTTTTCGTGGAGAAAATGGTATTTGGAACAAGTATGAAGAAAAACTTTTTGATATAAACTATTTTATAAACCATACGCAAGAAACTTGGAGTATGCTTTGCGATGGGTTTTATGAAACTACTCTTAAGGCAACACCAAATGCAGCTCACGTTGCAATTGTCAAACTTGAGCAAAGCGGATTGTTAAAGTCTGTAGTTACTCAAAATATTGATAACTTGCATACAAAAGCTGGAAATAAAAATGTCTATGAGCTTCACGGTAATGCGCAAAGACTGATTTGCATGAAAGACAATAGTAAGTACTCTATCACAGATTTTGATTTACAAGTTGCCCCTTGTTGCAAACTTTGTAATGCAATACTAAAGCCAGACTTTGTGTTTTTTGGAGAGATGTTGCCAGAATATGATCTGCAAATGTCTATAAAAGAGTGCTCTATATGTGATGTTATGCTTGTTATAGGTTCTACTGGCACTGTTTATCCTGCAGCTTCACTTCCATTTGAAGCGAAAAAACATAAGGCCACTATTATTGAAATTAACCCTTTGCCATCAACTTTTACAAACAATATTACAGACATTTTTATTTCATTAAAAGCTACAGAAGCAATGACTGAGATAATTAAACATTTCAACTTGTAATGAGTTAATCGACCATTAGCGAAGATACGTTATTGTAAAAGTTCAAATTTATATTAACTTTTACATTCGCTTGACACATAAACAGTTAGCTGGTCTAGTTTAGTATCTTAACGGAGTTACCTCAAAGAGCAAGCTTATGAGCAATAAACATTTAATATTCCAAAAGGGCTGTGTCTAAAAACCCTAATGCATATAGTTGCTGTGAATTTTTTGACAATGCAAGGCAAAAAACGCAGGGCTTATAGTGATAAACACAAGTTTTTTAACGCAGCAGTGTAGAAAAAGGCACAGTAAGGATACGCACTAAGGTTTTTAGATAGACCCCATTCAGTGTTTGAAGCAAAATACATATAAGTCTTTCTTAGCTTATTATTTTGCAAGTTTG
This sequence comes from Candidatus Endomicrobiellum roisinitermitis, assembly GCA_031287855.1. Lineage (GTDB taxonomy): Bacteria > Elusimicrobiota > Endomicrobiia > Endomicrobiales > Endomicrobiaceae > Endomicrobiellum > Endomicrobiellum roisinitermitis. The sequence goes on from JAITSL010000050.1 coordinate 5,925, forward strand.
CTAATTTGATTAAATGTTTGTTGCGATTGCTCTGTGAGTGAGACACTCTAGTAACGTAGATAAGATTCTAAACTAGACCAAGCAAGCATACATTTATTTGCGAGTTTATATCTTTATATGATAATATTTGCTTTACATTTGTTAACGTTTCTAAAATGTTTTAATTTTTAAAGACTAGGTTATTAAAATGTATGGGTTGCGGGTTCATTTAACACAGTCTATAGTTTAGTAAAGGGTTAAGTAGTTATGAAGAAGATAATGCCAAAAGGATTTTATGCTATAACAGATGAAAAGTTGTCAAATGGGAAAGATAACATCGAAGTAGTTAAAGAGATGTTAGACAGCGGAGTAAAAATTTTACAATATAGAGAAAAACATAAACAAAAAATAGAAAAATTTAAACAATGTGAAATTATACGTAAATTGACGCAACAGTATAGCTGTCTTTTTATTGTAAACGATGATATAGACATAGCTTTAGCTGTAAAAAGTGATGGTCTTCATATAGGGCAAACCGATTTGCCTATAAGAAAAACAAGAGAACTTGTAGGACCTAACATGATTATAGGTTTATCAACGCAATTCCAAAACCAAGCTTTACTTGCGCAAGAAGAGGGTGCAGATTATATAGGAGTAGGGCCGATATACCAAACTTTTACAAAAGATGATGCTTCGAGTCCTGTAGGCTTAGAATATTTAAAATTTTGTGTAGATAATATAAAAATTCCAAAAGTTGCAATTGGGGGTATTAAATTTTCAAATATTAAACAAGTCTTAAAATATAAGCCGGACAACGTTTGCATGATATCAGAAATTGTAATATCAAACAATATAAAGGGCACAATCAAAAAAGTAAAAGAGTTAATTAATGATCAAGATTATAACTAAAAGGTTTAATATAAACACTAAACACACTGTAAATATTTACGATTTTTTACGATGTAGTAAATACTACCCATACACATTGCAAACAATTTCCCAATAAAATGTTTAACAAGTAAAGTTACGTATCGATCTTTTAGTATTTTAATACTTAAAAGAACTTGTAGTAAAAATTTTATAAGTTGTTTTGACTATATGTGTCTATTTAAAGAGTTAACAAAGTTAATATTAAATAAATTCCCAAGTATACTTTGCAAAATTTATAACGTTTTGATATATAAAACGAGTTGTTAATAAAAAAGGAGTTTAAGTATGAGAAAATTTGTAAATAGTTTACCAGCAAAATTGATTCTAAGCATGATTGTTGGAAGCATAGCTGGCTGTTATGTTGAAAATAATATTATGCAAGTTATTGTTACTATAGAGAAACTTTTAGGATCTTTTATTTTCTTTTGTGTTCCTCTTATTGTAATTGGTTTTATAACGCCCTCAATTACTAAACTAGGACAAAGTGTTTCTAAAGTTTTAGGGCTTGCTTTTTTGTTAGCTTATATATCAAGCATTGGCGCAGCATTTATGTCTTTATTTGCAGGGTTTGAGCTTATTCCTCATTTAAACATTAGTTCACATGTTATGCAGGCAAAAGAGTTACCAAAAGTAATATTTGAGTTAAATGTCACCCCTATTATAAATGCTATGGGCGCTTTATTTATTTCTGTTATTATTGGGATAGCAGCTTGTTGGACAAAGTCTACAATAGCAATAAAATTATTAGAAGAATTTCACCAGATAGTTCTTTCTATAGTTACAAGGATATTAGTTCCAATATTACCTTTTTTTGTTGGTTGCACATTTTGTTCTTTATCTTATGAAGGCGTTATCGCAAAACAGTTACCGATTTTTGCAGTCGTAGTGTTAATTGTAATTGTAGAGCATTATATATGGCTTACAGTTTTGTATGGTATTGCTGCTATATATTCTAAAAAAAGTCCTTTTAAAATTTTAAAATATTATGGACCTGCATATCTTATAGCAATTGGTACTATGAGCTCGGCTGCTACTTTGCCTATAGCCTTAGAATGTGCAAGAAAGTCAGAAGTGTTACGTGAGGATATGGTAGATTTTGGTATACCGCTCTTTTCAAATATACATGTTTGTGGGTCTGTTCTTACTGAAGTATTTTTTGTAATGGTTGTTTCTCAAATCTATTATGGTCACTTGCCTTCTGTAGGACTTATGGTTTTGTTTTGTTTGTTGTTAGGATTGTTTGCTGTAGGAGCTCCAGGTGTACCAGGTGGTACAGTAATAGCATCTTTAGGGCTTATCATCAGTGTGCTTGGGTTTGATAGCAGCGCAACAGCACTTATTCTTAGTATTTTCGCATTGCAAGACAGTTTTGGTACAGCTTGCAATATTACAGGAGATGGTGCTTTGACACTTATACTTACAAAGTTTGTTGAAAAGCTTAAACCAAACGCCAAATTTATAAATGATAATTTAAATAATTCTTTAAGTTGTGCAGAAAAAATATAAGCTTGGTTGTAAGGGTTAATATAGTTTAGTATCGTAATAGTGGTATCTTAAACTTGATTTTGTACTTTTTTGAAAATTTTAATGATTCTCTCATAAGAAGTTGAGTGTGGGAACTTAAAGGACAAAATTAGGGTATATCTGTTTGGTTCCCTTTACTTTTTAATGACATACTTTAAAAATTTATTGATATATTTTTCAAAAAAAAATAAAATATATTACGTTGCTTTCTTTATTAAGTAAAGCAACAAAATTGCTAAGAGAATAGTTCTCTTTATGCTCTTTGTTTTTTTGAGCAAGATTTAGACAACAAGATAAAAAATATAGGAGAATTGCCAAATGAGTTCGTCAAAAGATTCTTTTTCATCCAAATGGGGTTTGATTTTTGCTGCTGCCAGTACAGCAATTGGGCTGGGAAACATGTGGCTTTTCCCTTACCGTGTTGGCGAAAGAGGCGGAGCAGCATTTGTAATTCCTTATGTTGCATGTGCAATCGCTTTAGGACTTATTGCTTTAATTGGCGAAGTGTCTGTTGGACGATTTACAGGTGGAGGTCCTGCAACAGCTTTCAAGAAAATTTTACAGTTACGCAGTAAAAACACAGCGCCAGGCGAAGCTTTTGGTTGGATATGTGTTCTTGTCGCTTTTTTGCAGGCTGTGGGGTACACGTTAGTGTTTTCTTGGGTTATACGTTTTACTTTGGGTTCTTTAACAGGTTCTGCTTTTAACGCAGTTAGCAGCAATCAATATTATGTTGCAATATCAAGTAATGAACACATTCTTTTTTGGATGAGTATAACTTTACTTACAGCTATAGTAACTTTGGTTGGCGGTATTAGAAATGGCATAGAAAAGAGTTGTGCTGTAATGCTTCCTGCAATTTTTATACTTATTATAATTTTAGCCATAAGAGTAGCTTTCTTACCAAACGCAATTGCAGGATACAAGTATTTATTTTCTCCAGATTGGAACTATATGTTTGATGTAAAAACTTGGATGATAGCTTTAGGGCAAGTCTTTTACTCTCTGTCTTTAAGGGGGTCAACAATGGTTACATACGGCTCTTATACGAAAAAAGACAGTGACATAATTTCTTCTGCAAAATACATTGTTTTTGCAGACACATTTGTTTCTGTATTGGCCACATTTATGATTATCCCAGCAGTATTTGCTTTTGGAAAAGATTTAAACAGTGGACCTGCTCTTTTATTTATAACCTTGCCTGATATATTTAAAGCTATTCCTTTTGGCCAATTTTTTATGTTTACTTTCTTTTTGGCAATATTTTTTGCAGCTTTGACTTCTTTTATAGGACAGCTTGAGGTAGTTGTACAGGCTTTGCATGATAAATTTAAAGTACCACGTCTTTTGGCTATATTTCTTGTCTCTACATCTACAGTCTTGCTGTGTAAAGTATTAGTCGTGGGGAACATAAGAAAGGTTATTGATGTATTGTCTTTACATTTGATTCCTTTGTGCGCTTTAGGGAGTGCTATTTTCTTTTTCTGGCTTGTTCCAAAGCATCTTGTTTTGCAAGAAGTTCAAACTGGACGGTCAAAGCCTGTTGGAAAGAGAATAGTATCTATGGGACGCTATGCTTTGTGTGGAATGGTGTTATTTATATATGTTCTAACTATTTTAAAGATATAAATTAATATAATAAGTTTTAAGCAGTTGTGCCAATATTCTTGGCACAACTGCTTTTTTTGCTTTACGTTTTTATTAAAAACCATATTTTCTTGACATATTATCAACAAAATAGTTAAATATCAGCATTAATTGATGAAGAAACTATTTTCTACAAGGAGTATCTATGCAATCAATACGCAACTATTACGGTGAGTTGGTGTTTACAAAAAAAATTATGGAACAAAAGCTAAGTAAAAATATCTATAAAAAGCTTATTGCTGCTATAGATAATGTAGAACCTTTAGACCAGTCAATAGCTGGAGAAGTTGCCCACGCTATGAAAGAATGGGCTTTAGAAAATGGTACAACACATTTTACTCATTGGTTCCAACCTCAAAGAGGTGGTACTGCGCAAAAACATGACTCTTTTATAGATTATGGTGATAATGGTGAGATAATAGAAAGGTTTTCTGCATCTCAGCTTGTACAGTCAGAACCAGACGCATCTTCTTTTCCTTCAGGAGGCATAAGATCTACATTTGAAGCAAGGGGATACACCGCTTGGGACCCAACTTCTCCAGTATTTCTTTTAGAATCTGGGAAAACAAAAACTTTAGTAATCCCTTCAGTTTTTCTTTCTTGGACAGGCGAAGTTTTAGATTTAAAAACACCTTTACTTAGGTCTCTTACAGTTTTAAATGAAAAAGTTATTGCTTTACAAAAACTGCTTGGCAACAAGAATGCAAAACAAGTTAAAGTTTTTGCAGGGATAGAGCAAGAGTACTTTCTTTTATCAAAAGATTTAGTTGCTTCTAGGTCCGACATTATAGTTACAGGAAGAACGCTCTTTGGCACCAAACCGGCAAAAGGGCAACAAATGGAAGACCACTATTTTGGCACCATACGAGAAAATATTTTAGAATTTATGGAAGAAGTGGACAACACTTTATATCGTAAAGGAATACCAATCAAGACAAGACATAAGGAAGTTGCTCCTAATCAGTTTGAGCTTGCGCCTTTACATCAAGAAGTTAACTTAGCTATAGACAACAATCTGCAGATTATGGAAGTGTTAAAAAAAGTTGCAGATAAGCACAATATGGTAGCGCTCCTTCACGAAAAGCCTTTTGCTGGAGTAAACGGTTCTGGCAAACATTTTAACTGGTCTATTGGTGATAATACTGGCGCAAACTATTTTGAACCTTCAAAATCTCCTCTTAAGAATATATCTTTTCTTATAGCAGTAAGTGCAGTATTATTTGGTGTAAAAAAGTTTGGTGGAATTTTAAGAGCTAGTGTTGCAGATGCTGGTAATGACCACAGACTTGGTGCAAATGAAGCTCCTCCTGCGATAATGTCAGTGTACCTTGGGGAATATGTAAGTAACTTGTTAGATTCTATAGAAAAAGCAAAGACCATTGACGAGAAAGAAGTAAACGAAATTACTCTTGGCGTTCAAAATCTTCCAAAAGTTAACAAAGACTATTCTGATAGAAATAGGACTTCTCCTATAGCGTTTACAGGTAACAAATTTGAGTTTAGAGCTTTAGGTTCTTCTTCAAACCCATCAGAAGCTGGAACTGTACTAAATTTTATAGCATCTTATGGATTTAATGAGGTTTATAACAGGGTAGAATCTAAAAAAGGTGATGCAGATGTCAAGCAAAAAGCTTTAGAAGTTATAAAAGAGGTAATTTCAGAAACAAAAGACATAAGATTTGAAAAAAATGGATATTCAAAAGATTGGCATAAAGAAGCAGAAAAAAGGAGCCTTCCTAATGCTAAAAATACGCCTGAAGCTTTAAAACTTTTTTTAAATCAAGATACTGTTAATTCTCTTGCTAAATTTAACATATTAAATGAAAGAGAGCTAAAATCGAAAGTAGAAATAAAACTTGAAAATTATATTAAAACTAAAGAGATAGAATATAAGTACGCTATAAAGATTGTAAACACATTAATTTTACCTGCAATTTTAAAACAAATAGACAAGCTTTCTAAAACTGCAAAAAATTTAGGAGAACTAAACTTGAAGTCAGATATATTTGTAAAAGAAATTAAAACGTTAGTTGGACTTTATGAGGATATAAGTAAATATAACTCGGAGTTAGATAAATTTGTTACAATTTCACATGGCCAGCTAGCAGAAACTGCAAAAGAGTTTGCATCTAAAGGTGTAGAAATTTTGGATGCTTTAAGGCAAAAAGTAGACGCTGTAGAAGACTTAGTTTCAAGTGAATTTTGGCCTCTGACAAGCTATCAAAAGCTTTTAAACACTTTTTAACTTGGAATATAAGCACAAAACCTTCTACATTAATTTTAAATTTACATATGAGCTCAGCTGGAAATTTATGCAACGTTATTGGAAATGAATAATCAAGTAGATAAAATAATTCCCAAAAAACAGTTGTTTAGAGAAGCTTTTGAAAATGGATTAATAAAGGATCCTGAAAATTGGTTTAAATATCATGAAGCTGGCAATAAAACTTCTCATATGTATAGTTAAGAGCCATCAGGGGTTGTATATGCTTTATGTAAGTATTTTGTAAATGATGTAAAGAAACTTTTAAATAATTTGAGAAAAATAAATGAATAATAAAATAATAAATTTGGACCCAAAGTATTTATGTATGATAAAAAATATTCTTACAGACCAAATAGGAGATTTAGGTATTAAGGTATATATTTTTGGGTCTCGTGTTCAAGTAAAGACAAAAAAACTTCTGATATAGATTTAGCATTAGATAACAATGAAATAAAGTAGATTATATTAATGTAATATGTAAAAAAAACTTTGTATAGCTTGTGATTTAGTAGAAATAATGTATTGAGTTGGATTATAAAATAAATATTTTCATTGGTGTTTTAGAGTTTATGCATATACGAATACTAGTAAGAAGTTGTTATATTTTTAGCAAAAGTCAGAAGGAGGGTTGTCTGTGCAAAAGGATATTCGCTGGAAACAACGTTTTGATAATTATAGAAAAGCGTTAGCGCGATTAAAAGAGAACGTTAACTATTTAAGTACTAAAAAATTAAGTGATATGGAAGAACAAGGATTAATTAAATCTTTTGAATTTACATATGAGTTAGCATGGAAAACAATGAAAGATTATCTAGAATATATGGGCATTAACGGAACAATTGGTAGTAAAGGTACATTTCGTGAAGCTTTTAAAGCGGAGTTAATCCTTAATGGACAAACGTGGATTGATATGATAAATGATAGAAATTTGTCAGCACATACTTATGATGATACAATTAAAAATGAATTGATAAAAAATATAGTTTATATGTATTATAACGAATTTCTTAATTTTGAGAAAAAAATGATAGAAATATCCGGAGACTAATGTGGTTAAGTCTAATTATGGCTTATCTGAACGAACACTTGTAACGTTAAATAGTGTATTTAAAAGATATAGTGGTTTAAAGGAAGTTATTTTATATGGCAGTCGTGCAAAGGGGAACTATAAAAATGGATCAGATATTGATATTGCAATAGAAGTAAATAATACATTTACGTACAAAGATTTAGCTAGAATGTACGGTGACTTTGAAGATTCAGATATACCTTACACTGTTGATATTTCATTGTATAAAGATTTAACCAATCAAGCACTAAAAGAACACATCAAAAGAGTAGGACAAACTATTTATAAGTCAAGGGGTGGAGTATAAATTTTTATTGTGGGAATTGTGGTAAGTATTTTTATATTGGCTATTCCTGTTCAAGCAAAACCTCTATTTGTGAAATAAGTACAGAATTTTTATTACTATAAAATATTTGAAATTAAGATAGTATTAGTAATTCTACAAGAGACGCTCAACATTTGTGCTTGCTATTTCTAAAGTATTTATGATAATATTTGCCTAGCAAATTTAAAATAGAACTTTAAATTTGCTAGGCAAAATTGTTTTAGAAGGATCAAAATGATATATATTGATCGATTAATTACATCAGATATAATAAAAACTATACGAAATTTCCCTGCCACAGCTGTTGTAGGTCCGCGTCAATGCGGAAACAACGTTAGTTAAGCACATTCTTAAAGAAATTCCTAAAAGTACTTATTTGAATTTGGAACTTCCTTCGGATTTACAAAAATTGGATAATCCTGAATGGTTTCTTTTCTCACATAAAGAGAAACTTATTTGTATTGATGAAATTCAAAGAAAGCCAGAGCTGTTTCCTTTAATACGTAGTTTAGTAGATAAGTGGAATAGAGATGGCAGTTTTCTTATACTAGGTTCAGCTTCAAGAGACATGTTAAAACAAAGTTCAGAATCGTTAGCTGGCAGAATATCGTATAAAAGATTGACGCCTTTTTTGTTAAGAGAATTCAGTAAATATAGTATTGAAGAATATTTCTCTAAAGGTGCATTTCATCGTAGTTTATTGGCAAAAGATTCTTCTATTTCTTACCAGTGGCGTGAAAGTTTTATTTCAACTTTTCTAGAAAGAGACTTATTGCAATGGTCGGGGTTTACACTTGCAACTATGCGTCGTCTTTGGAAGATGATAGCCCATATAAATGGTCAAGTTGTTAACTACTGTGCACTTACGACTTCTTTAGGGATTAGTTCTGTTACTGTGAAAAGTTACATTGATTTATTAGAAAGCACTTATATGGTGGAAACAGTTTTTCCATATTTCTCTCTCAGGAATAACAGCAACTTTACTTGAACTTCGTTCATTTGATCAGAAGTTAAACCATCCCTCTTTTGGTTATATTTGGGAACAGATCGTTCTCTCAAATGTAAAGGGTTGGTATCCAAATGCAGAGGTGTTTTACTATAGAACTGCAAAAGGAGCTGAAGTTGATTTTGTTATTAAAATTACCAACAAAGTATTTGTGCTTGAGTGTAAAGCCTCCTATACTCCAGTTTTATCAAAAGGGAATTATCTTGCTATTGAAGATATTTCTCCAAAATATTCGTTTGTTGTTACTCCCCCTGATGAAAGCTGGAGCATGGATAAATATATTGATGTTGTTTCCTTACGTAAATTAAAGAAACTTTTTTCTGAAATGATATAATTATGTCAATACCAATAAACTCTAATGTTTTATGATTGTCATGAAGCTGTCTATACTAAAAGACAAAAAATGTAAGTAAATGGAAAAGCTATATTGATAAGTTTTTTAACGTACTAAGATAGGTGAAGATGTGAGAAAGATAAGTGTTAAATTTTAGAGAGATTTTCAAATTATAAAATTTTAAAACAGTAGGTGTTTTTTATGGCTCAAGAATTTGTGCATTTGCATAACCATACCGAATATTCTTTGCTGGATGGTGCGTGTAAACTTACTGACGATAAAGGAAATCCTGGGGAACTATTTAATCTAATAGCTAATGAATATAAAATGTCTGCTCTTGCTATTACTGATCATGGTAATATGTACGGTGCTATGGAATTTTATTGGGCGGCAAAACAAAGTGGTCTAAAACCAATTATAGGTTGCGAAATTTACGTTGCACCAAAATCGCGTTTTGATAAAAATATTGACACAACATCTGATGATGGTGGTAACTACAATCATTTAATTTTACTTGCCAAAGATTTTCAAGGATATCAAAATATTATGCGCATAGTTAGTATAGGATTTACTGAGGGATTTTATTATAAGCCTCGTGTAGATAAAGAGGTTTTAAGAAAGTATAGTAAAGGTTTAATTGCCCTTTCTGGTTGTATTGCTGGAGAAGTTGCAAGTACATTGCTAAAAAACAACAATGAGAAAGCTCAAAAGGTAGCTACGGAGTACCAAGACATTTTTGGGGAAGATAACTTTTATATAGAAATTATGGATAATGGGCTTGAAGAACAGCAAAGAATAATACCTAGTCTGTTAGATTTATCAAAAAAAACAGGCATCCCTCTTGTTGCTACAAACGATTGCCATTTTTTAAAGAAAGAAGATTTTGAAATTCATGATATTTTACTTTGCATAGGGACGAATAAAATGTTGGACGATCCTAAAAGACTAAGGTTTAATTCAGATCTTTTTTATTATCGAAGCCCAGAAGATATGATAAAAACATTTTCTTATGTTCCTGAAGCTATAAAAAATACTTTAGTAATTGCAGAAAAAACTAACCTTGAAATAAGTACAGATAAATTACTCTTACCACAATTTCCCGTACCAAAAGAATACAAGTCTGATTCAGAGTATCTTGAATATTTATGTAATCAAGGTCTTAAAACAAAATATGTAAATATTCAACAAGAACATAGAGAAAGATTAAAACAAGAGCTTGATATTATAAACAGAATGGGATTTGCTTCATACTTTTTAATAGTGTCAGACTTTGTAAAATATTCTAAAGATCATGGAATTTCTGTTGGACCTGGCAGAGGTTCTGGAGCAGGTTCAATGGTTGCCTATACTTTAGATATAACAGATATTTGCCCTTTAAAGTACGACTTGTTGTTTGAAAGGTTTTTAAATCCAGATAGGCGTTCAATGCCTGATTTAGATATAGATTTTGCAGATTCTGGTAGAGATGAAGTTATAAAATATGTGCGTCAAAAATATGGTGAAGAAAAGTGTGCTCAAATTATAACATTTGGATCAATGCAGGCTAGGCTTGTTATAAAAGATGTGGCAAGAGTTTTGGGGTTTACGCCTACTGAATCTAACAATATTGCAAAGCTTGTTCCTCACAATACAAGCATTAAGCAGGCTTTGGAGTCTTCAATAGATTTGTCTAAGCTTGTTAAATCAGATGAAAAAATTGCAAGACTTATAACCATTTCCCAGAAGCTTGAAGGGTTAAAAAGACACACAGGTGTGCATGCTGCTGGGATGGTTATAGCAAATGAAGAAATTACAAATTATTCTCCACTTGCAAAATCAAAGGAGATTGTTACAACTCAGTACGATGGTATTGTATTACCACAACTTGGCCTTTTAAAAGTTGACTTTTTAGGACTAAGGACTCTTACAATTATTGATGATTGTGTTAAATTTATACAACAAAATAACCCAAATTTTAATTTAGATGATATTACTTTAGATGATAATAAAACTTATCAGTTGTTAGAAGAAGCAAAAACAATGGGAGTTTTTCAACTTGAAGGTAGAGGAGTGCGTGACTTGATAAGAAAACTCAAACCAAGCTCTATAGACGATATAATAGCTTTAATTGCCTTATACCGTCCTGGCCCTATGGGTGGGGCTGGTAGGTTAGACGATTTTGTAAACCGTAAACATGGAAAAACTAAGATTGTTTATGACCATCCTCTACAAGAGCCAATATTAAAAAGTACCTATGGTGTTATTTTGTATCAAGAACAAGTAATGAAAATGTCTGTAGCTTTAGCAGGGTTTACTCCAGGGGAAGCAGATACTTTGCGTAAAGCTATGAGCAAAAAAATTCCAGAAGTTATTGAAAAGCAAAGAGAAAAATTTATAAGTGGAGCTAAAGAAAAGGGCATTGATAAAAAAATATCTGAAAAAATATTTCACAATATTGTAGCTTTTGGAGGGTACGGTTTTAATAAATCTCATTCTGCTGCTTACGGCTTAGTTTCTTATAGGACAGCTTATTTAAAAGCAAATTATTCTTTAGAGTATTTAACAGCGCTACTTAACAGTGAAATAGGGCGTTCTGCAATAAAAGATAACGAAGAAAGCAAGCTGATAATGTATTTAGACGATGCAAGTACTTTTGGCATTAGCGTATTGTCTCCTGATATACAATATTCTGATGGAAAATTTAAAATTGAAGGTAAAAATATAAGATTTGGTCTTCTTGCGATTAAAAATGTTGGAGAAGGTTTGACTGAATCTATAGAACAGGCAAGAATGGAAAATGGGGTTCCTCAAAAGTTTAAAGATTGGGACGACTTTTTAAAAAAAATTGATTTAAAATCTACAAATAAAAAAGCACTTGAAAGCCTTGCAAAGGCAGGAGCTTTTGACTCTTTTGGTAAAGAAAAATTACAAGTTAGGGCAGATTTGATTGCCAGTATAGATTCATCTGTAGATAAAGCTTCAAAAATAAAACAAGATGAAAATTCAGCACAAGGTTTTTTGTTTGACAGTTCAGACACTATGAATATATCTTCTATTCAAAAATCTAAACCTTTAGATCTTTTTGAAGCTTTAGATTTTGAAAAAGAAGTTTTAGGTTTTTATCTTTCCGGACATCCTCTTACACCTTTAAAAAGAGAACTTGTGGCCTATTCTAACTTTAGCTTAGACAAACTTCCTGAACCTAAAGAAAATGTTGATTTTAAAACAGCGCAAACTGTGCGTGTAGCAGGCATGATAGTTTCTGTGAAAAAGCTTATTTCTAAAACAAAAAAAGAGCCTTATGCTAGGCTTAAAATAGAAGATTTACACGGGAGTGTTGATGTTATAGTTTTTCCAAAAAATTTTGAGAAATTTAGCAGCTACCTTACTCCTAATAATGTTGTAGTAGTAAAAGGTAGTCTCATGGGATCTCAAGGCCAACCAGAAATTATAGTAGAAGATATTATGACTTTAGAAGAAGCAAAAAAGAAATTTCTTCCTAATAGTGGGGAAGTTCATATAAAACTTTCAACTACAAGATATGACGATACTTTAAATGAAGAGTTAAAGAAAACTTTTGAAAATTATAAAGGTAAAGTAAAAGTTTTTATAGATTTAGAGGATTTGGTTCACGGAAAATTTTCCATTGAAACAGGATTTCTTGTGGAATGTTCAGATAAATTTATAAATGATGTTGAAACTTCTATAGGTACAACAGATTCTGTTGAACTTCACTATTCAAATTAAATCTAGGGAGATAAAATGTTAGATATAAAGGTTATTAGAGAAAATGTTGAAGCTGTAAAACAAGCAATGCTTTCTAGAAATAAAGATATTGATTTTAAACAACTTTTAAAATGGGATCAGGAAAGGAAAGTTGTAATAAGCAGAATGGAATCTTTAAGACTTAAAAGAAATGAAGAATCTGAAAAAATAGGCAATCTTAAAAGAGAAGGTAAAGAGCCGTCTTTAGACTTGCTTGAAGAGATAAACGAGTTAAGAGATGTGATACAACAACAAGAAGGGCAGTTGTTAATGATAGGGAATCAAATAGAAGATTTTCTTCTTAGTCTGCCTAACATTCCTGACGAAAGTGTGCCTGTTGGAAAAGATGAAAAAGATAACAAAGTTATAAGGCTTGTTGGAAAACCAAAAGAATTTCCTTTTAAGCCTAAACAGCACTGGGAAATTGGCGAGAAGCTTGGGATTTTAGATTTTGAAGTAGCGTCAAAAATTTCTGGGGCGCGTTTTGTAGTGTTTAAAAATGAAGGCTGTGCTCTAGAAAGAGCAATTACTTCTTTTTTTCTTGATACACACAAAGAAAAAGGTTATCAAGAAATAATGGCTCCTTATCTTGTCAATAGCGCTTCTATGAGAGGTACAGGGCAACTTCCAAAATTTGGGGAAGATGCATTCAAATGTATGAGCGATGATTTGTATTTAATACCAACTGCAGAGGTTTCTGTTACAAATATTTATAGGGACACTATACTTGATGAGCCTGCCCTTCCTCAAAAATTTGTTTCTTATTCTGCCTGTTTTAGGAGAGAGGCAGGCACTTATGGTAGGGACACAAAGGGACTTATAAGGAATCATCAGTTTGAAAAAGTTGAACTTGTAAAGTTTGTAAGTCCTAAAGATTCAAACGAGCAATTAGAAAGTTTGGTCTCTGATGCGGGGCACGTTTTAGAACTTTTAGGACTCCCTTATAGAGTAGTTCTTTTATCTACTGGTGATATGGGCTTTTCTTCAGCAAAGACTTATGATTTAGAAGTATGGCTTTCAGGGGACTCGATGTATAGAGAAATTTCGTCATGTTCAAATTTTAAAGATTTTCAAGCAAGGAGAATGAATGCGAAAATAAAATACAAGGATAAGAAAAGAGAGCTTCTACATACTCTTAACGGATCCGGCGTTGCTGTGGGTAGGACTTTTGCTGCCATTTTAGAATATTACCAACAAGAAGATGGTTCAGTGGTCATTCCAGAAGTTTTGCGTAAATATGTAAATTTTGATGTTATCAGACCCAAAAAATCTCCTTTGACACAATGATAATGTTAGCTATTAATTTTAGGATAACCATGGAGAGATTATGGTCGAAAAAAGATTACGTAAATATACGTCTGAGTAAAAAATAAAAAACCCATCTAGTTTACTACTAGACGGGTTTTTTATTCTAGATTTTATCTTGCTTTCTTCTTCGTGGCCTTTTTCGCCTTAGATACTACTTTTTTTACAACCTTTTTCTTAGGAGTTGCCTTTTTTGTTTTGCATCCAGATCCACAAGCCATGTTTGACTCCTTTTGGGAAAAATTCCCTTATTTTTTCGCGCAAAGCGCAAGGAATTTTAAATAACATATGTTTAAATATTATATATAGTACAATAAATAAAAAAAATCAAATTTTTTTCAAATCATTAGGTATTTGGCGAGGAGGAAGTTTAATGCTTTTCATTTCAAAAAATCCAGAAATAATAGCACCAGTAAAATAAATGGTCCAAAGATAAGTATAGTAAAGTCCTGCAATAGCTGCGATTCCTGCTAAAATAAAAGAGACTGCAAAAATAATAAGACTTGCTTCAAGATATTTCCATTTTGTAGGCATTAGATTGTAAATATTTGTAAGAGTATAATTATGTCTCCTATGTCTTACATAAGCTGCCGCAAGGAGTAGAAACCCTACCGGCGAAACAAATTGGCAAGTTAGATGTATCAACACAAGTTGTATTGACGATTGAGAATGAAACCACATTGGATCGTAAATAGCAATATTACCCCAGATGGATATAATTTTTGACTCAGTTACAGCAATAGTATTTATAAGTACAAATATAATACCCATTAATACACCTATTGAGTAAGCTGCAAATTTGTTTGAACGCGGTGCTCCACTTGGTGTTGGTACCCAATGAAAAATAGCAACAAGAATAGAAGGAGAGATAAGGGCCATTAAAAAAAGCTGTCTTGTGCAATTAATTATTAGAGGCCAAGGATGAGTCCCTAAAATGTTTTGCAGAGGTCGTGTGATAAAATAAATACCAAACAATATAAAAGCAGTTTCAAGTTTTCTAAATCCAATTTCTCCAAACATTATAGAACGAAACTTACTTGTACGTTTTACTTGAAATGCCATTAAAAAGTACATAGACCCTGCAATTAATGGTAGTAAAAAAGTCACTATAAAACTAAAATTCATTGTTTCTCCAAAATAGATCATTTGTAAGTAATACTTAAAAGCTATTTTTTATTAACTTATGAGTAGTTCAATTCCTGCAGTTGTCGGCTTGAAATAATTTTCTAATTATGATTTATTTTATTATTAAATGCTTTTAAAGTGTTTTCTAAAAGCATTGTTATTGTCATAGGGCCAACACCACCAGGTACAGGTGTTATATTTATGTTCATATCTTTGACAGAATCAAAATCCACATCGCCGCATAAACCGTCTGGCGTTCTATTAATTCCAACATCAATGACTACTGCACCATCTTTTATAAAGTCTTTATTTACAAATTTTGGTTTCCCAATAGCTGCAACTATTATATCTGCATTTTTACATAAGTTTTTTAAATTATTGGTTTTTGAGTGAGCCATTATTACAGTTGCGTTATTTGCTAGTAACAACATAGAGACAGGTTTGCCAACAAGGTTAGATCTTCCTATAACAACTGCGATTTTACCTGCCAAGTTTATATTAGATACGTGTAATATGTGTATAATGCCGAGCGGTGTACAAGAAACTAAAATATTTTTTTCTATAATTTCATTCCAACTTTTTGAAAGGTTAAGTAACCCCGCATTAAAAGGATGTAGTCCATCTACATCTTTTAAAGGGTTGATAGCGTTAATACAACCTTGTGCGTCTTGGTTGTTTGGTAAAGGTAATTGTAAGAGAATGCCGTCAACTTCTTGATCATTGTTTAAATTTTTTATTAAGGAAAGAATGTTTTCTATAGATGCGTTTTCATGCAAAGTATGATGAAAAGATTTAATACCAACATCTTCACAGGCTTTAATTTTAGATTTAATGTATACTTGACTTGCAGGATTATTTCCAACTAGAATTGTTGCTAACCCTGGAACTCTACTAGTTTGTTGCTTAATTTTTTCAATTCTATTTTCAATTTCAATTCTTTTTTCATAAGATATCTTTTTACCATCAATTAAGTTCATCTTAGCCTCTTTTTGACAACCAATAAATATATTGTACAAATAATTGTGAAATTATTGCAACGTGTAATATTTTTTAGTATAATCTCTGACAATGTAAAGTATGGAGGGGTCGCATAGTTGGTCTAGTGCGCTGGTTTGCTAAACCGGTGTACGGATGAAGGTCCGTACCGAGAGTTCGAATCTCTCCCCCTCCGTTTTAATATATCGTAATGTGCACTTGCACAAATTGTGTAGATGTGTTATAGTTGTTTTCAAACGATAGGTTGGCAGATGAGAAGATAGTATAATCCTATCTTAATTCTACAACTAAACTATATAAGCTATATGTTAAGAGTTGTTATGTGTTGGTGGTATTTAGGAGGGTATTTAAGATGGCAGTGCGTTTACGTTTGCAAAGAAGTGGCAAACCAAAAAGGCCTTATTATAAAATTGTAGCTATTGACCAAAGAACAAAAAGAGATGGTCAACCTATTGAAGTTTTAGGTCAATATGATCCGATAGCTAAAGATAGTAAGTGTAATGTTAATATGGATAGAGTTAATTACTGGTTAAGTATAGGTGCAAAGGCATCTGAAACTGTTGCTGTATTAATAAAAAAGAAGCAAACAATAGAAACTAGATAAAAATTGGTCGAGGTTCGGCTTAAACAGGAGGATTTATGAAGGATTTAGTACTTCTGATTGCGAAGGCTTTAGTTGACGATTCTAATCAAGTCGAAGTTAAAGAGGTTGCTGGAGAAAAAGCTACTGTTTTAGAACTTAAAGTTGCACCTGGAGATAGGGGTAAGATTATTGGTAAAGAGGGACGGATTATTAAGGCAATAAGAGTTATTGTAAATTCGGCTTCTGCAAAGCTTGACAAGAGAGCAACTGTTGAAGTAGTAGAGTAAAAGTAAATGGATTTTAAAAAAAGTGATTTAAAGTGGAAAATTTCCGATATCTTAGGTTTTGAGGTTTTTAATCAAAATGGATATAGACTAGGAATTCTTTCTGATATTATAGCTACTGGTAGTAACGATATCTGGGTTGTTAAGTATTATAATGAAGAAGTTTTGATTCCTGCTTTGAAAAATGTAATAAAAGAAGTAAATATTACAAGAAAAAAAGTTTTTGTAGTTTTGCCAAAAGAATATGATGATATTTACGGTCAAGTAAAATCGGCTGATGACACTTTTGAGTATGACGGTTATTTTGTGTATGAGGATTGATATTCTTACAATATTCCCAAAAATGTTTCAAGGACCTTTTACAGAAAGCTTGATAGGAAGAGCAATAAAAAATGGTATTTTACACATAAAAGTTACAAATATAAGGTCTTTTTGTAAAGATAAGCATAAAAAAGTTGACGATAAGCCATTTGGTGGTGGTGTAGGAATGGTTTTAAAGCCAGAACCTTTATATGATGCTATAAAGAGTGTAGGTGTAAAAAAAAAGAACAATCTTTATAAGAAGTATTATTCTAAACCTTACGTTATTTACATGTCACCACAAGGTAAAACTTTAAATAATGAAATCATAAAAAAATTTTCAAAGTTTAAACATTTAGTTTTTGTTTGTGGACATTATGAGGGCATAGATGAACGTATTATTAACTATGTTGATGAAGAAATATCTATAGGTGATTATATTCTTACAGGTGGGGAAATTCCTGCCATGGTGGTAGTAGACAGTCTTGCAAGGCTGCTTCCTGGAGTTGTAAAAGAAGAATCTTCAGTTAAAAATGATTCGTTTTATAACGGGATTCTAGATTACGCACATTATACAAGGCCGGCTGTATTTAAAGGGAACAAAGTTCCTGATGTTTTGTTGTCTGGAGATCATAAAAAGATTGATCTATGGCGAAAAAAAGAAGCATACGAACGTACAAAGATACGGCGACCAGATTTGTTAAAAAGTAAGTTTTAGTTTAAATAGGAGAATATCAATGTCGTCATTATTAGATTATATCCAAGCAGCGCAAAAGAAAGACTTAGGCGTATCTTTTAGACCTGGTGATCAAGTAAAAGTATATTTTAAAGTAGTTGAAGGTTCAAATGAAAGAATCCAAGTTATTGAAGGCACAGTAATACGCATAAAAGGTAGCGGGCTTTCAAAGACTTTTACGCTAAGAAAAGTTTCTTTTGGTGTAGGTGTAGAAGCGATTTTTCCTATTAATTCACCTCGTATTGAAAAAGTTGAAGTTGTAAGACATGGGAAAGTGCGTAGAGCAAAACTATACTATTTAAGAGATCTTTCGGGTAAAGCTGCAAGAATTTCTGAAGATTCTTCAAGAAGGGTTACAAGTACTAATAAAGCAAAGTCAGCTCAAATATCTTCGTAGCAACTAAAAAAAGATGGAATTATTTGCTTTTGATAAAGTTTTTTATGATAAAGGACCTAAGCTCGTTGCTGGTGTTGATGAGGCTGGGAGGGGTCCTTTAGCAGGACCTGTAGTAGCTTCAGCTGTTGTTCTTCCCAAAAGCTGCGTAATTGACAATTTAAACGATTCAAAAAAATTATCACCCAAAAAAAGAGAAATCCTTTTTAAAATAATAAAAGAAAAAGCTTTGTTTTATGCTATTTCTGTTGTAGACAGCAACACAATAGACAAAATAAATATTTTGCAAGCTACGCTTCTTGCAATGAAAAATAGTATTTTACAGTTAGAAAAAAAACCGGACATTTGTTTAATAGATGGTAATTGTAAAGTAAAAGAATTAGATATTGTTCAAAAAACGATAGTTGGAGGAGATGCAAAAAGTGCTGTTATTGCAGCTGCTTCAATACTTGCAAAGGTTACAAGAGACACTTTAATGGATAAATATGCAAAAAAATATCCTTTATATGGGTTTGAGAAACACAAAGGGTATGGTACTAAAAAGCATATTGAGGCTATAAAAGGATATGGTATTTGTCCAATACATAGAAAATCTTTTGCGCCGATATGTAATATAAGCCAACTAAACTGACTATAGGATAAATTTTGTGTTTTTAAAACCAATAACAGCAAGAGAAGTGGGTTTTGATAAAGAAAAAGAAGCGTTATCGTATATAAAGAAACTCAAGTATAAAATTTTAACAACAAACTTTACTACTAAGTTTGGTGAAATAGACATAGTTGCAAAAGATAAAGACACACTGGTTTTTATAGAGGTAAAATATAGAAAGTCTTTATATGCTGGCACTCCCCAAGAAGCTGTAACATTTGCTAAACAACAAAAAATTATTAAGTCTGCTATTGTCTACGTAAAGAAAAACGATATAAAAAGTGATATACGTTTTGACATAATAGCAATATATAATAATAAACTTGAATTAATTCAATCTGCGTTTATCCTTAAGTGTGACCAATTTTATATTTAACAATTGTTGTGCCTGACAGTAATCTTTTGTTGCTCAGATGGTTCGGTTCGATTAGTTTGACTTAGTTTAGAACCTTACCTATGTTACTAGAGTGATCCACTAAAGTAATCACAAGTAAACACTTAATACAAATTAGCAAACTTGCTAAATGCTAAGACAAGAAATACTTAAATGTATTTAGCTTCACTTCATACAATGCTAATTTTGTATTAACATTAAATGTTTATTGCTCATATACAGCTCTTTAAGATAACTTCGCTAAGATTCTAAACTAGACCTCTCTACTTGGCTCACAAACTAACAATTTCTTAAAGCCAGTCAAGTCAGATATTTATAATGTTATAATAAAATAGTCTATCAAAATATATAGGTTGAATGCAGTTTTAATTGACTGTAAAGTAATGCTTTGTTATAATTTCCAAGTTGAAATTATTTACTGCACGGAAGTTTTTCATAACTAAGTTCTATAGAGAAATAAATAATAATAATAAAGAGGATCAGATAAATGAAAGTTAACTTAAAAACAATGATCTCAAAACTCTTAAAAAAACAAAAAGAGGATAAAAGGATTAAATTTTTTACTTTTATAAGCATTGGTTTAGCAGTTGTTGTTACAACTATTTTTGTTGTATGTTTCAAACATCACCAAAACAATGTAGCTTCTACAAAACTAGCTTCAGCTTATGTTGCTTTTTCTCAAGGAAACCAAAAGCAAGGAGTAGAACTATTAGATGAAACAATATCTAAGTACACTAAAATGCCTGCAGCATACCAGGCAAGACTTTTAAAGGCAGACATATTTACTCAAATAGGCGCGTATGAAGAGGCATTAAAGCTTTTAAATGATACTGTAAAAGATGCAAAACCTGAAAAAATAAAACCTTTAGCTCAAGTTAGAATAATTTATGTCTTTGATACAAAACAAGATTACTTTAATGCTATAAACGCTTCAAGGGAGTTTATAGATAAGTATCATAGCCACTTTTTAGTAAAGGATGTTTATTTAAACTTAGCTGAATATTATCTTCTTTCAGGTTCTAAAGATGAGGCACTAAAAACGTTTAACGAAATTTTGATCAATTTCCCTGCAACTTTAGAAGCAGAAAAAGCTCAAAATAGAATTAATGAAATAAAATAAACAAGAGAGGAAAAGTTAATGAAAAAATTGATTTTGTCTATTATTTTTATATTTCTATTAAATGTTTGTGTTTTTGCTCAGGAAGGAATAGTTAATAGTTTTAAAGGCAAGTTTGCAATAGGTACAAATACTACATGGATAGGAAATACAGCGTTAGCTGTAAGGTATTATTTAACAAATATAGTTGGGCTTGAAGGTTTTTTTAGTTTTAGAACAGTTAGTGGTGGTTATAGTGGTAGGTTTGGTAATACCTATGCTGTTGGTGTAAAAGCATTAAGAATAATTAAAACATATAAAAAGTTGAATATATATGCGTCGCCTACAATAGGGGTACATTCAGGCAAGGCTTCTAACCAAGATGTAACTTTAATTGGAGGGCTTGGTGTAGAGTGGTTTGTTTTAGATAAGTTATCTCTTTCCTCAGAGTGTGGACTAAGGTTAACTTTAGGTGACAACTTTACCAGATTTGCAAGTGATGTAGACGATATTCCAAATGTAAGTGTAAGACTTTATTTATAAAAGATAATTTGTTAAAAGGAACAATAATGAACATACCACAAAATTTAAAGTATACAAAAACACATGAATGGATAAGAATAGAGGGCAATAAAGCTATAGTTGGCATAACAGATTTTGCTCAACACGAAATAACAGATATTGTGCATGTTGAACTTCCAGAAATTGGTAGAACTGTAGAAAAAGATTCTCCAGCTGCAGTGATAGAGTCTGTCAAATCTGCTTTTGATATATATGCTCCTGTTAGTGGTAAAGTTGTTGCTGTAAATGATAATGTTTTATCTAATCCTGAACTTGTAAACCAATCACCATATGAGCAAGGTTACTTGTTTACGATTGAACTATCAGACAAGACAGAGCTCAATGGGCTATTAGATGCGCAAGCATATCAAAGAATAGTTTAAAATAGGGTACTATGGACTATACACAACAAAATTACAAAGCAAAAAAACAGATGTTAGATTCTATAGGTGTTACAAGTATAGACGAGCTTTTTAGTGAGATCCCTAAAGATTTAAGAGTTAAAGAGCTAAACATTTCTAATGGACAAACAGAACAAGAGCTTTTGAATTCTTTTAAGAGGTTAGCTTTAAAAAATAAAATTTTTACCACTTTTAGAGGTGCAGGAATTTACGATCATTATATACCTTCTTTAGTTTGTGAAGTTATTGGTAGGTCAGAATTTTTAACGGCTTATACTCCATATCAGGCAGAAGCAAGCCAAGGTACGCTACAAGCTATTTTTGAGTATCAAAGTTTAATTTGTACTTTAACGGGATTAGATGCTGCAAACGCATCTTTATATGACGGCTCTACATCAGTAGCAGAGGCTGTTCTTTTAGCTTTAAGAATAAGTGGGAAAAACAAAATATTAATTTCTTCTTTACTTCATCCAGAATATATACAAATAGTTAAAACTTATTTGGAAAACTCTAAAGCAGAACTAGTTGTTTTACCTCAAGGAATCAATGGTGCAATAGAGAGAACTGTTTTAGAAGCTAATATAGATGACAACACTGCAGCTGTTGTAATGCAGTCTCCAAATTATTTAGGCATAATTGAAGATATGCAAATGTTGTCTGCTGCTACAAAATCTAAAAATGCTTTATTTATTACTGTAGTTAACCCTTTATCTCTTGGACTTTTTCAAGCTCCTGGAGAATATAATGCAGATATTGCTGTTGGTGAAGGGCAAGTTTTAGGTTCTCCAATGGCTGTAGGCGGGTCGACTTTTGGTTTTATGGCTGTAAAAAAATCTTTAGAATGGAAAATGCCTGGCAGAATTGTAGGGCAAACTACAGACAAAGATCATAAAAGAGGTTTTGTTTTAACTTTGCAGTCTAGAGAACAACATATAAGAAGAGAAAAAGCTACATCTAACATATGTACAAACGCGTCTTTAAATGCTTTAGCAGGTTGCGTGTTTTTAGCTGGTTGGGGAGCCGAAGGCTTTGTTAACCTTGCTAAAACTAACATCTCAAAAGCTAGGTATGCGTTTAACAAAATTAAGTCTTTAGAGGGTTTTAAAGTAAAGTTTGAAAACAAAACTTTTTTTAACGAGTTTGTAATAGAAACTCAAAAAAATATAAAAAAGATAAACAAAGTTTTATTGAAAAATAATATTTTAGGCCCGTTAGATTTATCTAACTTTAATGAGAACTTAACAAACTGTTTATTGTTTTGTGTAACAGAACAGAGAACCAAAAAAGAGATAGATAAATTAGTAGAACTCCTTGCAAAAATATAAAAATAAAATTTGTGTTTTTAATGTAGAAGGGGGTCAAGTGGAAAAACTATTAAATGAGATGTCTAGCCAATGTAAACCCGCTTATAGTGTAAATTTAGATGTAGAATGTGATTACCAAATCCCAGAAAGCTTGAAAAGAAATTCTCATTTAGGTCTTCCAAATATTGCTGAAAGTGACTTGCTTAGACATTTTATAAACCTTTCAAGGCAAAACTATGCTTTAAGTACAACATTTTATCCTCTTGGTTCATGTACTATGAAATACAATCCCTTAATCAATGAGCGTATTGCAAAGTTTAACGAGTTTAATGCTGTTCATCCTTATCAAGCACAAGAGACTATGCAAGGTATTTTAGAAATAATTTATAAACTAGAAAAAGATTTATGTGAAATTTCTGGGTTAGATTACTTTTCAGTACAACCTGCAGCTGGAGCTCATGGAGAATTTTCAGGCCTTTTAGTGATTTCAAAATATTTTAAATCTATAAAACAAAAAAGAGCCAAAATAATTATTCCTGACTCTGCTCACGGTACAAACCCTGCCTCTGCAGCGCTTGCTGGTTTTGACATTATTCCTTTCAAGTCTGAACTTGATGGTAGTTTATCTATAGAAAAATTAAAAGAAATTTTAACGCCAGAAGTCGCGGTTGTTATGCTTACAGTTCCTAACACTTTAGGAGTATTTGAAAAATCAGTAGTAGAAGTTTCAAAAATAGTTCACGACAATGGAAGCCTTTTGTATTACGATGGAGCAAACCTTAATGCTGTTATGGGAATAATAAGGCCAGGTGATATAGGCTTTGACGTTATGCATATAAATTTACATAAAACATTTTCTACGCCTCATGGTGGTGGTGGGCCAGGGGCAGGCCCTATTGGCGTAAAAGCTTTTTTGGAACCTTTTTTGCCAGTTCCAAGAGTAGAACTTAAAAAGTCAAAATATATTTTAAATTATAAAAAATCAAAAAGCATTGGCAAAGTTAAATCTTTTTTTGGGAATTTTTCTGTCCTTTTAAAGGCATATGTTTATATAAAATCATTAGGAAGTGTTGGTTTAAAAAATGTGTCAGAACAAGCAGTGTTAAATGCAAATTATATGCTTGCAAAATTAAAAAATATAATTGATGTGCCTGCAGGGGAAAAATGCATGCACGAATTTGTACTTTCACCAAAATCTGTTTTGAAAAATACTGTAAGAACATTAGATGTTGCTAAAAGACTTTTAGATTATGGCTATTATGCTCCAACAGTATATTTCCCTGCTATTGTAGAAGAAGCAATAATGATAGAACCAACAGAGACAGAATCTAAAGAAACATTAGACAAATTTATTGAAGTACTTATTAAAATTATATTAGAAGAATCTAATAAATGCCCTCAAAAAGTAAAAGATGCCCCGGTTAATACTCCTGTTAAAAGGTTAAACGAAGTTGAAGCAGCAAGAAATCCAATTTTAAAATGGTAATAAAAACATGAAAAATTTACAAAATATTAAAAGAGCGTTAACAAGAAGAGAAATGAAGCAAGAAATTTTAAAGCTTCAAAAAGATGGTAAAAAAGTAGTTTTCACAAACGGATGTTTTGATTTATTGCATTTAGGTCATATTAGTCTTTTTAATAAAGCTAAAAGCTTAGGTGATATTTTGATAGTTGCAATAAATTCAGATAAATCGTTAAATTGTCTTAAAGGGACTAAAAGACCATTAGTAAACCAAAAAGATAGAGCTAAACTAGTACTTACTTTAAAGCCTGTAGACTATGTTGTTGTTTTTGGAGAACAAAGTCCGAAGAAAATTCTAAGCGAACTTCGCCCGGACATTTTAGTTAAAGGTGGCGATTATAAATTATCAGAAATTGTTGGCAGAGAATACGTAAAAAAAGTGTACAGGTTTCCTATTGTAAAAGGTAGATCTACAACAAATTTAATAAACTTAATAGTAGAAAGATATGCTTCTAAAAAAACATAAAAATAAAGTTGGCAACAAATTTAACAATCAAAAAACAAACATATCTTTTTCTTCTTGTATAAATTCTCTAAACATTTCTGCCCAAAAAGCTGTTTTAAGGATTATTGATGCTAATTTAAACCGTTGCCGAGAAGGACTGAGAGTTGTAGAAGATAGTTTAAGGTTTGTTTTAAACGATGGAAAGCTTTATAAAAAAGTTCGCACAGTCCGCCACAATACAGACAAAATTTTAAGAAATGTTTATGATACCATTATAAAAGAAAGGGATTCTTTTGGCGATTCAGGTAGACAAATGTCTGAAACTTCAAAAAAAGATTTACGTTCTATACTTGTTGCTAACTTTAAAAGAGCACAAGAATCTTTGAGAGTTTTAGAAGAATATTCAAAAAATTTTTACCCTGAATTTCCATCAGAATTTAAAAAACAAAGATACGAAACTTATATGATAGAAAAAGAAGTTTATTTGAAATATGAAGATTTTTTTGTAGCAAGATATACTAACCGGAAAACTTTTAAATGAATAAAGAAACAATAAAAATACTTTCACAAGGTGAAAGTATAAATAGAGAATTTAAGGAATGTTATAATAAAATAGGGAACAGTGTTTATGAAACAGTTTGTGCTTTTTTAAATACAAAAGGTGGAGATATTTTTCTTGGTGCTAAGGATAATAAAGAAATTGTTGGAATTAATAAAGAATATATTACTTTAATCAAACAAGACTTTGTCAATTCTGTAAATAATCAATCAAAATTATCTACAGCGTTTTGCCTGTCTGTTGAAGAAGTTTATATATGAGATAAAGTTATTTTACATATTTTTGTTCCAGAAGGTTCGCAAATATATAGATGTGGTTCAAGAATTTTTATACGTAATAATTCAGGTGATTTTGATATTACAAATAATAATCAAGAAGTTGCAAATTTATATATAAGAAAACAAAGTTCTTATTCTGAAAATAGAATATTCCCTGCCGTTAAAATGAGCGATTTGCTAAAAGACTTAATAGATTAAAGTTAGGAAGTTAGCAAACATTCAAAACAATGACAATCAATGGAAAGGTATGTCGGATAAAGATATATGTCCTGCTACAGGGAAAGAAGGTTTTACATTAGCTGGCATACTTTTGTTTGGCAGAGATGATGTTATCGCTGTTGCAGCTCCTGGATTTAGTATAGATTTAATTAAAAGAGTTGATAATCCTGACAGATACGATGACAGAGTTGATTTAAGAACAAATCTTATAGATTCTTACGAACAAGCGATGGAATTTGTCGTAAAACATTACCAGATCCTTTTTATATGGAAGAAACTGGCCAAAGAATAAGTTTAAGAAGCAATATTTTTCGTGAATTGATAGCCAACATTATTGTACATAAAGAGTATTTCGGTGGAGAACCTACAAGATTTATAATAGAAAAAGATAGAATTTTAACAGAAAACAGCAATAGATCATATATAAATGGTATCATGAACCTTTCTAATTTAGTGCCACACCCTAAAAATCCTAATATTGCCAGGCTATTTAGACAAATTGGTAGGGTAGAAAAACTTGGATCAGGGGTTAGAAAGTTGTATGAACTTTGTAAATTATATTCAGGTTATGATCCAGTAATTTGTGACGAAAATGTATTTAAATTTAGTCTTCGTATAGATTTTTTAAATAGAAATTTACATCAAGATACCATGCATGATAATGAAAAAGGAGTTCTTTTATTTTGTAAAGTTCCAAAGACAAGACGTCAAATACAAAGCCACATTAAAATGAGAAATAGAGATTATTTTAGGAAATCTATTTTAAATCCACTTGTTAAATCTGTGAGACTACCCTTGACAATGCCAGATAAACCTAAAAGTAAAAATCAAAAGTATGTTACAAAAAGAGGAAAATAAAATGACGTTAATTGAAACTGCACAAAATAAACAAGAAAATGACTTAATAAAAAAAGTGGCGCAATTAGAAAATTTAAGTGAAGAGTTTGTCAGAGAAGGTGTTGCATCAGGGAGCATTGTTATACCCAAAAATATTAATAGAAATTTTAAGAAAATTGTCGGCATTGGTACAGGACTAAAAACCAAAATTAATGCTAATATTGGCACTTCTCCAGATCATATAGATATTAAAGAAGAACTTGAAAAACTTGATGTTGCAGTCAAAGCCGGGGCAGATGCTGTTATGGATTTGTCTACAGGTGGCAACTTAACTCAAATAAGAAAAGAAATTCTTGCAATTTCGCCTGTTCAAATAGGCACTGTTCCTATCTATGAAGCAGCTTGTAAAACAGTTGCAAAGGGTAAAAAAGTATCTCAGATAGATGAGGAACTTTTATTTGACATTATAGAAGAGCAAGCGCAACAAGGGGTAGATTTTATTACAGTTCATTGTGGTATTAACAGAGCTAGTGTAGAAATATTAAATAGACAAGGACGTTTAGCAGGAGTGGTAAGCAGAGGAGGCTCTTTCCTAGTTAAGTATATTAATGCAACTGGTAAAGAAAACCCTCTGTACGAGCAGTATGATAGACTTTTAACAATTGCAAAAAAGTATGACATTACATTAAGTTTAGGTGACGGGTTTAGGCCTGGATGCATATATGATGCTTCAGATGGGCCTCAAATGGCAGAACTTTCAGTTTTAGGAGAGCTTGTTATAAGGGCAAGACAAGAGGGAGTTCAGTCTATGATAGAAGGTCCAGGGCACATACCTTTAAACCAAATAGAAGCAAATGTTACCCTTGCAAAAAGGATGGGACATAATGCTCCTTTGTATTTTTTAGGGCCTTTAGTTACAGACATAGCTCCAGGATATGACCATATAACATCGGCAATAGGTGGAGCGTTAGCTGCTTCTTATGGTGTTGATTTTATTTGTTATGTTACTCCTGCTGAACACCTAAGGCTTCCTGAGGTTTGCGATGTCCATGAAGGGGTGATTTCTGCAAAAATAGCGGGCCATGCTGCAGATATTGTTAAAGGTGTTAAAGGTGCAAAGGAACGTGATAACGAAATGTCTAAATGGCGTAAAGCAAGAAATTGGGGTAAACAAAAAGAATTTTGTTTAGATCCAGAAAAATTTGCAAAAGAAAGGGCAAAATTGCTTCCGCGGCAAGAAGATGTATGTACAATGTGCGGAAAATTTTGTTCTATGAAAGACGAGTAAGTTGTTATTGGGTATGTTTTTTAAAGTTTTTCTTTAAAAAAGCCATATATCTTGGGAAAGTGACGATTGTTTTTGTTTTCCCAACCCAAACGTAGGTGCCAAGATCTTTTTGAAATTTAATTTTTATAGGATTTGCCGGGTCTAGTTCGTTTACATACCAAGCAGAACCAATAATATTTTTGTAACGTTTTTTTGCTTTTATAGTAGAGATAAAATGGCTATTTTGTGTAATTAAATTGCCATACTTTTTTAATTGCTGTTTTACTATTTCTTCAGCTTGGTCAACATCTGGGAAAACGCTTATAAAATTTATATGTAAAATTGCTGCCATGTTTGTTGTTTGTTCTTGAAAATCTACAAAATAGTCTGTATTTTCAATTAGGTTAGCAAAACAGGCATTACTTAAAAACATAAAAGAAGCTGAAAATAAAAACACAATAAAATATTTTTTCACATACAACGCCTAAACAGTAAATTTATATAAATTATATTTTACAATTTTAATATTTTATAGTAAACTAAAAAATTATAACAATAAAGAGGACAAAGTGGGGATTATTGGAACTTCAAAAAAAGTGAGATTGTTTTGTGGAATAATTTTTTCAGATGAAAAAATAAAGCAAAACACATTTACTATTTTAGAAAACAAATTTGGGAGAATAGAGTTTGTTAGTGATATTATGCCTTTTGATTTTTCAAGTTATTACAATCCGGAAATGGGAGAGAATTTAAAACGTTTATGGATTTCTTTTGAAAAGTTAATTTTATCCTCACAACTTGCTAGTATAAAAGTTTTTACAAACTCTCTAGAGGATTCATTTGCAATAAATTCTAAAAGACAAATAAATGTAGATCCTGGGTATATTACTCCGGCAAACGTTATTCTTGCTACAACAAAAGATTATAGTCATAGAATTTATTTAGATAATGGCATCTATGGAGAAGTTACAACTATATATAAAAAAAGAGGGTACATTAAACTCCCTTGGTCGTATCCAGACTATCTTTCTGATACAGCTACAAAATTTCTACTTAAGGTTAGGCAAAGTCTTATAATGTGTCTTAAAGAGGAATAATGTTTATTGTTATAATTGTATATTGTTTAAGTTTTATTTATATTGCTTGGCGTATAAATTTTGGGTTGAACATAAGATATCCATACAAAAGATATTTATATGGTTTGTTAGCGTTTATTGCTACTTTAAGTGTTCTATCTTTTATTAATAATAGGGGTACTATTCCTTTAATTTATTATATTGCTCCGTTTGGTTTTATGTGTATGGGTATAGGACAAATAATGCTTACATTTTTTATTGCAAATGATGCTGCTAATCTTATTAACTGCATATTAAAAATTAAAAACTTTAGATATTATTCAACCATGATAACGTCCTTTTTAAGTATTATAGCTTGTCTTATATCTTTGATAGATTTTGTTTTTGTGTTAAATATAAGAGATATAAAAATAAAAGTACCGACCTTACCTGTAAATTCTCTAAAAGTAGTTTTACTTTCAGATATTCATATTAATAAATACACAAGTCCAAAAGTTATAAACAAAATTTTTGATAAGGTTATTTCTCTAAAGCCTGACATGATAGCTATTACTGGTGACGTTATAGATTTAGATATTAATAAAAATGATAAGTATCTTGAGTATGGGTTCCAAAAATTAAAAGCCAAGTACGGAACATTTGCTGTAACAGGCAATCACGAGTATTACACAGGCGTGCAATCTTATTTAGATATGTTTGCAAAGCTTGGCATCAAAGTTTTAGAAAATGATAGTGTTTTGGCAAACAACGTTATCAACGTTGCAGGTATTAAAGATAAAGATTATAAAAGCCAAGAAAATATTATTAAGACTTTATCTAACATAGATAAAACTTACCCAGTACTGTTTTTAAGTCATAGACCAGAGTCTTTTGATTATTCTTCTAATAATGATGTTAAAATAGTGCAGTTTTCGGGCCACACGCATGCTGGCCAAATTCCACCTGCAACAATAGTTATAAAATATTTTATGAAATATTATTATGGGCTATATTTTAATAACGGGTCAACTATGTACATAACCTCAGGGACTAGGGTTTGGGGCCCACCAATGAGACTTTTTAACGTAAGCGAAATAGCTGTGGTTAGTTTAGAAAAGTAGGCCTGTAAGACTATATATTTTTAGCTACAATAATAGTAGTTTGTCCTATTTGCCAAACTTTTTTTACATTTCTAAAACCAGCTTTTATAAGAAGAGCAATTTCGTTTTCTGTCGTTAAGGGTGTGTCATAATGATATACTGATATTCTTGAATATTGTTTTTAATGTAAAATTGATCACGTTGTATAAAATTAAAATTTTCTTCTAATTGATTTATAGCAAAATAGTCGCACTCTATAATAAGCTCCGGTTGAGATAAGCGATTCATAAATTTTTTTATAAATTGTTAATTTTTGCTGATGCTTAAAATGATGTAATGTTTCAAATGAAATGGTAACGCCAAATATTCTTTTACCCAAATCAATATTAAAATAATTGTCGCAGATTAAGTCTAAATTTTTATTAGGATATTTCTTTTTAGGTTCGTTTAGCATAGCCTGTGTTAAATCTATTCCTGTAACATTTATATCAGGATAAACTTTAAAAATTTCGTCAAGCTCTAATCCTGTACCACATCCTAAGTCAAGTAAATTTTTTGTGTGTGGTGGAATGAGTGATGCCATTTTTTTATAACTTTGACGACAACCATCAACATTTAACATGTACTCGTCGTAGATCTTAACGCGCTTTGTAAAAAACTCATCCATTTTTTCTATATTCATTTTTATATTCCTTTGATTAAAATTTTTCTCAGTATAATTATATTTAGAATGCAGATTATTTAAAATATTTTCTTCCAGGCCTAATTATAAGAGTTTGTCCAGGTTTTAAGTATTTGTGTTTTAATAAGAATGGATTGTCTTTATAAATTTCTTTTTGCGAAGTTTTGTATTTAGAGGCAATTTTTTCTAAATATTCACCTTTTACAACTTTATGTTTTACAAACCCTGGAGAAGGGTTTAAATCTTTAACTTTAGAAAGATTTTCTAAGAATAGGTCTTTGCTACCAGAAGGTATTTTTAGTGCAAAGTTTGAATACCCTAAAGGAGTACTCCAAGCTTGTAGTGCAGGGTTTAATTTTTTTACCTCTTCTAATGTTGTATTTGCGCAACTTGCAACAATTTTTAAGTCTATAACTTTGTCAGTATAATATACATCATATTTTAAAGGGGGGTCATATTTAAGATCACTAAAACCGTATAACTTTAAATCTTTAGCGATTGTTGCAGCGGCTATAAATTGAGGCACATAGTTTTGTGTTTCTTTTGGTATAGCATTTCTATTAATCATTTCAGAAATACTTGAAGCGTTAGAAAACCTCATATCTCTAATAAGCCCATATTCCCCTCTATTATATGCAGCTAGCGCTAAGTGCCAGTCATTTAGCATAAGATATAGTTGTTTTAAGTATAAACACGCAGCTTTTGTAGATTTTTCTGGATCTTTTCTTTCATCTACCCAATAGTTGATTTGCAATCCAAGCGCTCTCCCTCTATGGGCCATAATTTGCCAAAGCCCTACTGCTCCTGCACGGGATACGGTATTAATATTGTATAAACTTTCAACTATAGGTAAATATAACAGCTCTTCTGGCAAATTCATTCCTCTTAAAGTTTCCAAGATAATATCTTTGTATGCTCCACTACGTTCGAAAGCAAGTTGTATCCTTTCTTTTGCAGATTTAGATGAATATATAGTAATATACTTTTCTACAAGAGAATTATCTTCAGAAGACATAGCAATTGAATAATCTTTAGTGATTGGCGTTATAGTAGTTGCAGTAGAAAAATATATAGTATTTAATTGTTTTAATATTTCATTTAAATTGTCGAAAATAACAAAATATAAAGCAGAGTCAATATCTGCAGATTTTAAGGTGTCTAAAAACAAATTAAAGTTTTTCTTTGCGCGTTTAAGGTTATTATCTTTAAACGCATTATAAGATTTTTGATAATAAACTTGCGCTAAAGTAATTTTAGATTTCGTTTTGGAATCATTAGCAGCTTCTTGTAAAGCTTTTGCTGCTTTAGATATGCTTGAGTCTTCTACAGTATTTGAGGATATAGTTAGGTCTGCCTGAGTTGTAACATTTTGTTCGTTTATGATTGTGTTTTCTTCTTGAGCTTTTAAAGTATGGCATGTAAAAAGTAGCAGACTAATAAGTAGAATTTTATAATTGCTCATAAAATATTATAGCATACTTTTGTACATAGTATCCCTGAATTGACAGGTTTTAAGGAGACAAGTGTAAGTGTAGCAGGTCAAACAATTAATCTAGTAACTCACAGCACGTTTAGTGTTAAATATGTTTATGGAGCGTACTTAAGTCTTGATCCAAAGGATAATGCATCCTATATCTGTGGACTTTTGTCCTATCAATATGGATAATAATACTCTTAAATATTAATAGTAGCGTTGTAGGAGGGTAGGCTGTACGGCTTTATGTATATTTGCTTAATGAGTAAGTGGTTGGTGTGGTTTAGAGCTTTATCTACGTTACTAGAGCAATCGCAAGAAACATTTAATCAAATTAGCAAACTTGCAAAATGATAAGACAACAAAGACTTACTATAACGCATATTCTTACTATGCCATTTTCTACACTGCTGCGTTAAAAAACTTGTGTTTATGGTACGATAAACCCTGTGTTTTTTGCCTTGCATTGTCAAAAAACTCACAGCAATTATAAGCATTAGGGTTTTTAGACAGACCCCTTTTGAAATATTAAATGTTTATTGCTCATAAGTCGCTCTTTGAGGTAACTCCGTTAAGGTTCTAAACTACACCAACCAAGTTATATCTGTGTCAGGAAATACCATCAATATCAGTAGTGATGTGGGTAGAAATGATGAGGGAAGTTTGAATGTTTATGCGGTGCGGGTGTGGGAATGGGAATGGGAATGGAACTAATGCTGGGAGTAGTAATATCTCTACGATTACTGCTGCTAATAACAATATATTCTTAATCTAAAAGTAACCTAAGTTTGCCTGATGTTAATCTGTATGGCGTGCATGTTGATGTGCAGGGGACTGTTTTTTAAATCCGCTCAAGTCAGGTATTGTTTGATCAAAACTCAAGACATACGCCTGTGGTTAGTAGATAGTTGTATTTTGTTATCTTTTTAAATATTCTTGGATATCTGATTGGGCTATGTAAGTTTTTATTGTACTAAGAACATGTTTAGCTCTATTTAAATTTAAACCTACTTTTTCTGCAACATTAATTATGTCTGGTTCATTTGGTTTTTTGCCTTTGCCATTAATTGTAGTGGTATGCTCTCCACTCATTCCTTCTGCATATACAAGATCATAAGCAGGGGACACAATCCAACTGTTATTATCGTACAAAAATGAAAAATTTTTAGAATGGTCATCCCGATTATGAGCAAAAACATTAAAGCACATAATTCTAAACATTTTTTCCACTTCTGCATAGCTTTTTGTTAATTTTAAAGTTGCATTGAGCAAATCAACATAATCAAGTGAAGGATAACGGTGTGAAGATTCAAGCAGTGCACTTACTGAGAGCACAAAAATTCTTTCTCCATTTGGTTTACGGTCAACCCGGGTTACACCAAAGTATTTATTTTTAAAGAGGCGTGTTTTAGGCATATTTATACCGCATTGCTTTGCTAGTATAGAATACTCATATTCTTGCTTTCCCATGTTTTTAGGATCGCTCAACGCACAAAATTTGATAAGTCAATTTTCATTATCTATTCTCAACAAAACTTTGGGCCGTGCACCACCTGAGGCTCCTCCTAGTTTTAAAAGATCAGCAAGGGCGTTTTCTGTACATGCGTTCTCGTTTAACATATTATGCGCTTCTTCTGCTAGTTTATTTATATCATTTGTTGTTACAGATGTTGTAGAAATAATAGTTTCAGATTTATATTCTAAGGCTCCCATTCCACTGGCCCCTACAATTGCAAGTCTGTCTAAAATCGATACTTGTGCAGGGGTAAATCCCTTTTTTTACAAGCATACGATCTATAAGCATTCTGCCCCAACCGTCAGGCAAGCTATCATTAAATACACCAAAGTTTCCATCAAAAGGGTCTGGATTTGCTATAAAGACTTTTTTCTCAAGAGGAAGTTTAAAAGGAGATATAGAAAAACCATCAGACAACCAAGATTTATCATATTCAAAAGCGCAGCAATGCATGTCTGTCATAGCAACACGCCCGACTTTCTTTCCATGATAAAACACATTTATAACTTTATTTTGCATTTATAATTTCATCTAAGCTTTGATAATTTATACGTGTAAAAAGTTGATTAAAGTCTGCTCCATGGTCAAGAACAACAGCAATACGCAAAAGAGAAGACAATGATATCTCTCCACTTCGCTCAAAGCGTTTTATAGATCCAAGAGATACCTGTGATTTACATGACAGCATAAGTTGTGACAGTTTAATTTCTTTGCGTCGTTTGCGAACACGATTTGCTAAGTTTTGTTTAATAGTTAGTATATTATCCATTGCATGTTACTTTTATCAAAATTGTATATTATATTATCTTATTTTCCATATAAATACAACTAGTCATATGCATAAAAATTTGAATTTATCTTTTATATTTTTGCTTCTTGTAGAGTCAACATAAAAATGACTTAACTGTTAAAAACTGCTTCCCATATATTACTATCTTCCATACATAGGTAAATAATGGCCTTTGATTTTTTAGATTTAATATATTGTAGTAAATATTTGTAAATTTCAATTCTTAAAATGCTGGCATACCTTAACTTAAAATCTTTATCCAGAAGTAGTTCTCCATTAAGAATATCAGTTTGAGGAAAACGATTTTCAATAACTGTTTTTTGTGTTGTAGGCATTCTAAGTGTTCCAATACTTATCCATTTAATACTAGTGTTTGGTACAATATCAAAAATCATATCAATTGTTTCTTTATATCCTTGTTTCCAACTATCATAATAAATTACTGGGTCAAAATGAAATGCCGTGCTAAAACCAGCTAGTGCACACTTTTTTGCAGCAAATAACCTTTCTTGAATTAGGGGTGTTTTAAACTCGTTTTCAACAGTCATTTTTTTTGAGTTTACACTCCAAGCTATAACAATGTTTTCTCTACCACCACAAGATAAAAGAGTGTGTATATTAGTACTTTTTGTTTTAAATTCAAAAAAAATATTTTTCTTGTGTTTAAAATAGTTGATAATTTTTTTAGAAAAGTTTGTAATGTCATCAAAAATTAAAGAGTCTGTAAACTCCCCGCTCCCAATTCGGTTATAATTAAAAAAGCCTTTTGTAGATGCTATTATTTTGTCGTTAGCTAAATAATCATCTATGTTGTAAGGGATAATAATTCCGTACACATTTTGGTATCTTTGTAAAAAACAGTAAGTGCAGTCATAAATACAGCCCATACCTAAATTCATAATAGAGTATCCACAGCTTACTACGTTTTGTGAACAAGGACATTTCTTAAAAAAATCGTGCTTTTCTTTTACTAAAAGTAAATTGTCACATCTATTATTATAGTCTGTTAATGTAAAAGAGTTTTCTTTTGTAAAATCTTTTAAACAACTTATTTCTTTAAAAGTAGCATTTTTAAATAAAGCCTTTGTTTTTGTAAACAGTTCGTTGTTAGTTGCATCTTTTTCATAGTAAATATTTTTTGGATAAAACTTTTTTTGTAAAACGTCTGCTTTCTTGTACAGATCAATTTCGTATTTTGGCAAATAATATGCATTTAAAGAGTTTTTGTGAAAAGTTTTAGGATATCTGCGTTGTAAAAGTGCGTTTTTAATTTTTTGGTAATTTGTTGGTTCTAAAAGGCTTAAAATCTTGTTAAATGATACTTTTTCAATTTTAGAAATTTCGTTAATAAGTCTAAATATTTCTCTAGATTTATTTGTTCCAAAATTTGGGAATCGTTTTTGGAATACTTCTAATAATTTTAAAGTACTTGTACTATTGTTCATCACAAAACCTTAAAATCATTTCTTTTTGTTTTTTATTTTTTTTATTTTTATGCTACCATCTGGCATTTCATAGATAATTCTACCGTTTCTATAAAAAACATTTGGTAACCCTAAACGATGATTTTCTTCTTGCGCTTTAGCAACAGCTCTATTATAAATTCTTGTTATATCGTCTATCAATTTGTAATCATCAACAGTCATTTTTGACTCCATTTTTCTAATTGGTTATATTTCTGCTCATCCAATATTTCTATTTCCTTGTTTACATA
The DNA here is from genome assembly GCA_031287855.1 of Candidatus Endomicrobiellum roisinitermitis. GTDB lineage: Bacteria > Elusimicrobiota > Endomicrobiia > Endomicrobiales > Endomicrobiaceae > Endomicrobiellum > Endomicrobiellum roisinitermitis. Next base: position 42,335 of record JAITSL010000050.1, read on the forward strand.
CTTTGCAACTACAACACCATTTTCCATATTGTAATATAAAATCCAGGCGTTTACTATTTTTTGATATATATTTATGAAATTTACTATACTTCTATAAAATCTTCTATTGACATCTTCATCAGGGACAAAATGTCCTCCTTTATTTACTCTATCTTTGATTCTTTCTATACATATATCAGGCGTATCTACAAAAGTGTAAATTAATATAACTTTGTATCTTAGTTTTTTAGCTTGTTTAATAATTTTAATAAGAAATTTTCCTGATAGAGTAGATTCAATGACAATACTAGAGCCTTTATTTAGTAACATTTCTAGATTTTTAAGAACTTCTTTGCCCGCTTCTATTCTTATTTGTTGTAAACTTTCAGAACTTATATTTTTTGCTGTTTCATCTGCGTTAAGAAAAAACAACTCTTTGTATTTTTTCAAAAATTCTCTAGAAACGGTAGTTTTACCAACCCCATTTGCGCCTGCAAGAATAAAAAACAATTTTTGTTTTTTCATTTAACTTTTAACCAAAAAACTCCACATTAGTTTTTGATATTTGCATTCTATCATATTATTTTACCTTACATAAATGTTGTTGTAGAGCTTTTCTCATAGTCTTGAAAGGTTATAAACAGTGTAAATTAATACTTGTACTATTGTTCATCACAAAACCTTAAAATCATTTCTGCTAACTTTTTTCTTGAGTTAGACACTTTTTGTTTTATAGAATTTTCCTTCAAAAAAATGGCAGCATTTGTTTTTACAATGTCTGAAACATACATTAAACAAATTGCGTTACATCCTATATTACTAGAGGCTGACAAAATTATTGACGATTCCATGTCTATAGCAGAAATTTCTTTTTCTTTAAACCAATCTAAAAATTTTGCTTCTAGGTATAAAGAGCTAACACAAGCACTGTTGGTTTTTATTAAGTTTTTATGTATATTTTTTTTGTAAAAACAATTTAACAGATTTGTAGATGATCTATAATAATCAACTTGATTTTTGCAATTTAACATAGTAGAAAAACTTTCTAAGTTGTAAGCTTTATCTATTATAACTAAATCCCCATAGGTAACTTTACTATAGCCTCCACAACTACCAAAAACAAAAATATTTTCACAAGGAGAACCTTTTAAATATAAAATAGCATCTCCTGAAAGAAAATTATTTTTTAAAGCTATAATAGTTGCAGGTTTTATATTAGTAGATTTGACAAAAAGTCCATTTGAAAGTTCTCTAGAGAAAAGTGAAGTATCAAAATTTTGACATAGTATACAGTTCTTTTTTATATTTTTTTTGTCAATTCCAAAAAAACTTTTAAAGTTCATTTTATTTTAATAAAATATATTTAAATTACACAATCTACACTATTACCCATTGTATAAAATTATTCAAATTTTATACAATGACTTTATACTTGGAGGGGAATATGCAAGATAAAAACAAGATATATCTTATGGTAATTCTTTTAATTGTAGTGGTAATTCTTATAATTAGTTCAATATTTAAAGCACCTAAAAAAGTTTCTAATATGTTAGAAAATAAGAAAAATATGCAAGTAAAGTATGATGCTACTTCTCCTGAGCAGATAGTTGTAGAAGAGAATAAACTTATAGGTGAAGAAAAAAACGATGTTAAAAGTGAGCAAGACTTAAGCGAAGAAATAGCTACTCAGTCAAATGCTTAGGTAAGTTCAAAAAGTTTAGTTTTAATTTTATTTATTCAATTACAGTAATATTTATTGCTTTTGCTAACAATTTTTTCCACTTTCCAGAATCAAATAGTATTACAAGTTTTAACTCGTCATCTACACCAATTTTGTCTATAATTTTCCCTTTACCGAAAACAGGGTGCAAAACTTTAGAACCAATTTTATAAGAGTCATCATTTTTTTGAGAAGTGTAAAGAGGTTTATCATTTGGGACTTCATTATCAGATGGAATGTAATCATAGCTATCATCATCTCGATATTTTAGTTGAGCATGATTTTTATTATAGTGAATTGTATATTTATTCCACTTTGATTTATTAAAAGTTCTAAAATTATGTTCTGGGATAAAATTCCTTTTGTCAAACTCTTCTTTAAACCCAGCTTCACTTATAAATCTAGAAGGCATATTCCATTTAGTTTTACCAAAAATAGTTCTTTCTGTTGCCCAGCAAAGATATAAATGTTTTTTTGCTCTTGTCATACCTACATACATAAGTCTTCTTTCTTCTGATAAGTTTTCTGGGTCATAAGCAGATTCCCCTATTGGAAAAAGCCCTTCTTCAAGTCCGCACAAAAAAACATTATTAAATTCCAAACCTTTTGCTAGATGAAAAGTCATCAAAGTAATTTTCCCATTAGAGCTGTCTAAACTATCTATGTCGCTTACTAGTGCAATTTGTGTTAAGTAGCCTGATAAACTTTTGTCTGGAGAACGGTTTTCAAAGTCTGTTATTGCTGAAATGAGTTCTTGAATATTTTATATTTTTGTTTTGGATTCCTGAGTATTTTCACCTTCTAGTTCTTTAATATAACCAGAATGAACAACTATTTTTTGAGCTATCTCTTTTACAGATATTTTACCTTTTAAGTTAATAAAAGCTGTAATCAGTTGATGAAAAGAGTTTAATGCATTTACTGCGTTTTTTCCAAGACCTACATCTTTTGCCAACACAATGGCATCCCAAATTGATATACCTTTTAATAAAGCAAACTTTTCAAGAGCTTCTAAAGAAGTTTTTCCTATTGCTCTTCTTGGAACATTTATTATTCTTTTTAAACTTATATTGTCGTTTGTATTGTGTATAAGCTTTAAATAAGCCATAATATCTTTAATCTCTGCTCTGTCATAAAATCGTAATGTGCCTATAACCATATAAGGCATACCGTTCCTTCTGAAAGCATCTTCAAATGTACGGGATTGTGCGTTTGTCCTATAAAATACCGCAAAATCTGAAAAATTATATTGATATTGTCTAATTTTTGTTGCAATAAGACTTGTAACTCTTTCAGCTTCATCATTTTCATTAAGGGATCTTATTGTGGATACACAACCTTCATTAGGGTTTTGCGTCCACAATTGTTTTGGGACTCTATTGTTATTATTTTTTACAACTTGCCAAGCAGCTGCTAAAATTTTTGGTGTTGATCTATAATTTTGTTCTAATTTAACAGCTTTTGCTTTAGGATAATCTTTTTTAAAATCTAAGATATTTTTTATATCAGCTCCTCTCCAGGAATAAACAGACTGATCGTCATCACCACAAACACATAAATTTTCATGTTTTTGTGAAAGTAGTTTTACAAAAACATATTGGGCATGGTTTGTGTCTTGATATTCGTCAACCAAAACATACATGTATTTTAGTTGATATTTTTCAAGTATTTCAGGATAATGTTGTAACGTTAAAACTGTACGCATTATTAAATCGCCAAAATCTAAAGCTTGTGCCATGTCGAGCTTTTTTTGATAAAGTTGATATATTTTTGCTGTTATTGCCTTATTGAGGTCATTGTTTTGTTCTGCTTCGTATGCCATGTCTGATGGGGATTTTAAATCATCTTTTGCACGACTTATCTTGTCTACAATGCTAGATATTTTGAATTTTTTTTCATCTATATTTAATTCTTTTAAGCAGTCTTTGATTACATTTTTTTGGTCTGCAAAATCATATATTAAAAAGTCAGGTGCAAGCGCTATATTTTTTGCTTCAATCTTTAAAAAGTAAGCACAAAAAGCATGGAATGTCGACACCCATACGTTATGTCCTGTTTCTGGCATAAGGTCTACTATACGTTGTTTCATCTCTAAAGCAGCTTTATTTGTAAAAGTAACAGCAAGTATAGACCATGGGTTAACTCCTATGGAAAGCAAATAAGCGATCCTATGGGTTATAACTCTAGTTTTACCTGTTCCTGCTCCTGCAAATATTATTAAAGGTCCTTGTGTGCAAAGCACAGCTTCTTTTTGGGCATGATTTAAATTTTTTGTTAGTAACTCTTTCATTCTTATAATTATAACATATCTTTTGTTAGCTATAAAAAATTGGTATAATTTTTGCCAGTAAGATTTGCATATATGGAGGGGAAATGGATTTTTTGCTTGCAAGAAAAAGTGTTCGTAAATACACAAATGAAGATGTAAAACAAGAAGATTTGGAATATATTTTACGTGCAGCAATGTCTGCGCCCACAGCAAGAAACACAAGATGTTATTATTTTATAGTTGTAAAGGATAAACAGATGCATAAAAAAATTGCATCTATACATCAATCAGCTCAAATGGTATTGAGCGCTCCTCTTGCGATTTTAGTTGTTGGCGATCAATCTTTAGCTTATGGTGGATATTTGCCTCAGGACTGTGCTGCTTCAACTCAAAACATTCTGCTTGCTGCTACTGCAAAAGGTTATGGTTCTGTTTGGTGTGGAATATATTCTAATGAAGAAAGGTCAAATGCCATATCAGAATTATTTAATTTGCCAAACAACATAAAACCGTTTTCTCTTGTTGTGCTTGGTAAATCTAAAGATGATAATTTACCAAAAGATAGATGGCAACCAGAAAAAATAAAGTATGAGACTTGGCAATGATAAAACAAAATATGGCAAAAAAGTTAAACAATTTAGTTTGTAACTATTTAAAAAGTAAAAACATAAAGGAGAATTTAAAATTTAGTATAGAAGTCCCACCTAAAAATATTAATGCCGATTTTGCAATTAATGCTGCAATGGTCATAGCAAAAAAAAACAAAACAACCCCAAGATTAATAGCTCAGGAGTTAATAGATAAAATACTCAAAGAAATGTCTGACTTAGTAGATAAAGCAGAAATTGCTGGTGCTGGTTTTGTAAATTTGTATATAAAAAATAGTGTTCTCTATAAAGAGCTTGTTACTATTCTTGCAGAAAAAGAGAACTATGGTAAGGTTCTAAACAATAACGAAAAAGCTATTGTCGAGTTTGTTTCTGCAAATCCTACAGGTCCATTACATGTTGGGCATGGCAGGGGTGCTGCTATAGGTGACTCTCTTGCTAGGATTTTAAAACACTTAGGGTACAATGTAACAAAAGAGTATTATTTAAATGATGTTGGTAATCAAATGCGTGTTTTGGCAGAATCTACAGAAATTAGATATAGGCAGCTTAAAGGTGAGCAAGTTGAAGTTCCACAAGATCACTATCAAGGTAGTTACATTACTGATATAGCAAAGCGTTTAATTTTGGAAGGCAAGAATATTAAAGATATAGATTTTAAAGCTGAATCAGTGAAAGATATTTTAGAAACAATAAAAAATGATTTAAAAGATTTTGCAGTAGAGTTTGATAACTGGTTTTCAGAAGGAGATATAGCATCTGTTAAAGATAATTTAGGCCAAACAGAGGTGGAGAAAGCTTGCCAATATTTTCTTTCAAAAGGACATGCGTATATGAAAGATAATGCGTTATGGCTTGCTTCAACAAAATTTGGCGATGATAAAGATAGAGTTTTAAAAAAAAGTGATGGGGGATATACATACCTTGCTTCAGATGTTGCTTATCATAAAAACAAATTTGAAAGAGACTTTTCTAAACTTGTAAACCTTTGGGGGGCAGATCATCACGGGTATGTAGCAAGAATCAAAGCTTGTATCCAAATGTTAGGTTTTAATAAAGATAAATTAACCATAATTTTGTACCAACTTGTTTCTTTGTTAAGAGGTGGTGTTCCTGTTGCTATGTCGACGCGAACAGGAGACTTTGTAACTTTAAAAGAAGTTGTAGATGAAGTTGGAAAAGATGCTTGTAGATTTTTCTTTTTACTTAGGGCTCCAGATTCTCCGTTAGAGTTTGATTTAGAGCTTGCTAAAAAGCACAATAGTGAAAATCCAGTTTTTTATGTCCAATATGTCAATGCTAGGTGCACTTCTATTGCTAAAGAAAGCAAAAATAGAAATGATATTATTAGGGATATTAATAACATAGACTTGGCATTGCTTAACACAAAAGAAGAAAGAGATTTAATAAAACAACTTTCTGCATTTTGTGATACGCTATTATTATCTGAAAAATTAATGAGTCCCCATTGTTTTACTGCATACTTAATAGAACTTGCAGATAAATATCACTCATTCTATGAAAGATGTCGTGTCTTAAACGAAGACTCAGGACTTACATCTGCTCGTTTAAAGCTTGTTGAAAGTGTTATAATAATAATACAAAATGGACTTACCCTTCTAGGAGTTTCTAGCCCAGAAAAAATGTAAGTTACTGTAGTATTTAAGCAGTGGTATAAACAGATATTCTGCACAAAAGTTTGCAAAATACAGATTTGCATAAAGACCGTCACTTTAAACAACAAAATATAAAATTTAGTTTTTTCCTCAACCGAAAATAATAAAAGTGTATTTATCAAAGGGGATTACTCAAATTTTGCAAAAATGCTTTCAAATATAATAAATACGCTATTGAAGAAATAAAAGATAACCCCGAGGAAACTTATGTTTTGTATTATATACTCATAACTCATAGGTATGTTTAAATGAAAAAAGTAATATTGGCATTTTTTAGCTTAATATTTTTTATAAAGTTTGCTTATACAACTGTTTCTGTTACTCCTTATGGCGCAGCAGAAACAGTTTCTGGGAGTTGTTTCCTTTTAAGAGACGAAAATTTTAGTGTTGTTGTTGACTGTGGGATTTTTATGTCTGAAGGTTTAGAGAGTGTAGAAGATAAAAATAGAAATATAGATCCTAAACTTGTTAGAGCTAAAGTTCTTTGTTTGACGCACGCTCATTTAGACCATAGTGGTAAAATTCCACTTTTAATAAGCAGTGGTTTTAATGGTAAAATTTATTCTACAGATGCCACAAAAGAGATAGTGTTAGAGCTTTTTAAAAATAGGAACGGATTTGACTTAATAAAAAGGAACTGGTTTTGGTCTTTAAGTCAAAAAGAAAATGCTAAGCGTAGAAAAAATTTTGTTGTTGCTCATTGGAGACCAGAGTGTAAAAAAAATATAAAATCTTTAGAATATTCTAAAGATTTAGGTTATTTAACTGATTTGGAAAAACAAGAAGGAATGAAGTTTTTGTTATGTAGGAACTGTTGCGAGTTAGAAACTCAAGAGATAGAAAAATATTTTGTTACAGTAGACTATAATTTAGAAAATAAGTTATTCGAAAACTTAACTGTAAAATTCATAAATGCTGGGCATATTCCAGGTTCTGCAAGTTTAATGTTTAGTCTAGGGAATAAAAAAATTTTATTTTCTGGAGATTTAGGTAGTGGTTATTCTAGATTTAACGGGATGTTTGATATTCCAGAAAGTGCAGACTTAATTTTTATGGAAGCAACTTATGGTTCTAGTAATAAGAAAAGCTCTAATAAACAATATGACTCTTTTAGAAAAGATTTAGTTAAAGCACTTTCTAAAAACAAAGTTGTTTGGATTCCAGCTTTGTCGCTTAATAGAACACAAAAAGTTTTGTACGAATTAAAGCTCATGCAGCAAGAAGGTTTACTTTCAAAACAGGTACCAATTTATTCTATATCTCCAAGTGCAAATTATGTTAGTACTTTGTATCAAAAAGAGTTGCTTTACAGTCAAGGGGAAAGAGATTGGTTTTTAGAAGATGTTTATCAGGAAGGTTCAATTTTGCCAACAGACACAAAACTTCAAACTGTAAGAAGTTATGACAAACAAATGATATTATTTTCGTCAAGCGGTGATTTGGATAAAGGGAAATCTTATCAAATTGTTCCTAAAATGCTATCAAATAAAAATGTTTTTGTTATGCTAGTAAATTATGTTAGCCCATTAAGTAATGCAGGTTTGGCACTTAAAGGCAAAAAACTACATGATAGTACAAAGTGTGTTGCAAGTCTAAAACAGTATGATATTTTTTCTGATCATGCAGATTTTGGTATGTTACAAAAATGGTTATTAAAACAAAATAAAAACGTAAAAATTTATATTGTTCATTCGACTAAACAACATTCTCAAGGTATTATAAAAGCTTTAAAAAAGTCTGGTTGGCAAAATGTAAATAGTGCAAAAATAGGAGTAACTATAAACTAGATGAGATTAAGAAAAAAAACAGATATTAACTTGAGAAATAGCATAATATTTACATTGTCTTTTTTAATTTTATGTGTATGCGTATACGTTGTTAGAGGTTTTTGTTATTCTAAAAATTATATATTGGAAAAAGCAAGCTATTATTTTTTTGATGAAAGCTATTTTCTTGCAGCCAGATATTTTGAAAAAGCTCTAAACTTAAGAACTCTAGACTTAGATGTAGATGTCTATAGAGATTATGCGAAATCTTTATTTAATTTAGAAAATTATGACTTAGCAATAAAATATTTTAAACTTGTCGCTGAACTTGATCCTTTTGATTTTGAAAATTTTTATACATTGGGAAACGCACTCTATATTAAAGCTAATAATACAGGGGACAAAAACACCTTTTTACAAGCTTGCAAATACCTTAAAACAGCTATTAGTTTAAATCCAAATTCTGAAAAGTTATACTTGCTTATAGGTTTATGTTATAGGAAATGTGCTCTTTATAATGAAGCAAGATTATTTTATAATAAAGCTTTAATGTCGCAAAAGTTTAGTAAAGCAGGTTTTTATAACCTTATTGGTAATACGTATAGGCAGGAGGGGTTAAATCAAAATGCTTTAGAGTATTATGAGAGAGCAAAGTACAGCGATCCTTACTTTTTTATTGCTTATTACAATATGGGTGATATGTATTTTTATTTTAAAGATTTTGAACAAGCTTTATTTTATTATAAAAGATCTGTAGAAATTAATAAAGAGTTTGTCGCAGGTTACATAAAAATTGCGGATATGTACTATAAAAATAATGATTTTGAAAATTCTAAAAATTGGGCGTTAGAAGCTTTAAAAATTAATCCTAACAATAGTAAGATAAATTATATTTTAGGAATGTCTTTACTGAGCCTTGATCAAAAAGAAGAAAGCTTAAAATATTTAAGATATGCAGCAAATTGGGGTGATTGTGAAGCTGCCTTGAGCTTAAAAACATTTTTTTAATTTGGAGTAAAAATGTTTTATATTAAAAAGTATTTATTTTTTATAGTAGCTGCTGTAATGGTTATTTCTCTTTATAGTTTTATTGACAATTTTTTTGAACTTGTTGGGATAAATTTTAATTTTATTTTAGGTTTTTTTACTTTTTATTTCGCTATTTTATTTAGTTGTTTTTTAGTTTCTTTGATGGTGTTTATGTTGTTTAAATATGTTTACAAGTTAACTTTATTTATTTTAAAAAAGAGAAATAAAGATTTAAATTTAAAAGTATTGTGGCATTGTTTTACATATTTTACTTACATTGTAATTTTTATTATTTTTTTGAAGGTTACAGAATATTGATGAAATATAATATAGAAACTTTACTACATCAACAACCTACACAATCTTTAGACAATTTAGTTTTTTTAGATATAGAAACAACTGGTCTAAACCCATCAAATGGTGCAAAAATAATTGAAATTGCTATGCTAAAAATATTAAATGGAAAGCAGCAACAGTATCAAACTCTTGTAAATCCTGAAAGCTTAATTCCTAAAGAATGTTCAAGAATACATCATATCTATGACAATATGGTTAAAACTGCTCCATATTTTAGACATATAGCAAAAAATGTAATATCTTTTTTAAGTGGTAGTGTAGTTGTGTGTCATAATGCTTCTTTTGATTTGTTATTTGTGCATAAAGAACTACATGATGCAGGATACTTTTTAAAAAATATTTATTATATAGACACTTTGCATATTGCAAGACGATACTTCAGTTTTAAGTCTAACAAGCTTTGTAATATAGCAAAAACGCTAGGTATTAATGTAAAGCAAAATCACAGAGCTATGGCCGATGTTTTAACAACCTTATCTGTAGCAAATTGTTTATTTAAAGATATGTATGAAAGAGAGATAAAACTGATTTTACCAAATAGTTATCAATACACACCTAACAAATAAATTGTATGGCCTGAGGTCCCTTCAAATTGGTACTTTTATAAGAAAAATCCATTCAAACTGGACAAATCTGATGCTAATCAACAAAAGATAATAATAAATGATATTTGTTATTATCTTTTAATATTTAAAATAATTAGAAGATAGTTGTTGACAAAATATGATAAAATTTGTATTGTTTTAATATAAATTAAAAAATAATGGTAAAAAAGAGAAAAAAAAATGGAAAAAACACAAAATAAGCAAATCATGGACATTAAAGAAGTATCAGAGTATTTAGGAATAGGCAAGTCCAAGATATATAGTCTTATTAAAATGAAAAAAATTCCAGCCTCTAAGATTGGAAGACAATATAGATTTTCAAAGGAAATTGTGGATGGTTGGTTAAGGGATAAAATTATTACAAAAAAAGACAATACTGCTATTCAAAATACAGTTTCTGTTAAGTCTGGTGAAGAAAAATAAAAAATTTACAACTAAAGGAGGTGTAAAATGGCTGAAAAAGTAGAGAAGGTTGGTGTAAAAAGAGAGGCAGGGTACCTTTATTTTATTGACAAAAATGGTGATGTCTCAAGAGCTTTAATGGCAAGAGGTGGTAAAAAAGGTGGAAAACCTACAAAGGTAGCAAAAGTTGGCTTGAAGAAAGAGTCGGGCTATCTTTACTTTATTGACAAAAATGGTGATATTTCCAGGTCAGTAATGAGTAGGGGTGGTAAAAAGAAAAAATCTAAGAAAAAACTTGCAAAGAAACCAGTAAAAAAGGCTGTAAAAAAAATGGCAAAAAAAGTAGTTAAAAAAGTTGCAAAGAAAGCAACTAGGAAAAGTAAAAAGAAATAAAATTAATAAGTTAAGAAAAGGCTTTAGTAGTTTTTAAGTTTTACTGCTAAGGCCTTTTTCTTTTTTTCTTTTTTTGTTATACTTGATATATGTATGTACTTCGTTGTGAGGTTAAGTTTATCCTTACAAGTGTTTTTTTGTTTTGGATTTATATATGAAAAATTTTTCAGTTATAATACTTGCTGCAGGTTTAGGGATAAGAATGAAGTCTTATTTACCTAAAGCTATGCACAGTCTTTCTGGCAAATCTTTAGTTAAGTGGGTCATAGATTCAGTGTCTCCTTTACGTCCAGACAATATAGTTGTAGTTGTTGGGTATAAACATGAAATAGTTGAAGAATATTTATCTAAAAGTAATGTAAATGTAAAATTTGTTTGTCAGGAAAACCAATTTGGCACAGCACATGCTGTAATGCAAGCAAAAGAAATTTTAAAAAATTATAATGGCAATATTGTAGTTATAAGTGGAGATGTTCCTTTAATAAAAACAACTACAATATCAAACTTAATAAAGAAGAACCAAAAAAGCGCGTCTGCGGTTACGGTTTTATCAGCAGAAGTCAAGGATCCTTATGGGTATGGAAGAATTGTAAGAAAAGATGGCTTTTTAGAAAAGATAGTAGAAGAAAAAGACGCAAATTTAAATGAAAAACAAATAAAAGAAATAAATTCTGGTATTTATTGCTTTGATAAAAATCTATGGAAAGCTCTTTTGAAAGTTGAACCAAATAACTCAAAGAAAGAATATTATATAACAGACACAATTGCAATATTAAAGCAGTTAAACCATAAAATATCTGTACTTCTTGCAAAGGATGAAATTGAGATTAAAGGTATAAATAGTAAACTAGAACTTTCTCAAACAGAGACTCTTTTAAAAAACAAAAAAATAGAAAATTTGCTAAATAGTGGTGTAAGTATTATAGATGTAAATAATGTGTATATATCTTATGATGCGACAATAAAGCCTGATACTGTTATATATCCTGGAGTTTTTATTGATGTGGGTGTTACCATTGGCAGAAATTGTGTTTTAAAAGGGTCAAGTTATATAGTAAATTCTAAAATTGATGATGAAAGTATAGTGTCTTATTCGTATGTGGATGGTGCAACTATAGGTAAAAAAGTGAAAATAGGACCATTTGCTCATTTAAGGCCAGACTCTGTTTTAAAAGAAAACGTTAAAATTGGAAATTTTTCAGAGACTAAAAAATCTTTTATAGGAAAAAATTCAAAAGTTAAGCATCTATCTTATGTAGGTGATGCTCAGATTGGTGCCAATGTAAATATAGGGGCAGGGACAATAACTTGCAATTATGACGGTAGGCATAAACATCAAACAATAATTGAACAAGACGTTTTTGTTGGATCTAACGCAAATATTGTTGCTCCTGTAAAAATAGGTAAAGGTGCTTTAATTGCTGCTGGTTCTACAATAACTCATGATGTGCCAAAAGGAAAGCTTGCAATAGCAAGGGCAAGGCAAGAACTAAAACGTAGAATAAAAAAGTAAAGTTATATTAAAAATTTTTTAGCTGTTACTAAGTATAAACAAGAGGATTTATGAAGATTAAAATTATTTCAGGTAATGCTAATGTTGAACTTGCAAAGCAAATTACAAAACATTTAGGGATACCTTTAAGTGATGCAAAGGTTAGCAGGTTTAGTGATGGAGAAGTTCAAGTAAAAATAGTTGAAAATATTAGAGGTGCAGATTGTTATATAATTCAACCAACGAATATGCCTGTTAATGAACATCTAATGGAACTTTTAATTATTGCAGATGCTTTAAGAAGGGCTTCTGCTAGAAGAATTATTGCTGTTATGCCTTACTATGGTTATGCAAGGCAGGATAGAAAATCAGAGCCAAGAGTCCCAATTACTGCAAGGTTAGTTGCAGATTTGCTTGCAACGGCAGGCATTACAAGAGTTTTAACAATGGACTTGCATGCTGGGCAAATACAGGGTTTTTTTGATATTCCTGTTGACCATCTTTATGCCATGCCAGTACTTGTAAATTATTTTAAAGAAAAAAAGTTAAACGATCTTGTTATAGTTTCGCCTGATACGGGTGGGGCAGAAAGGGCAAGAGCTTTTGCAAAGCATTTTAATGCGGAACTTGCTATTATAGATAAAAGAAGACCTTGCTCGAACGAAGCCTCTGTTATGAATATTATTGGTGAAGTTAAAAATAAAACCTGTATAATTTTAGATGATATGATTGATACTGCCGGAACTTTAACAAAAGTTGCAGACGCAATAAAAATAAAAGGTGCATCTAGAATTTTTTCAGCGGCTTCTCATGGAGTTCTTTCTGGCCATGCAAAGCAAAAAATTCAAGACTCTTCAATAGAAAAGGTTGTTATAACAGACTCTATACCTCTTTTAAATGATGGTCCTGTAGAAAAGATTGTTGTTTTAAGTATAGCTCCTCTTTTGGCAGAAGCTATAATGAGAATTTCAAATGACGAATCTATAAGCGCATTATTTCTGTAAGCGTTAAACAAAGAATATATTGTGCAATGACAATGGGGGATTTAAATGAAGGAAGTTATTTTAGACGTACAGACAAGAGAGGTAGGGGCAAAAAGTAAGTTGTCTACTTTAAGAAAAAAAGAAAAAATACCAGCTGTATTTTATGGAAAAAATATAAAGCCGGAATCTATAACAGTAGATGCAAAAAGTTTTATGTCTATAATAGAAAAAAATGGTGCAAATGTTATTGTTGATTTAAATTTTAAAAGTGGTAAAAAACCAGCTATTGTAAAATCTTTACAACGAGATGTTTTAATGCAAAATCCTATACATATAGATTTTCAGTCTATTTCTTTGGAAGACAAAGTTGAAGTTTTGGTTCCTATACATGTTGAGGGAGTTGCAGACGGCGTTAAGAATTTTGGTGGGGTTATGGAATTTATTGTTAGGGAAGTTAAAGTCAAAGCCCTTCCTAAGAGCATACCTCAGATGATTGCTGTTGATGTAAGCTCTCTTGGGTTAGGGCAAGGTTTAACAATTGCAGACTTGCCAAAAACTGAAGGCCTAGAGTATATTCAAGATCCTACCACTTTGATAGTTAATGTTATAGCGGTTGCTGCAGAGGAAGAAAAACCTAAAGAGGAAAGTACTGAAACTGCTCAACCAGAAGTAATAAGTAAAGGTAAGAAAGATAAAGAAGAAGGTGCTGAAGCTTCTTCTACAAGTGGAGTAAAAAAAGTAAATATATAAAATTTTTTTGCACACGCGGAACCTTGTAACTATGAATGTGGATATTAAACTTTTTGTAGGACTTGGTAATCCGGGACATAAGTACATAAATACTCGCCATAATCTAGGGTTTGTAATTTTAGATGCAATAACAAGAAAATTGTATTTAGAATTTAAATCTTGGGATAATATGGCAGATATTTCTTTTTGTGATAAATTTAGCAGGAAAATATGGTTTTTAAAACCAAGCACATTTATGAATCTTTCTGGTCTTGCTATAGCATCTTTTGCAAGATATTATAAGATTAAACCTACAGAAATTTTTGTTTTTTATGATGACTTTTCAATTGCTTTAGGAGACTGTAGAATAAGGATGTCAGGCTCTTCCGGTGGGCATAACGGTATAAAATCTATTATAGAACATTTAAATACAGAAAAATTTCCAAGAATGAAGTTGGGTATAGGCTCTTTGCCAAAAGATGTAGACGTTTCTAGTTTTGTTCTATCTAAATTTTTAAAAGAAGATGAAGAGAAGATAAATTTAATAAAAGAAAAAGCAATTTTAGTTTTTAATGAAGTAATTAATTCTGGAGTAGATAAAGCAGCATCAACATTAGCAAACATAAAAAGTGGGAATATAGTATATTAAAATGTACAAATAAAATAATTAATGCTAAAATTCTAATATATCTATCAAAATAAAAGTATTGTAAGGAACACGAAAAGTAATTTATAATTTTAAAAAAAGGAATATTTGTTATGAACAAAAAAAGGATTTTTAGTAGTTTGGTTCTTTTGATTTTTGTGTCGAACAATCTTTTTGCAGCTGCAGGTACAACAGTTTTTGATTTTTTAAAGCTGCCAAAGAATGCAGAGCAAGCTGCTTTAGCAAATTTGACAACTTTTAATACAAACCTTTCTTTTGTAAATCCTGCAGTTTTAGGATTTGCAGATCACTACAACATTCAGGCATCAAAAGCAATTCATTTCCAAAACACAGGATACAATTCTTTTAATTTTGCAATGCCTTATAATGATTTTGGTTTTAGTTTATATTATTTTGGTTTTGACTATGGCAAATTTGACGGATACCTTGAAGATTCTGGCGGTGACTATATTGAAAATAGTACATTTGGAGCAGCTGATTCTTGTATACAGATAAGTGCGGGGTATCGTATAATAAATATTTTATCTTTAGGGACAGATGTTAAGTATATATTTACAAATATTGATAATATAAAAATGAACGGTCTTGCTTTTGATTTGTCTGCATTTTTATTGTTAAGTGATAAGTGGTCATTAGCTTTAGGTTTAGAAAATTTGGGTGCTAAAGTAGATGGATATATGCTTCCTTCTAATGTATATTTATCTTATACAAATAAAATTATTAAACCTTGCCAACTTGGTGTTGAGTTAAAATCTTTTTTTGATAATACGATGTGGCTTAAGACCGCTATAGAAGTTGGAGTTGGTGAAAATCTTGTTTTAAGAGGAGGTTATAAGTTGGCGCTAACAAACAGCAACTCTTCTTTAGGTAGTTGGTACCAAAGAAACTTATCTTTAGGGTTTGGTTTAAAAATTAATGTTATTTCCATAGATTATGCGTGGTTACCGTACGGAGATTTAGGAAACTCTAACATAATTTCATTAAAGGTGGCGTTCTAAATGAAAAATAAATTGTTAGAAAAAAATGTTGGTATAGTACTTATACTAATCTTTTTTTGTTGTTTTTCCTTTGCTAAAACAGACCCAGATGCTAAAAAAGCTTCAATGAGTTATAACTTGGGAATGGAAGTTAAGGAATTGCAAGCTAAAATTTCTGACCCAAACGCTCCAAAAACAATAAAAATTGTTTTTTATGCAATAGACGGAGATTCGAGAAACATAGATTTAAGTTTTTTCATTAAAAATAATATATGGTACCAGAGAGCAGAAGGTATAGTAGTTCATAATTACGTGTATGCAGATGTTCCAATTAAATTGATTTCACAAGCGCAAGAAATTAGCGGTGTAGAGTACTTAGACACAGATTCTTCTATTATAGCTCATCCATTAGAAGTTATTTCTGAGGGTAGAGATGCAATAGATGCTACTAAGTTTGTTATAAACGGCATTGATGGCAAAGGTGTGAAACTTGCAGTTATTGATACTGGCTTTAAAAATTTCGATGTATTGCAAAAACAAGGAGAGCTTCCGCAAACGCTTATAGCAAAAGATTTTGTATACAAGAGTATCTCTACAGTTACAGATTTAAATCCTAGCTCAGAAACAGAACCGCATGGATCAGGGTGTGCAGAAATAATTTGTGATATTGCTCCTTGTGTGGAAATGTACTTACTAAAAATAAAAAATAATAGAGACTTAGAGAATGCTTACACTTATTGTGTAAATAGTGGGATAAACATTGTAAGCTGTTCTTTAGGTTTTGATGGTGAATGTTTTATGGATGGGACAGGCTCTAGTGCAATAGTAGTTGATACGTGTACTAACCACAATATTTTATCTATTATAGCAGCTGGCAATGGAGCTCAAAAGTCTTGGTTTGGGAAGTATCAGGAAACAACTCCAAATTTTATGAGATTTGCAAACGGTACTGATTTTTTAGACATTCAAATTAGCTCAAATGCTACGATTAACCTTATATGGAACGATTTTGCTGCTAGGACTACAAAGTACGATTTACACATTTGTGAACAGAACGGAATACTTATATCTTCAACTGAGTATGTGATTGGTAATCTTCCTAGTGTTTGTATCAAAAATCCACGTGGGCACACTCTTTACAAGTTAAAGGTTCAAAAAGGTAGGGATCATCAGGTTAATAGAGAATTAAGATTGTATATTTCAGATGATGAAACAAATGTAAATACTGTTGTAAACCCAATAGATGTAAACCCAGAGTCTAGTATTAGCTCTCCTGGAGACGCTAAAACTGCATTAACAGTGGGTGCAGTAAACATTTCCAAATATGCTTCTGGCGATGGTATAGACTATTATAGCGCTAGAGGACCTAGGAGAAATCAAATTTCTCCTACTGACAGCATAAAGCCTGACGTAACTGCTCCTTCAGGTGTTACAACTATATCTTATGGCCCTTGTTCTTTTAACGGAACTTCTTCTGCTTGTCCCCATGTTGCTGGAGCTGCTGCACTTTTTTTAAGTTTAGATCCTACACTTTCAACAAATACCGCAAATGGTGCATTTAAGAAAAAAGTTTTAGAAAATGTAAACCCGGTATATGCGCCTGACTCCACCAATACTTACGGGTACGGTAAGCTTATTTTAAATAATAGCATTATCCCGTTTAATAATATTGGAAAATTTGTATGTTATCCAAACCCTGTTAGTTTAAGTGAAAAAGGGTATATAAAAATAACAAATTTTCCTTTTCATACATCTATGATAGACGTTGTGGTTTATACAGTGACTGGAGAGTTTGTAAAATCTTTTAATTCAGAAGATTTAATAAATGATGTTACTTTAAATAAAAGAATGATTAAGTGGGACTTAAGAAACCAAAATGGTGACATAGTTGCTCCTGGTGTGTACTTTATAAGCATAAAAACCTTGATAGGCACTAATCAGGTTAAAAAAGTTGCTATTTCAAGGTGATATAACAACGATAAGATTTAGCTTAGATAATAATTAGTGCATACTATATCTGCTTGTTACTACAGAAATTTGCAAATAAAACAAAGAGAATTATAACAATGTTTTCTCTAATTTACTCTGCGACACTTAATGGAATAGAAGCAAGTATAGTAGAAGTGGAAACTTATATTTCCTCAGGGATGCCAGTTTTTTCTATTGTTGGCTTGCCTGATGCTACAGTTAAAGAATCTCGCAATAGGGTTATTGCTGCAATAAAAAACTCAAGCTTTGCTTTTCCTACAAAAAAAATTACTATTAATTTAGCTCCGGCTGATATAAAAAAAGAAGGTGGTATTTTTGATTTACCAATAGCTTTGTGCATATTAGCGGCTATTGGTAAAATAAAAAAAGAAAATCTTAAAAAATTTTGTGCAGTTGGAGAATTATCTTTAGATGGTAAAATAAGGGAAATTAAAGGATCGTTACCTATTTCTTTGGCTTTACCAAAAAACAATATAAAAAATTTTATAGTTCCATTTGAAAATAGGCAAGAAGCATCTGTAGCAGGAATGGTAAATGTTTTTCCATTTAAAACTTTATCGGAAGTTGTTCAGTTTATTAACGATGAAACGCTTGTTAGCCCATATATGTACAACGAAAACGAAGTTGTTAGTAGTCTTTTAAATCATGAATATGATTTTTCAGACGTTAAAGGTCAAAAAAGTGCAATACGAGCTGCAGAAATTGCTGCTTCAGGTGGCCATAATTTGTTGATGTATGGTCCACCTGGGGCAGGAAAAACTATGATAGCAAAACGTATCCCAAGTATTCTTCCTCCAATGACTTTTAATGAGTCTATAGAAACTACAAAGGTATGGTCTGTTATAGGTAACAATTTTTGTAAAGGACTTATTAAAACCCGCACGTTTAGGAGTCCACATCATACTACTTCTGCGATTGCCTTAGCTGGTGGCGGAACTTATCCTAAACCTGGTGAGGTAAGTCTTGCACATAATGGTGTTTTGTTTTTAGATGAATTTGCAGAATTTAAAAGAGATTCTTTAGAGATTTTAAGACAACCTTTAGAAGATAAAAGAATAACAGTTTCTAGGGCGAAAAATAGTTTTACGTTTCCTGCTTCATTTATGCTGGTTGCTGCTATGAACCCTTGCCCTTGTGGCAATTTGGGCCATAGAGAAAAAGATTGTGTTTGCACACCTCTACAAATAAACAAATATAAAAGTAAAATTTCAGGGCCTTTAATGGACAGAATAGATATTCATGTTGAAGTGTTAGCATTAAAATTATCTGAACTTACAGAACTAAATGCTGTTTCGGAAAATTCTGCAGAGATTAGAGAAAGAGTAATAAAGGCAAGACAAATACAAAATGAAAGGTTTTGTAAAAGTAAAACACATGCAAATGCTCAAATGCAATCAAAAGAGATAAAAAAACATTGTATTTTAAATAAAGATGCTTATGATATATTAAAAATGTCTATGGAAAAACTGAAGTTTTCAGCTAGATCCTACGATAAAATTTTAAAAGTTTCACGCACTATTGCAGATTTAGATAGAGTTGAAAAAATTGGTCCTAGCCATATAGCAGAGGCTGTAAAGTATAGATTTTCTGATAGAAATTTGTAAAGAGAAAAAAATGATAAATCTTTTAGGGTTATGTAAAAAACTTTGTGGAAAGCTCCCTTTTGGCATTGTTTAATTTTTGTCAGAAATAATAAGCAATTGATTGTAAATTTGCCCTCTATTGTAAACTTTTGAACATCACTTCGTTTCTAGCCGTTGGATCCTTAAATATAACCATTTAAGCAAAGCCTTTGGACTTGGAAACATTCCTCTTGTTTTTGTTACTTTATACTTCTATACATTCTTTACCTTTTACTGCTCCTATTGCCTCTTCTACTCCCCTACCTGCTATAAATCCTATCCCCTGTCCTACAAGCACTATCCCTGCACTTGCTACCTCATTTATCACTTGTGCTTGTGGTATCAGTCTCGAATTTTTTAGCACTAATGCCAGCACATTAGGGTTTTTTTCCACCATTTTGTACTCATATACAACAAGCCCTTTATACAAGTTGAGAGAGTTCACTATGCTAACTATTCCCTGCGACTCTATTAGAGTTACTGTGTCTCCCTCTTTTGCCTCTCCTTCTAGTTTCACTTCAACTTTTGAGCTCCATAAATTTACACCGTCTACTACTTGTAGCACTGCTGGCGCATTCACAGTTACTTTCTCAAAATTATAGTGCTCAAAGTTTTCTACTCCTTTTAATACTACTGGGTTTTCTGTTTCCAAATTCAATGTGTTTCCTGTAAATACTTTTGCTGCCTCATTTGTTGTAACATGTCCTCCATATATTACCGTATTACTTGAAAATTTTGGGGCGCCACTAATTTTTACTGTATTGCCAACTGCTTCTCCTTTCTCAGATTTGCCACCATAAACATTTGCCAAAAACTCTCCTCCACTAATTATTACTTTATTATTATTTGCATTTACTAAACTCTTGCCACCCATCACGTTACCTTTAATAGTTCCACTGGAAACATTCAACGTGTTACTTATCGCATCGCCATCACCATATCCCCCGAACGCATCTTTATTAATTGTTCCTCCTGTCATCTCCAAAATGTTGTTTAGCACTATTCCCTTATTTGACTTTCCTCCATATGCTTTGCCTACAATATTTCCATTTGTTATCGTTAACTTGTTCGTTAGCGCATTAGTGTCACCATATCCCCCGAACGCATCGTTGTTAATTATTCCTCCTGTCATCTCCAAAATATTACCTTGCACTATTCCCTTATTTGACTTTCCTCCATATGCTTCTCCTGCAATATTCCCATTTGTTATCGTTACCTTGTTACTTATCACCTCACCATAACCCACAGACATCGCTCCGAATACATCATTCTTAACTTCTGCTCCACCCTGAATAGTTACTATATTATTAGAAATGTATTTTACTACAGGGTATCCAGTAAGGATAGGAGTGCCATCTGGATCTGTTCCGTTTCCATAAACAGCATGATTAACCACTCCGCCATTTATTACTATCTCTTGAGCCATAATAGAATAACTACATATATTCAAAATCACGCACGACATTAGTAATAATTTTACTGCTCTATATTTTTTTATCATTTTCTAAACTTCCATCTCTTTAATAGAATAACTTTAAATTTCAAACTATTTTTGTTCCCATCGGTAAATATTTAACAATGCTTTTTCCCTCACCTTTAATAAACTTCTCCCCACAACGTAGCTTAATAGACGCTAAAAAACTGTGTGTCCAGTCTGCATCTTGCCCTGACAATATCCCTTTTTCTTGACCATATAAAGCATATTCTAGTCTTTCTTTTTCACTAATACATTCTTTCCAGTCTTTACAAACGAATGCTTTTGGCAACTCTGGGTGGCACCTTTTCTTTTCCTCTTCATATCCTCATTTTTATTGATTCTTATATCTCTTGATAACACATTTGCTCAAAATCTTTGGACATATAATTCCTTCTGCTTAAATAACCTGTACGAAGCTCATATTTTTCATACTGGCTCAACTCAATTTCATACCTATGCAAGAAGTTAGCTGTACTCCGAATATAAGATTTCTCATAAACGCTTTTGTTATGACTTTCACAGAAATATATAACTCCACCGTGTACTTATTTATCTTCTTGCTGTGGAAAATTATTTTACATTGGAAATCTCATTTAAAAGCTTTGGAACAAGCACACTTTCTTGTGCAATTTTACTATTTAACGCATTAATAGCTGTTACCATCTAACTCCCACATATTAATTTATTAAAATTTAATAGTATTTTTATTAAACTTAAGTATAGCTTTCTGCGTAACTTAACCTTTTGCGATTCAATATAAACGCAAATAAAAGTTATACTTAAAGCAACTAATTATAGCATAAAGACTACAATAATAAAATAACTTTGCATATGTTTGAGAAAAACAAATGGTTACTTGCGACTGCTCTAGTAACGTAGATAACTAAACTAAACCTTAAACTATTTTTGTATTATGTTTCAAAATGCTACAACATTGTATGCAGGGCTAATCAAACATGGTCTTGCAAGAAATATCTAAAAAATAGTATACTCTATAAAGATCACATCAATCACATATTTTGCTGGTTTTAGGCAATGCATGAAAGGGTATTTAAAAGAGTTTGATAAATTAGTTAACATTTTTATTAAGTTACGTTCTAAAAATGGATGCGTATGGGACAAGAAACAAACGCACGGATCTTTAATAAAACATTTGTTTTTTGAAAGTAGAGAAGTAAGAAAAGCTATAAAAAATAAAGATATGCAAAATTTGCAAGAAGAGCTTGGAGATATTTTACTACAAGTTGTATTTCATGCCCAGATAGCAAAAGAAAATAAAGATTTTGATATTACTAGTGTCATAAAAAGTTTAAATAAGAAACTTATAAGAAGACATCCTCACGTTTTTGGCAACTGTAAAGCTAAAACTGCAAAAGATGTAGAAATTATATGGGAAAAAGTTAAAGCTAAAGAAAAAACGTTAAAAAATTAACCAGTTTAAATTTAAGTGGATTACTTATAAAATAATAGCAGCAAATAAAAAACCAGTTAGGAGTTATTATGTTAAGCAAGATTTTAGCTTGTAGAAAAATTGCGACACTGTTTAGTGTGTTATGTTTATTTGCAAGTCGTGCTTTAGCAAGTGAAGCAAATTTAATCATTCCAGATTTGTCTTCTGTAAGCTTTTTTGGGAATTTGATAGATGGGAAATCTCTTTTAATGTTTGGTTTTCTTGTTTGTATTTTTGGTTTAATTTTTGGGATTTACCATTTTCTAAACATAAAAAAGCTTCCAGTTCATAAGTCAATGCAGTCTGTTTCAGAACTTATATATGAAACTTGCAAAACTTATCTTATAACGCAAGGCAAGTTTATTGTTATTTTAGAAATTTTGCTTGCAGCTATAATAGTTGTATATTTTGGTTTTTTAGAACATTTTTCAGCGGTTAAAGTCATGACAATTGTCTTTTGTAGTATTGTTGGTATACTTGGCAGCTACACTGTAGCATGGTTTGGTATGAGAATTAACACATTTGCAAACTCTAGGACAGCTTTTGCAAGTTTAAAAGGCAAACCTTTTCCTCTTTATGCTATACCTCTTTGCGCAGGCATGAGTATCGGCATGCTTTTAATTAGTATAGAGCTTTTAATAATGCTTACCATTCTTCTTTTTATACCTTCAGATTTTGCAGGTCCTTGCTTTATAGGTTTTGCTATAGGAGAATCTTTAGGCGCTTCAGTTTTAAGAATAGCAGGTGGAATTTTTACAAAAATTGCAGATATTGGCTCAGATTTAATGAAAATTGTTTTTAACATTAAAGAAGATGATGCGAGAAATCCTGGCGTTATTGCAGACTGTACGGGAGACAACGCTGGAGATTCTGTAGGTCCTACAGCAGACGGATTTGAAACTTACGGAGTTACAGGAGTAGCTCTTGTAACTTTTATAGTGCTTGCAGTAAACGACTCTGTTTTGCAAGTAAAGCTTTTAGTGTGGATTTTTGTTATGCGTTTAATAATGCTTATTTCCAGTGCTCTTTCTTATGGAATTAACGCTTTATTTGCAAAAGTTAAATATTTAGTTGCAGATAAAATGAATTTTGAAGCACCTTTAACTTCTCTAGTATGGATAACTTCAATAGTTTCTATAGTTTTAACATTTATTGTTTCTAACATTGTTATTGGAGATTTAGGAGATGGTTCTCTTTGGTGGAAACTTTCTCTTATAATTAGTTGTGGAACAATAGCAGGCGCTATAATACCGGAAGTTGTAAAAATTTTTACATCTGTAAAAAGTTCTTTTGTACAAAATGTAGTTAACTCTTCAAGGCATGGCGGATCTTCGCTTAACGTTCTTGCAGGTCTTACCGCTGGGAACTTCAGTTCTTATTGGATGGGAATAGCAATTATTATTCTTATGGCTATAGCTTATTTGATAAGTTCTTTAGGTCTTGACTATATAATGATTGCCCCTGCAGTTTTTGCGTTTGGACTTGTAGCTTTTGGTTTCTTAGGTATGGGCCCTGTAACAATTGCTGTTGATTCTTATGGACCTGTTACCGATAATGCTCAGTCAGTGTATGAACTTTCGTTGATAGAGAATATTCCTAGTATAGACAAAGAAATTGAAAAGGAATTTGGATTTAAGCCAACTTTTGAGAAATCTAAACTTTTACTTGAAGAAAACGATGGAGCTGGAAATACGTTTAAAGCTACAGCCAAACCAGTTCTTATAGGAACAGCTGTAGTAGGCGCTACAACAATGATTTTTTCTACAATTGTTATGCTTACAGATAAGCTTACTACAGGATTAGAGTACTTATCTTTAATACATGCTCCTTTCTTGTTAGGTTTAATTGCAGGAGGTGCTGTAATTTATTGGTTTACGGGCGCATCTAACCACGCTGTAACAAGTGGAGCATACAAAGCTGTAGAGTTTATTAAAAAAAACATTAAGCTTGACGGAACTGCTCACAAAGCTTCTACACAAGACTCCAAAAAAGTTGTAGAAATATGCACTAAGTACGCTCAAAAAGGGATGATCAACTTGTTTATGGTTGTCTTTTTTACCACTTTAGCGTTTGCTTTTATCGAACCTTATTTTTTTATAGGATATCTTATTTCTATAGCTTTGTTTGGCCTTTTTCAAGCAATATTTATGGCAAATGCTGGCGGCGCTTGGGACAATGCAAAAAAATATGTTGAAGTTGATTTGCGTGAAAAAGGCACAGAACTTCACAAAGCTACTGTTGTTGGTGACACAGTAGGAGATCCATTTAAAGACACTTCATCTGTAGCCATGAACCCTATTATTAAGTTTACAACTCTTTTTGGTCTTTTAGCTTTAGAGCTTGCAATAGTGCTTAATAATAAAGGTCCTTTGAGTAGTATTCTTGCGGCTTTATTTTTTATAGTGTCTATTGTTTTTGTAGTAAAATCTTTCACAGATATGAAAACAAAAGATGAAGAAGTAAAATAATAAAACAAGGGAAAACAGTTAAAATTATTTTCGGGATGGCGAATGTTTATTTTAGTTTCGTCATCCCGAAGTTTTTTAGTGTACAAAGATGAAATTTATAAGAAATGTTTTTGCACTTTTATTAACCCCAGCAGTAGGAGCAATAGGATATATTTTTTTTAAAAGTTTTCTTATATTTGTAGTAAATTCTGGGAATAAGTTTGCAACATTTTGGGTAGGAATTTTAGTTTATATTGTGTTTCAAGTTGTTTTATATAAGCCAATGCGTGCATATGTTTTTGGACATGAGCTGTCACATGCTATTGCTGGCATTTTAAGTGGAGCTAAGATAAAAAATTTTAATGTAGCCAAAGATAGTGGGAATGTAGTTTTAAATAAAGATAACATATGTATAACATTAGCACCTTACTTTTTCCCTATATACACAATTATTATAGTGTTTACTTACTTTGTGTGCGGCTATTTTTTAGATGTAAAACCATTTTATAATTGTTTTCTTTTTTTTGTAGGAGTGTCGATAGCTTTTCATGTAGCTCTTACAATATATGTGCTTACAATAGAACAGTCAGACTTAAAAGTTTATGGAACTTTTTTTTCTTATGTTATAATTCTTTTTATAAATTTTATAGTTTTTACTGTGATTTTTAGTTTAGTATTTTTAAATGAAATAAATATAAAAAGTATTTTTGTAGAATACTTTGAAAATATAGTTTCTATATACAAGTTTATTTATTATGGAGTATTAGATATATGGGTTTCATTCCAAAAGACGAAATAAAGAGAAAATTTGTACATTTAATGTGTCTTATATATATTTCAGGGTATTGGTATTTACCAAAAAATTTTGTTGTTTTGGGTTTAAGTATAGTTATAACTATAGTTGTATTTTTGGAAATTTTAAGATTTAAAGTACATAGCCTTAATAATTTTTTAAAGGATAACTTTAAAGGTTTTTATAGACAACAAGAAGCAGATAAAATGAGCGGCCTTGTTTGGACACTTTTAGGGGGACTTATTACTATACTAATGTTTCCTAACAAGTATATGGTTTTTGCTAGTTTTTTATACTTAGTTTTTGCAGACGCTGCAGCTGCTTTAATAGGAAGGGCTTTTGGTAAGCATAAAATATTGTTTGGCAAAAGCTTAGAAGGGAGCATGGCTTGTTTTCTGGTGTGTTTTATAATAGGTTTATTCATGTTCAATTTTTGGTTTGCGTTTATTGGAGCTATTATAGCAACATTTGTAGAAGCAGTGCCTTGGAAATTAAATGACAATTTTTGGATGCAGATAATTAATGCCGGGGCGCTAACTTTCTTGTCTAATGTAATGGTATGGACAAAATGAAGGGAATATTAATATCTTTAAGCATATGTTTATTTAGTTTTTCTCTTCTGCAAGCAAAGACATTTTATGCTGACGGTTCTAGGCTTAAGAAGAAGGTTGCTTTAACTTTTGATGATGGGCCTGGCAAAGCTACAGAAAAAATATTAGAAATTTTACAAGAAAAAAATGTTAAAGCTACATTTTTTATGTTAGGTATAAGTGTAGCAAACAATCCTGACCTTGCAAAAACCATTTTAAACAAAGGTCACGAAATTGCAAACCATACTTATGGGCACGTAAATTTTTATGCTTATGAAAGTGAAAATAAATTTTTAAAGATGGAACAAGAAATTTTAAAAGCAGAAGATATAATAAAAAACACTTTAGGTGTAAAAACTTTTCTGGTTAGATTCCCTTATGGTTATGCAAGAGAGGATGCTATAGCGACATCAAAGAAGTTAGGATATTATGTAATTAACTGGAGTTTTGGCACAGATTGGAAAGATATGCCAGCAAGCCAAATGTACTTAAAATACAAAAATGCTATAACAAGTGGAGCGATATTTTTAATACACGATTTGTTTAACAATGGAAAAGTTATATCGTTTTTAGGAGACTTTATAGATGATATTAAAAATAAAGGGTACGAAATAGTTACAATAAGTGAGCTTCTTGATGTAAAAGGTCCAAATGTAAAATAATGATGGAAGGTATTAAAGTGGCTAACATTTTAATTTTATCAGTTGAACAAAGAAAAACTTGTGCTGTAAAAATTCAAGAGACTTTAACAAATTCAGGCTGTGAAATAAAAACAAGACTTGGCATACATGACAGTTCTTTGCAATCTTGTTCACAAAAAGGGCTTATTATTCTAGAAATCATTGCAGAAAAACCAGAAATTGATAACCTTGCTTTGCAACTTCAAAAAATAGATGGGGTAAAAGTAAAACTTGTAACTATATAGATTTTCTAATAGATTAACTGTAATCAAACTGATAATAAAATTATTACATAAAATGTTCTGCAGCTAAAATAAAAATTATCCCTACAAAAAGCATAAGAGCAGTAGCTCTATTTTTACATTTGTGCGTTTCTGGGATTAAATCAGACGCGGATAAAAATATAAAAGACCCTGCTGTTATGCCAAGCAAAGCTCCAAGGCTAGGCATAGAAATATTTTTTAATAAAAACATACCAAGCATTGTTCCTACTGGTGTAAAGCAGGCAGTAAGCAAGGAAATATTAAAAATTTTATTTTTAGACATTCCTCTATACAACAAAATACCTGAAATTGTTATACCGTCTGGAAGTTTGTGTAAAAGTATTGCTAAAGTTGTTAAAAGCCCAAGATTTGAGTTTGTCTTAAACCCTATTGCAATCATAAGGCCGTCTAATATAGAATGCAACAAAATACCTGTTATTGAAGCAACATGGGTATGTTTGCTGTTTGAACATTCATGGTCATGGCAAGGATGAAACAAAACTACAAACTGCAAAAAGAACATAATAGAGAACCCTAATAAGGTATATATCATAGTTTTTGAGTTTAATTCTAATCCTTCAGGTATCAAGTGAGAAAATGCAAGTGTAAGCATAACACCAGCAGCAAAATTAATTATAAGTAAAGAATTTTTTTCAGACCATTTGTGAAATGTAATAAGTATAATAGATCCGAGCATTGCAGCACTAGCTGCTATAAGGGAGTAGACAATTTCCATCTTTCCTCCGAAGATTATTTTTTGTAATTTAAAACGTGTCCTTAGAAAAATATAGTTAAAACACGCTCTACTAAACGATAGTTTATAAATAGGCTGAACCCTAAAATTTATTTTTAACGACAATACTTTTTAGTAAAAAAGTGCATCTAAAATAATAAGACCAGTATAAGAAAACTGGCTATAGCTTTTAGAGTAAAAATACCTGCAGTTTGAATAAATATTAGTACGAAACTAATAGATATAACAACAGGTATTTTTGATTTTTTTATTTTAAACTTTACGCAATATGTTTCTAAAAACCATTTTATGTGTAAACATTTAAATAAACTTGTATTCAATTTAAAATCACATTAAAATTCATATTATTATAAACGTTATAGGTTTTTTTAGTGCAATTTTTAAATATCTGCAAATTTTAAAGCGTATATGTTTAAACTTTCAAGTTTTTAAAAAAACTTTATTATTTATAATGTATTTAAATTTTCTTCAGTAAACTTTATAACATTAAACATCATTTCAACAGCTTTTTGTGGAAATTTCCCTACAGAGGTTTCTGCTGAAAGCATTGTATAGTCTGTCCCATCGATAACAGCATTTGCAATATCGCATACTTCTGCTCGTGTTGGAACAGGATTTTCTATCATACTGTCAAGCATTTGCGTTGCAGTAATCACAAAATTATTATGTTTTTTACATTTTTTAATTATACGTTTTTGCATTATAGGTACTTCGTATATAGGTATGGACACGCCCATATCACCTCTTGCTACCATTATGCCGCTTGTAATAGTCATGATTTTTTCAAGATTTTCTATTCCATACATATCTTCGATTTTTGCTACAAGCTTACACTTTGTGTTATTTTTTTCCTTTAGTATGTCTACTAAAGGTTGCATATCTTGCACATCTCTAACAAAAGAGTTTGCCACAAAATCTAAATCTTTTTCTAAGGCAAACATAAACCATTTTTTGTCTTTTTCTTCTAACAACTCAAACTCAAGCTTTGCATAAGGTATATTAACACCTTTAGATGTTTTTAAAAGGTAGTCCATTTGTACTTGGGCAACTACTTCATCTTCCGTTGAAGATAGCACTTTTAAAGTCAAGTTCCCATCTTCAATAAAGATTGTAAGACCTTCTTTAATAACTGTAAAAGAGTTGGGATAATCTATATGGACTCTTTTGTTGTTTCCTTCTACATTTTTTCTTGTTAGGATTATTTCCTGTCCTTTTTTTAATTCTACTTGTTCATTTTCAATTTTCCCTACTCTGATCCTATGCCCTTCAAGATCTGCAAGAATTTTGATGTTTTTGTTATATTTTTTATTAACACTTCTAATTGTTTTAATATCTTGTTCATGCTCTTGAAAACTTCCATGAGAAAAATTGAGTCTTACCATAGTCATATCGTTTTCTGCTAATGTTTTTAGTGTTTCAATAGAGCGTATAGAGGGCCCCATTGTACATATTATTCCTGTTTTAACCACAAAACAACTCCTTTTTATGTATGCATTTGCTATTTTAAAATGAATTCATATAAGAGAGCAAGCATCTTAAAATATAAAATAAATAAAAAAAGCGTGAATTCTGATGAATTCACTCTTGAAAAAATTATATAAAAATGATTATTTAAAGTCAATGTGTATATTTGACTAAAAAGTAAAAATTTTGCATAATGCATATTGGATTAAGTGAACAATCATAAAAGGAGAAGTTATAAAATGAAAGAAGCAATACATCCAAAATATGAAGACTGCACAGTTTCTTGTGCGTGTGGTTATACGTTTAAGACTCGCTCAACAAAGCCGATTATAAAGTTAGAGATTTGCTCTAACTGTCATCCATTTTTTACAGGCAAGCAGAAACTTATAGACATTGCAGGGCGTGTGGAAAAATTCCAAAAACGTTTTGCTAAAACAGAAGGCAAAACAGTTGTAATAAAAAAAGCTAAAAAGGTAATATCTCCAAGAAAAACAACAGGGAAGGTCTTAACAACTTCTCCAAAAAAAGTAAAAACAGCAAAGAAAGAAAAAGAGTCTAAAACAAAATAGTTAAATAAAAGCATTATATATGGAAGAATCTTTAGTTATTGGGATCCTTCCATATTTTTTATATTAATATTTTTAACATTGCAGAATTGTGCTTTATCTAGAAATTTTTAGCAGGTTTGTAGTTTTAATGAGGAATTTTAATGCTTTTAGAAAAATTGAAGTTATTTAAAAAACAGTTTGAATCGACTCAAAAGAGTCTTGGTAACTCTTCTATTGTTTTAGGTAAAGAAAAATATAAAGAGCTTACCAAACAACATTCTTATTTAAAACCATTAGCAGAAAAGTATGCCCAATACTCAAAACTTTTAAATGATATAGAAGGTGTAGTAGAGCTAAAAAAATCTGAAGATGTAGAAATAAGAGAAATGGCAATATCAGAGTATAACGATCTTATTGAGCAGAAAGAAAAAATGCAAACAGAGATAAAAGTTTTGCTTATTCCTCCAGATCCTAATGATGGTAAAGATATTATTGTAGAAATACGTGCTGGTACAGGTGGAAATGAGGCAGCTTTATTTGTCGGAGACTTGTATAGAATGTATACGAGATTTGCTGATAGAAATGGTTGGCGGTATGAAGTTTTAGATTCAAATTCAACAGGCTTAGGAGGTTTTAAGGAAGTTGTTTTTGAGTTAAGTGGTACTAATGTTTGGCGCAACTTGAAATTTGAAAGGGGTGCTCACAGAGTACAGAGAGTACCTGCAACAGAAGCATATGGTAGAGTGCATACCTCTGCAGTTACTGTTGCGGTTTTGCCACAAATGCAGGAAGTTGATGTTGCAATAAAAATGGAAGATTTAAGAATTGACACATATAGAGCTTCAGGAGCAGGTGGGCAACATGTAAATAAAACAGACTCTGCAATAAGAATTACACATGTGCCTACTGGTCTTGTGGTTGCTTGCCAAGATGAAAGAAGCCAAATAAAAAATAGAGCAAAAGCTTTTAAAATTTTAAGAGCAAAACTATATGATCAAAAAGTTCTAGAACAAGAAAAACAGCTCTCAAGCCAAAGAAAACAACAAGTGGGTTCTGGAGATAGGTCTGAAAAAATAAGAACGTATAATTTCCCTCAAAATAGAATAACAGACCACAGGATAGGTTATAGTGTTTATAATATTACAGAAGTTATGGATGGGTATTTATCAGAACTCATAAATAAGTTAATAGAGGCTGACATTGAAGAAAAGTTGAAGGTTAATAATATTTGATGTTTAATAAATATGACGTATTTTCAGTTTTAGAGACAGCCAAAAAATTTTTAAAGTTTAAAGAACTTCCAGATTACAAGTCTGATTCAGAGGTTCTTTTAAGTTTTTTGCTACAAATAAAACGGTCCAGGTTACCATTTGTATATAATCAGGTTTTATCTTCTAACCAACTTTGCCAATTTGAAAAATATATTTTAAGACGTGCTAAAAGAGAACCTGTGGCTTATATAATAGGTCATGCTAGTTTTATGGAGTTTGAGTTTAAAGTTGATAAAAGTGTTTTAATACCTAGACCAGAAACAGAATTTTTAGTAGAAATAGTGTTAAATTTAGCAAAAAAAGAAACTAATCTAAAAACTTTAGATTTATGTACAGGGTCTGGCTGTATAGCTATAAGTCTTGCAAAAATGGGGACATTTAAAACTATTATAGCAACAGACATTAATAAGTGTGCTTTAAAGCTTGCCAAAGAAAATGCAAAAATTAATGACGTGAAAAGTATAAAGTTTATTGAAAGCGATATTTTTGCAAATTTACAACAAAATAGGTTTGATGTCATTGTTTCTAATCCTCCCTATGTCTCTCAGAAAGAATATCTTACTTTAGAAAAAGATTTAATGTATGAACCAAAACTTGCTTTAATAGCAGAAGATGATGGTTTGTTTTTCTATAGGGAGATTGCAGAAAATGCTAAAAAGTTTTTAAACAATACTGCTCATGTGGTTTTGGAACTAAACCCAAATAAGGTAACCCAGATAAAACAAATGTTTATAGATAACAATTTTAAAGAAATAGAGATAATAAAAGACTATTTAAGTTTACCAAGAGTATTTAAAGCAAAAATTTTTGTATAATACATCCTATTGGGGTAAATAATCGTTTCAGTATAAAGAATTTTAAAATGAGAACAAGACTTTGGGGGTTGTAGTGAATAATATCGATAGGGGCTGGGTTTTGACGTGCTTTGGGACAGCAGTAGGAGCAGGAATTTTGTTTTTGCCGATTCAGGCAGGATTTTGTGGTGTTTGGCCAATAATCTTTTTAACAGCAATTATTTTCCCAATAACATATATTTCTCATAGAGGTATAACTAGAATTGTAGCTTCTTGCCAAAAAGAAACTGACATTGTTGGTGCAGTTGAACATGATTTAGGTTCTACTGCTGGTTTTGTGGTTTCAGTTTTGTACTTTTTATCAATTATAACAATCTGTGTTGGTTATGCAACAGGACTAACAAATCTTATTGATACATTTTTAGTAAATCAGTTGCAACTTAGTGTAATTCCTAGACCATTATTGACATTTATTATTTTGCTTATTATGACAAGCGTTCTTTTGGGCAATGAAAGAGTGATGATAACTATTACATCTATAATTACTTTTCCGTTAATTATATTGTTGTTTGGGGTATCTTTATATATGATACCTCAGTGGAATATATCTGCTTTTCATTCGCAGTTTATTTTAAAAGATTTTATAAAAAATACCCTTTTGTTACTCCCTATTTTAATCTTTGCTATGAATTTTTCTCCAGTATGCTCTGCTTTAGGATCTTTTTATAGAAAAAAATGTGGGAATAATGATGAAGCTGTCAGAAGGTGTGATAAAGTTGTTAAATGGAATTCTATTATGTTGTTGTTTTTTGTTATGTTTTTTGTGTTTTCTATGTTTTTTGCAATTACTCCAGATGTTTTAATGATGGCTAAAACGCAAAATTTAGATGCTTTATCTGCAATGGCTGTAGTGACACAAAATC
Source organism: Candidatus Endomicrobiellum roisinitermitis (assembly GCA_031287855.1). GTDB lineage: Bacteria > Elusimicrobiota > Endomicrobiia > Endomicrobiales > Endomicrobiaceae > Endomicrobiellum > Endomicrobiellum roisinitermitis. The sequence goes on from JAITSL010000050.1 coordinate 75,052, forward strand.
CTTTAGAGAAATATTTTTTATATATTTTCCCTCTAGTTGCTTTTCTTGCAATAGTAAGTTCTTACTTCGGCCATTTTACAGGCACCAGAGAGGGTTTAAGTGGGATTATAGTAAGAAGTTTAACTGTGGTTGATCCTAATCGCAAAAAAGAGATAAGCTTAAGTAAAATAAAAATTATAAGTACTATACTACTTTTTGTTTTACTTTGGATTTTAGCAGTATATAATCCATCAATTTTAACCGTTATTGGGGCATTGTCAGCTCCTATAATTGCAATGTATGCGTATTTAATGCCTATAATAATGATGAAAAAAGTTCCAAGGTTACGCGTATATCGTTCAAAATTAGCTGCTTTTGTTTTTATTATGGGTATACTAACAATGGTTGGGTATGTTGTTGGAAAAATAATATAAAAGAGCAAGATAATGACTGATAAAATAATAACAATGTCTATATTTGACCTTTTAGAAACAGGCCCAGGCCCGTCTAGTTCTCATACTATTGCCCCTATGAAAGCAGGTTTTGATTTTTCAGAACGTGTTAAAACTCTTAGTGAAAAAATTTTAAATAACGCAAAAGGTGTTAGAGTACGTTTGTATGGCTCTTTATCTGCAACTGGTAAAGGCCATGGCACAGATAGAGCTGCTATTATAGGTCTTATGGGTAACAAGCCGTCTACTTGTCCTCCTACACTGTTGAACGATTTTCTAAACATTCCAAAAGAGCAAAAATTTATTGATTTAAGAGTAAAGAAATTGTCTGTTGATTTAGAAAATATTGAGTACTCTTCGGTTAGTCACAATTTTCCTTATAGCAATACTTTAATAATTGAATTATTATCTGAAGAATATCTTGCAAGCAAGACCGCTTCTAAAGATTTTCAAAACAGTATTTTATTTTCTTGGGAATATTATTCTGTGGGGGGTGGGTTTTTGCAATGGAAAGGATATACCGAACCAAAAGATATTATGCCGGCACATCCTTACAGAAACATGACACAACTTAAGAATCAGTTGAAGAAAAAAAATTTATCTTTAGAGAAACTTCTTTTAGAAAATGAAACATCAATTTCTGGCTTTTCAGAAGAAGAAATTAAAGCAAAATTGGATAAAATAATATACATAATGAAAGACACTCTAAATCGCGGTATAAACACTGAAGGGGTTTTGCCAGGGCCAATTGGCTTAAAAAGAAAAGCAAAAAGATTAAAAGAAAGTGCAGACGCTTTACAAACTATTGACCAATACTTATGTTTACTAGACTCTTACGCATATGCAGTTGCAGAAGAAAACGCTGCAGGCAGCACTATTGTTACTGCTCCAACTTGTGGAGCAGCAGGTGTTATTCCAGCAGTTCTTATGATACTTGAAGAACACTTTCATTTAGATATTGTGGCTCAAAGGTCTGGCCTTTTGGCAGCTGCAGCTATAGGTTTTATTGCAAAGAACAACGCTGGTATTGCAGGTGCAGAAGTTGGCTGCCAAGGAGAAATAGGTGTTGCTACAGCTATGGCAGCAGCTATGATTGTGCAAGCTGAAGGATATTCTCCAAAAGTTGTAGAAAATGCTGCAGAAATTGCTTTAGAGCATCAGCTTGGTTTAACTTGTGATCCTGTTGGCGGCTATGTGCAAATTCCATGTATAGAACGTAATGCTATAGGTGCAGTTAAAGCGTGCAATGCGGCTCTTATAGCTGAAAATGAAAATCCTAACACTCACATAGTGTCTTTTGACACTACAGTAAAAGCTATGAGAGAAATAGGTAGAGATATGAACCGTAAATTTAAAGAGACAGCATTAGGTGGACTTGCTGCCTGTATGGCGTACTGTTAGTTTTTAGATGCTATAATTGCAAGCTGTGCGCTTTTATTATAAAATTTTAAAAATAAATTTGTTTTGCTGCCATCGTCTAGCGGTTTAGGACATCGCCCTCTCAAGGCGGAGATCACGGGTTCAAATCCCGTTGGCAGCGGTTTATGCGCCCATAGCTCAATTGGATAGAGCATTTGACTACGAATCAAAAGGTTAGAGGTTCAACTCCTCTTGGGCGCGTTTAAGTTTGTTTAGCACTTCTCTTGGAACAAAAACCCTTGTAAAATACGAAAATCTATTCTACCATACAGCTACATCAATATCTTTAATATGTCCGTTTATGTAGTCAAATAGTTGTTTAGCATCATTAGGCGGCACGTTCTTGTTTTACAATAATGCATACAATATAACAACATTTTGAATTGGTTACATACATATGCGACATATTAGTATTTTGAACAATAAATCTGTAAAGGGGTTTTTAAATTTAAAGATAAATGAGGTCTTTTGGTATTATAATAGACTAAATAATCCACCAAC
>JAITSL010000051.1 GCA_031287855.1 Candidatus Endomicrobiellum roisinitermitis
ATGGAGATAGAGTTGATAATGCCAGTAGCGCTGCAGGGGCAGTTAAGGTTTGCAATAAGAGAAGGAGGCAGAACTGTAGGGTCTGGCGTTGTTACTGAAATCCTTCATTAAGGAGAGAAGGGTGATAAGCGCTCTGCTTGGCTTTTAAATGTTTTTATTTATGTAAATTATATAAAGACGCATAATCAATAAACAGGATTAAAATTTATGGGGAATGAAAAAACAGTACAAAATCAAGATTTAAGAATCAAGTTACGGGCCTACGATCATAAAATGTTAGACGATTTTCTTGCCAAAATAGTAGAAACTGCAAGACGTACAGGTGTAACTATAACAGGGCCTGTACTTTTGCCTACAAGCATAAAAAAGTATACAGTTAACAGGTCTGTTCACACGGACAAAAAATCTCGTGAACAGTTCGAAATGAGAATTCATAGAAGGTTAGTAGACATTTGCGAGCCTTCCAACAGAACAGTAGAAGAACTTCAAAAATTAGACTCGCCTGCTGGTGTGGATATTGAAATTAAGTACAAGGAAGTTCGTAAATAGGCTCTAAAATTAATTAAAAATATTTAAACTGTAGAGAGAAAATATGTTAAAATCAATTATTGGTAAAAAAGTAAGTATGGCTCAGGTTTTTGACGATAAAGGAAACCTTATACCTGTAACGGTAGTAGAAGCTGGTCCTTGTGTTGTTACAGCTGTACGTACAGCAGAGAAAGATGGCTATAATGCTGTACAGCTTGGTTTTGGAAATGTTAAGGAAAAAAAGCTTAACAGATCTTTAAAAGGTTTTTTTAAAAAAAATAATGTTGAACCTAAAAAAGTTATAAAAGAATTTAGAGTTCAAGATATTAAAGACTTTGCAGTAGGGCAGGAAATAAAGGCAGATATTTTCAAAGTTGGAGACTATGTAGATGTTTGTGCTTTAACAAAAGGTAAAGGTTATGCTAGCGTTATAAAAAGGCACAACTTTGGTATGCAACCTACAACTCACGGTCAATCAGACAGAACACGTGCCAGAGGTTCTAGCGGTGGACAAGGCCCTCAAAAAGTTTTAAAAGGTATGAGAATGTCTGGACATTTAGGTAACGAATATGTTACAATACAAAAGCTGTGTGTTGTTAATGTTGACCCACAAAAAAATATTTTGCTTATTAAAGGAGCGGTCCCTGCTGTAAAAACAGGGACGTTGTTTATAAGCAATACAGTTAAGAAAATTCCCGCTGTTGTGGAAGTAAAAACTAAAGCTAAAAAGAAATGATTTAGTTGATATCTGCTTTTACAGAAAGCAGTCGTTTTAAGTATATAGAAAAGAGAGAAAATGGAAACAATAGTTTATAATGCAAAGGGACAGGAGAAAGGTAAAATAGAGCTTCCTTCTTTTTTTGGTACAGAGGTTTCTAGTGTGCTGTTGCATGAGATTACCACAGCATACTTGAATAATCAAAGGTCAGGTACGCACAAAACAAAAACAAGAGGGGAAGTGTCTTTTTCTGGGGCAAAACCTTGGAAACAAAAAGGTACAGGAAACGCCCGTGCAGGACAGAGGAATTCTCCTTTGTGGAGAAAAGGAGGCATAATTTTTGGGCCACAACCTAGGGATTATTATACAAAAATGTCAAAACAAAAAAAGAAAACTTCTTTAAGTATGGCATTTTCTGCTCAGCTTCACAACGGGAATGTAATGGTTGTAGATTCTGTAAAATTAGAAGAAATTAAAACAAAAAAAGTAGCCGAGATTTTAAAAAATCTTAAAGTTGAAGGCAAAAAAATAGTTTTTGCAATTGCTAATGACGCAGGTTTTAAAGTTGCAGCAAAAAATATAAAAAATGTTGTAGTTGAAAACATTAAAAATGTTAACGCATATCAAATTCTTTGGGCAGATAAAGTGCTTCTTACGCCTGAAGCTATTGATTTAATAAAAGAAAGGCAGTCTGCATAGGGTGGATGCTTTTTTTGTTATTTAGGAATAAAAATGGATATTAGAGATATTATTAAAAAGCCGATAGTGACTGAAAAAGCTTCAATTTTAAAAGAAAAAAATAATAAGTACACTTTTGTTGTAGACAAAGATGCAAACAAGTTTCAAATAAAGCAGGCTGTAGAATCCTTGTTTAACGTTAGAGTGGAAAGTGTGCATACTGCAAACTGTGCAGGTAAAAGTAAAAGAATAGGCGCTCACTCTGGCTATAAAAGCGATTGGAAAAAAGCAATAGTAAAACTTAGTGAAGGTCAAGAAATTCAAATGGTCGAAGAAGTCTAGTTTGGCAAACCTAGTTTTAGTAAAAGTAAATAAATTTGCTTTAGTAAAGAAGTAAATATGGGGAAATAAAATTATTTTATGCTAGCCCGATAACAGGAAAACATAATGCCAATAAAAATAGCTAAACCGTATACACAATCTAGAAGACAAATGTCTGTATCAGATTTTTCAGATATTACAAAAACAAAACCAGAAAAACCGTTAACAAGAAGTATAAAGAAAAAAGGTGGTCGCAACAACACTGGGCAAATAATGGTACGCTTTAGAGGTGGTGGACACAAAAGATTTTATAGGATTATAGATTTTAAAAGAGATAAGTTTAATATTCCAGCCAAAGTCGTTGCAATTGAATACGATCCTAACCGTTCAAGTAGAATAGCGCTTCTGCAATATCAGGACGGAGAAAAAAGGTATATAATACAGCCTGTAGGTGTAAAAGTTGGAGACACCTTGGTTTCCGGACCGGATGCCGAGATAAAACCAGGGAATGCTCTTCCCCTTACAAATATTCCTGTAGGTACTTTTATACATAACTTGGAACTTGCAGTAGGCAAAGGCGCACAGCTTGTGCGTTCAGCCGGTGCAGCTGCACAGCTTTTAGCAAAAGAAGGCGAGTATGCTCACATAAGGATGCCTTCTGGCGAGATAAGGCTTATCCGAGTAAACTGTTATGCTACTGTTGGGCAGGTAGGCAATTTGGACCACGAAAATATTACAATAGGCTCTGCAGGAAGAAACCGTCATATGGGCAAAAAGCCTCATGTGCGCGGGACTGCAATGAACTCTGTTGACCATCCTCATGGAGGCGGTAGAGGCAGATCTAAAGGTAACAATCAACCTAGAAGTCCTTGGAACCAGCCTGCTAAAGGTTTTAAAACAAGACCTAGAAAGGTTTGGGACTGGGTAATAGTAAGCCATCGTAATAAAGCTAAGAAGTAATCGGAGGAAATAATAGATGAGTCGTTCAACAAAAAAAGGTCCTTACGTAGATGAAAAACTTTTAAAAAAAATGCAAAAGCTTAACGAAGAAGGAAATAAAAAAGTTATAAAAACTTGGGCAAGATCTTGTACTATAACTCCGGAATTTGTAGGACACACAATAGCAATACATAATGGAAAAAAGTTTCTTCCTATATTTATTTCCGAACAAATGGTAGGTCATAAGTTAGGAGAGTTTGCCCCAACCAGAGTTTTTAAAGGGCATGGTGGTATGACAAAACAAGAAACGTCGCTTACATAATGATATGTGTTTTCGCGTTTAACAACAAGAAATATCCAACATTTACAAGTTAAGTACTTGTTGAACAAGAAAAAAAGGATACTAAAGATGCAAGCAAAGGCAGCAGCGAAATTCGTTAGATATACTCCAAGAAAAGTTAATCAAGTGCTAACGCTTATAAGAAATAAAAAGGTAGAGAAAGCGTTTGAAGTTCTTTCTTTTCTCCCTAAATCTGCTGCAACGCTTGTGTCTAAAGTTTTAAAAAGCGCAATAGCTAATTCGGGTAAACTTAAAGATTATTCAAATCTTAAAGTAAAAGAAGCTTGGGTAGGTAACGGTCCTATTTTAAAGAGAATTAGACCAGGCCCTCAAGGGCGAGGCCTGCCTATAAAAAAAAGAACATCTCATCTTACTATACTAGTTACAGATGTTGATGTTACAGGTAAAAGAAAGAAAAAGATTGTCAAAAGTGCAAAGGGAAGTAAAGAAACGCAAGTAAAGTAAGATAAAAAAATTAGGAAAGGTATAAAAATGGGTCATAAAGCACATCCCAAAAGTGTAAGATTAGGATATATTAGAGATTGGGAATCTAAGTGGTTTAGTTTAAAAGAGATGCCTGATTTTATAGAAGAAGATTGTCGTTTAAGAGTTTATTTAAAAAATCAACTCAAATCTGTGTCTAAAATTGTTATTGAAAGGCCAGGGAAGTACCTACGTGTTAACATCTATACATCTCGCCCGGGCCTTGTTATTGGCAAGGGTGGCCAAGGCATAGAAAATTTAAGGAAAGATATTGAATCTATGACGTCAAAGAAAAGTTTTGTAAACGTTATGGAAATAAAAAAACCTGAATTAGACGCTCAACTTGCTGCTGAAGGTATTGCTTTTCAGTTAGAAAAACAAATTTCTTTTAGAAGAGCAATGAAAAAGACTATAGAAAGAGCTATGGCCGCAGGTGCTTGTGGCATAAAAGTTATGGTTTCTGGCAGGCTTGGCGGCGCAGAAATTGCAAGGACTGAATGGCTAAAAGAAGGCAGAATTCCCTTGCAGACTTTTAGAGCTGATATCGACTATGGTTTTGCTGAAAGTCATACGACAATGGGACAAATTGGTGTAAAAGTTTGGATATTCAAGAAAGAACTTTTTAAAAAGACTACCAAAGACTTGATTGAAGAAGCCAAGCTTGTTGAAGTGCCTTCTTTATAAATGAAAGCTGCTAAAAACAAAAAAGAGCCTAAATAATTATAGACTAAAGGACATTGATTATGCTGATGCCGAAAAGAGTTAAATATAGAAAAACACATAGAGGAAGAATGAAGGGCAAAGCTAAAGGAGGCACTCATTTGGCTTTTGGTAAATATGGTCTTCAAGCTCTTGAACCTGTATGGATAAATAGTAATCAGATAGAAGCTGCTCGTGAAACACTTACGAGATTTACAAAGAAAGGTGGAAAAGTTTGGATCAGAATATTCCCTGATAAACCAATCACTAAGAAGCCTGCTGAAACGAGAATGGGAAAAGGTAAGGGCGATCCACAATTTTGGGTTGCAGTTGTAAAACCTGGTAAGGTAATGTTTGAAATGGAAGGTCTTCCGGAAGCTCAAGCACGTAAAGCTTTAAAGCTTGCGTCAAATAAACTTCCTATACATACAAAAATTTTAGTTAGAGCTGATATTTGAGGTATGATGAAAAGTAAAAATTGGAACGAAACAAAAAATATGACAGAGGCTGAACTTTCTGTAAAGCTTAGCCAATTACAGGATAAACTTTTTAGATTAAAATTTCGTCATCAAACAGCGCCTGTAAAGAACCCTCTAGAAATTAGAGGAATGAGAAGAGATGTTGCAAGAATTAAAACTTTGGTTAATCAAAAAAGAAAAGAGTCTAAACACTAAATAGGAAGGAATAATGTCACAGAAACGCAATAAACGCAAATGTCGTACAGGTATAGTTGTAAGTGATAAAAGCGATAAGACAAGACTGGTTTCTATAGAAAGAACGTATCGCCACTCCTTATATGACCGTGTGCTTTGCAGGAAAGTTAAGTTTGCTGTGCATGATGAGAAGAACCTATCTCATCTTGGCGACACGGTTACAATAATGGAATCAAGACCAATGTCAAAAACAAAAAGATGGGTGTTGATGGAAGTTATAAAAAAAGCAGCAGAAATTTAAAAATTAAGTTTACCGAAGGATAACAGAATGATTCAAGAAAGAACTATATTAACCGTAGCAGATAATTCAGGCGCAAAAAAAATTCGTTGTTTTAGAGTTACAAAAGGTTTAAAACGTCGTTATGCAAGTATTGGAGACATAATTCACGCTTCAGTACAAGACGCTTTGCCGAACGGAAATATAAAAAAAGGTGAAGTTGTTAAAGCTGTTGTTATTCGTACAGTAAAAGAAGTACGTCGTGCTGACGGCACGTATATCAAGTTTGACGACAATGCTGCTGTAATAATTAATGATGAAGGCGAGCCAAAAGGTACACGTATTTTTGGCCCAGTAGCAAGAGAGTTAAGAGAGAACAATTATCTTAAGATAATATCTTTAGCTCCAGAAGTAATATAACCTCTAGCTACATTTAGGGATAAGTCAAAGAGATAGTTTTTAAGCAAAAAACAAACAGGATATAAAAATGCTTAACATTAAGAAGAAAGACAAAGTTGTAGTATTGTCCGGGAAAGACAAAGGTAAAAAAGGTGAAGTTCTTGACGTTTTTCCGGATAAGGGTAAAATTATTGTTTCAAAAATAAATTTTGTAAAAAGGCATACAAAGCCTACTCAAAGAGATGCAGGTGGAATTCGTGAAAAAGAAGCTCCTATTGCTATAAGTAAGGTTATGCTTATATGTCCAAAGTGTGAGCAAGCTTTAAGGCCTAAATTTGATAAGCTTTCCGATGGTAAAAAAGTAAGGTTATGCCGTAAATGTGGAGAAATGATAGCATAATGGGAGAATAAAGGCAATAATAAGGAAAGAATAAAATGAATCAACCTCGTTTGAAAAAAATTTATCAAAAGAATGTTGTAAACGAATTAAAAAAACAGTTTAATTTAAAAAATACACATCAAATCCCTAGACTTAGCAAAATTGTTGTTAATATAGGGTTGAGTGAAGCAAAAGATAATATTAAAGTTTTAGATATTGCATCTGTAGAACTTGCAGCTATTACAGGCCAAAAGCCGTTAATGTGCATGGCAAAACAATCTATATCTAACTTTAAATTACGCCAAGGAATGCCAATAGGTATTAAAGTAACGTTAAGAAGTGCAATGATGTATGAATTTTTGGACAGGCTAATAAATGTAGCTATACCTCGTATAAGAGACTTTAGAGGCATAGAGCCTAACGGTTTTGACAGTCAAGGGAACTTAAATCTGGGCCTTTCAGAACAGTATATATTCCCAGAAATTAGTGTTGAAAAGTCAGACAAAGCTAGAGGTATGAACATCACAATAGTAACAACAACCAAAAAAGATGAGCAGGCAAAAGTCTTGTTAGAGGCGCTTGGTATGCCGTTTAAAAAAAGAGACAATAAGTAGAAACGCAAATAGAGCAAAGGATATTTTTCTATGGCAACAACTTCAGCAGAAGCAAAGATGCGTAAGCCTCAAAAATTTGCAACACGGCACAGAAACAGATGTCGCCTCTGTGGAAGGCCACGTGGCTTTTACAGAGATTTTGGACTTTGCAGGATATGTTTGCGCAAATTAGCGCACAGGGGTGAAATCCCAGGTCTTACAAAATCAAGTTGGTAATAATTTAAAAAGAGGTCGGTTTAATGGTTACAGATCCAATTTCAGATATGTTTGCACGTATTCGTAACGCGAATGCAAAATTGCACGAAAAAGTAGATATCCCGTTTTCAAAGATGAAAATGGGAATAGCTAAAATTTTAAAAGATGAAGGCTATATTACAAATTATAAGAATATTGAAGACAATAAGCAGGGTATTTTAAGAGTTTATCTTAAGTACACTCTAACTGGCAAACAGGTTCTTAAAGGGATAAAAAGGATTTCTAAATCCAGTTTAAGGATCTACAGAAGGTATGAAGATATGCCAAGACCTGTTGGTGGGCTAGGCATTGCTATAGTTTCTACCTCTAAAGGTTTAATGACAGACGCAAATGCAAGGGAAGAAAAAGTTGGAGGGGAAGTGTTGGGTTTAGTTTGGTAAAGATCTTTGTCTTTGCAAGAAGCTGGTTCAAAGTGAGGACTTACTTGGTCTCAGGTATAGTTTAGTTCATGAAATTACAAATTTATTATTTTGTAAAAAATTTATATTGAGGGTCAAACAATGAGTCGTTTAGGCAAAAGACCGGTTCATATTCCGGAAAAGGTGAAAGCAGAGTTTAAAAATGGTGTGTTGGAAATAACAGGCCCCAGCGGGAAACTTTCGCGAGTAATTGACAATAAAATAAATGTAAAAGTTGAGAAAGAGAGTATACTTGTTGAAGCGCTTGGCAGCTCTAGAGAACATAATATGTTTCATGGTCTTACAAGAGGTCTTATTGTAAATATGGTCGAAGGTGTTACAAAAGGATTCAAAAAAGAATTGGAAGCGATAGGCCTTGGGTTTAAAATAAATATAGAAGGCGGGAAAAAGCTAGTTTTAGCTGTCGGTTTTTCGCATTTGGTAAACCTTGAAATACCTTCCACAGTTAAAGTTACAGCTGTTCTTACTCCTGACAAAAGCACTTTAATAACTGTAACAGGTATAGACAAATATGAAGTAGGCGCTTTTGCAGCTAAAATTAGAGCTGTAAAACCGCCAGAGCCATATAAAGGTTTTGGTATAAGATATTTAGGTGAAAAAATTATTAAGAAGGCTGGTAAAGCTGCAGCAGGTGGTAAAAAATAAATTTTTGTAGCTAGTTTTCTAAAAATAGAAGATTTGTTTTGTCTAATACTTAACAGAGTAAGAACAGGCAAAAAATAGAGGATATTAGATGAAAGGTTCAAATAAAAGATTTGATTATCGTGTAAAAAGGGTAAGAAGTAAAATAGAAGGAACTCAAGAAAAACCTCGTTTAAGCGTTTATCGTGGACATAAGCATATTTATGCCCAGGTTATAGACGATAGCAAAGGTGTTACTCTTGTCTCTGCGTCAACATTATCTTCGGAACTTAAAGGGAAATTGAGAGTTACAGATACCGTTCTAGCTGCTAAGTCTGTTGGGGATTTGATTGCAAAAAAGGCAGCTCAAAAAGGTATAAAAAAAGTTGTTTTTGATCGTAGAGGTTACGAGTATACAGGTAAAGTAAAAGCTCTTGCAGACGCTGCTAGAGAAAATGGTTTAGAATTCTAACACAATTTTTAAATGGTATATTAAGATGGTAGCGTATGTCTTAGGAGGACAAGTTGGTTGAACAAATAGGTAAACGACAAAATGATAGTAGTTTAAAAGAAACAGTTGTAGTCGTCAACAGAGTTGCAAAAGTTGTTAAAGGTGGTAAAAGGTTTTCTTTTAACGCTTTGGTAGTTGTAGGAGACGAGTCTGGTAAGGTTGGCTGTGGTCTTGGCAAAGCAAACGAGGTTCAAGCTGCAATACACAAAGGCAGTACTCGGGCAGCAAAGCATATGGTTTCTGTGCAACTTAAAGGCAGTACCATACCTCATGAAATAATAGGGATTTCAGGGTCTGGAAAGGTTTTGTTAAAGCCAGCTGCTCCTGGTACAGGCGTTATTGCAGGAGGTGCTGTAAGAGCAGTTCTTGAAGCTGTAGGAATTAAAGATATCCTTACAAAATCAATGCGCTCTTCAAATCCTTTTAATGTAGTTTATGCAACGATAGAGGCTCTTAAAGAACTTCGCTCAAAAGAGGAAGTTGCTAAAATTAGAGCAAAAGTGACGGTAGAGATATGATAGGCTTACATAATTTAAAGCCTCAAAAAGGCTCAAAACATAGAAAGAAAATAGTGGGGCGTGGAGTAGGATCTGGCCATGGCCGTACATCTACCCGTGGCTCTAAAGGGCAGAAAGCTCGTTCTGGTGATGGGGCAAAAAAGATAGGATTTGAAGGTGGACAGATGCCTTTAATTAGGAGAATTCCTAAAAGAGGTTTTAATAATCAGTTCCGTAAAGAATACGAAATTGTAAATGTTGAAAGTTTAAATAAGTTTGAATCTGGCCTAGAGGTCACCCCTACGATTTTAAAACAAGCTGGCATGGTAAAAAAAGCAAAGTTGATAAAAATTTTAGGTGTTGGGGAGCTTAAAAAATCTTTAATAATTAAAGTTACAGCTTTTTCTAAATCTGCAATAGAAAAAATTAAATCTGCAGGCGGCAAAGCTGAAATTATAAATTAGACGTTTTAACTGTTAAAGTTATGATCGTTAGTAAATAATATAAACGAACGCCTGTTGTTTTCTGTGCGTTTATTTGATTTTAATTTAAAAACCCCCTTTTGGTTATGTTGATAACAGATTTTAAATGGCTTTAATAAAACCCAACAACAGGGAAGAAATATGTTGAAAAGTTTTTATGATATTTTTAGAGTGCCAGAACTTAGGAAAAGAGTAATTTTTACATTGCTTATAATTGTTGCATACAGAATTGGCGCAACTGTGCCTATTCCTGGCATAAATAGCCAAGCAGTGAAATCTTTATTTGCTACACAAGGTAATGGGTTACTTGGATTTTTAGATATGTTTTCTGGTGGTGCTTTAAATAGAATGTCGGTTTTTTCTATGGGGATTATGCCATACATTAACGCTTCTATTATAATGAGCTTGCTACAAGGTGCTCATATAATACCTTATTTAGACAGACTCTCCAAAGAAGGAGAACAAGGAAGAAAAAAGCTTACACAGATTACAAGATATGGGACACTTATATTAGGGACCATACAGTCTTTTGGCTTAACTATGGCGATAACAAAATTGCCTACCCCTTCAGGGCTTCCTATAGTTGTTGATCCTTCATGGCCTTGGATTGCTTTAACAGGGACTACACTTGTTACAGGCACAGTGCTAATTATGTGGCTTGGAGAACAAGTTACAGACAGAGGTATAGGTAATGGGATTTCTATTATAATATTTTCAGGCATTGTAGAAAGACTTCCCCATGCTGTTATGAGCATTGTAAAACTTGTTCAAATGGAAGAACTTTCAATACTTTTTGCTTTAACTTTAACAGCTATAGTAATTGCAGTTTTAATTGCTGTAGTGTGGGTAGAGACAGCTCAGAGAAGAATTCCTGTTCATTATGCAAAAAAGATGGTTGGAAGAAAAACATACGATGGACAAACTGCCTTTTTGCCTATAAAAGTTGATCAGTCAGGCGTTATAGCTGTTATATTCTCAATGTCTATATTGTCTGCTCCACTTACTATAGCTCAATTTGCACCAGAATGGACATTTTTAGGCTATCCTATAGCTAAAAAAATTATGGAATGGTTTAATGGCGGTTCTGTAATATATAGTGGGGTTTATGCATTTTTGGTTATATTTTTCTGTTATTTTTATAATTCTATATCTTTTAACCCTAAAGATTTGGCAGAAAATATGAAAAAGTCAGGTGGATTTGTGCCAGGTGTAAGGCCAGGCGAACCAACAGCCACTTACATACAAAAAGTTTTAGAACGAATTACTCTTGGCGGCGCATTGTTTGTTGCCGGCATTGCAGTTCTTCCTGACTACTTGCGTTCTGCAATGAGTGCGCCATTTTTCTTTGGAGGAACATCTTTACTTATTGTCGTAGGTGTTGCTCTTGACACTGTTGGACAGATAGAGTCTCATTTAATCATGAGACATTATGATGGGTTTATGAAAGAGGGGCGGATAAAGGGCCGTTGGTTCAACATAAGATAATCAGGCTTGTCTTTTGAGTTTATACACTTCCTTATGCTTTAACTCATGTACCTTTAAAGAGTACACTTTGTTAAAGCAGTCGTTGACTAAATTTAAAATACTGTGCCTGTAAAATTTTAGTTCTGCAATCATGATAATTAAAAAATAAAGGTTAAAATGAATTATATACTTTTAGGTCCCCCTGGTGCAGGTAAAGGTACACAAGCAGAAAAAATTGTAGATAAGTTTGGCATAGTTCATTTATCTACAGGGGATATGTGTAGAGAAGCCACAAAGTCAGATGAAGTTACAAGTAAACTTGTTGCTTCTGGTAAGCTTATCTCAGATGAAATAGTTGTAAATATGGTCAAGAATCGTCTTTTGCAAGAGGACGTAAAAAAAGGGTTTCTTTTAGATGGTTTTCCAAGAACACTAGTACAAGCACGAACTTTAGATGTAATACTTGAGGCACAAAACATTAAGATAGATGCAGTATTTTTTATAGATTTAGAGTATAAGGAAGTAATTAAAAGAACATTAGGCAGAAGAGTTTGCTCTTGTGGAGCAAGTTACAACGTGTCTTTCATTCCTCCAAAAGAGGACAATAAGTGTGACTTTTGCAAAAAAGAACTTATTCAAAGAGATGACGATAAAGAAGAAGTTGTAAAAAAGAGACTTAATATTTATGAAACCCAAACAAAGCCTTTAGTTGAATATTATAGAAAAAAGGGTGTCCTTGTTAAAATAGACGGTTTAAAATCAGAGTTTGAAGTTTTTAATCAAATAAGCGAAAACACTAAATAAAAATTCTTAAAGATACGTTATATTAAAAGTTGAGTATAGTTTAGCTTGTTTTATGGAGTTTCAAGTGTTTTTTAAAAACCTCAATATTGAGTTGAAAACGGCAAGAGAAATTGAAAAAATGAAAATTGCCGGTAAGGTTGTAGGTGAAATTTTAGATAAACTTTCTGAAATAATAAAACCTAACATAACGACTAAAGATATAGACATATTTGTAGAAAAGTATATAAGGTCATCAAAAATGGTGCCGGCTTTTTTAGGGGCAAAAGGGATAAGTTATCCTTTTCCAGCTTCAGCGTGTGTGTCTATAAACAACGAAGTTGTGCATGGGATTCCGAATATTTCTCGTGTGCTTAAAGATGGCGACATTGTTTCTGTGGATATAGGTGTTCTTTATGAAGGTTATTACAGTGATGCAGCAAAAACATACGTAGTCGGTAATATTTCTGACACCGCATCTAAACTTCTTAAAGTTACAGAAATGTCTTTAGAAAAAGGCATTGCACAAGCATTGCCAAACAATCATCTTGGCGACATTTCTTGTGCTGTGCAAGAAACAGTAGAAAATGAAAATTTCTCTGTTGTAAGAGACTTTGTTGGGCATGGTATTGGCAGATCTTTACACGAAGATCCGCAAATACCAAATTACGGAAAAGCAAATACAGGCATAAAACTTCTAAGTGGAATGGTTTTAGCAATAGAGCCTATGGTAAATGTAGGAAGTTATGAAGTTGTTATGTTAGATGACGGTTGGACCGTTGTTACAAAAGACGGCAGTTTAAGCGCTCATTTTGAGCATACAGTTGCTATAAGAGAACATGGTTATGAAATTTTAACAAAGGTATAAAATGACTAAAGAAGAAAAAATTGTTGTTGAAGGTAGAATACTGGAAGCTTTGCCAAATGCAGTTTTTAGAGTGGAACTTTTAGAGGGAGGGTCCATTATTTTGGCGCATATTTGTGGCAAGATGAGAATGCATTACATAAAAATCCTTCCCGGAGACAAAATTAAAGTAGAACTTTCCCCTTACGATTTGTCAAGAGGGAGAATAGTATATAGAGAAAAATAGTATATTGTTTTATTTTTTCAGTTTAGAATCTTGTTTAGTTTTGTTCAAAAACAAGATTTGAAAGTTGTTATTTTTGTGGTATACTATACAAGCTTTGTTGAATTAAAGTATATAGAAATATACGGAGTATCAAAATGAAAGTTAGAGCATCAGTGAAACCTATTTGTCAAAAATGCAAAGTAGTAAAACGTAAAGGTGTAGTACGAGTAGTATGCCAAGATCCTAGACATAAGCAAAGACAAGGATAAATATTTTATTAAATTTATCTGTTGGAAAAACATAACTGTTTTTTTGAATATACAAAAATAGAGACACAAAATCCGGAGGATAATAAATGGCTCGTGTAGCTGGAGTAGATTTACCAAAAAATAAAAGGCTTGATATAGCATTAAGATATATTTATGGTATAGGACCTGCAATATCAAACGAAATTATCGCACAACTTTCTTTAGTTCCTGCTAAAAGAGTTAAAGACTTAACAGAAGAAGAAGTTAATAGAATAAATAGTCTTATAACTAAAAACTTAAAAGTAGAAGGCGATCTTAGAAGAGAAATTCAAACAAACATAAAAAGACTTATAGAAATAGCTAGTTATAGAGGGTCTAGGCACAGAAGAAATCTTCCTGTAAGAGGGCAAAGAACCAAAACAAACGCACGTACAAGACGTGGTAAGAGAAAAACTGTAGGTGCAGGAAAAGCTCAAGGTCAAAATAAAGATTATAAACGTAAATAAAATCCGGAGGAAGTATGGTAGAAGAAAAAAAGCCCGGGACTTCTAAGAAAAAGAAATTTACCGGCTCAGCGGCAAGAGCATATATATTGTCAACATTTAACAACACTATTGTTAATATAACAGACGAAAGAGGAAACACTCTAGTTTGGTCTTCAGCAGGTGTTTCTGGTTTTAAAGGGACAAAAAAGGGTACTCCTTTTGCGGCACAACTTGCAGCTTCTTCTGTAGGTAAAAAAGCTTTAGATATGGGCGTAAAGCAAGTAGCAGTTTTTGTTAACGGCCCAGGGCCGGGAAGAGAAACTGCCATAAGAGGCTTGCAAAGTGCAGGTCTTGGCATAACAGCTATAAAGGACGTTACTCCGGTTCCTCATGACGGTTGTCGTCCGCCAAAACCAAGAAGAGCATAATTAAAACAATATTTGGCACAACGGCTGCTGTTAAATATGTTTATATAAAAAGATTTTGTAAATAAACCTTGGAGGGTTTTAATAGATGTCACGTTATTTAGGATCAGTGTGTAAATTGTGTCGTCGTGAAAGAGAAAAGCTTTTCCTAAAAGGGGAAAGATGTTCTTCTAAGTGTACTCTTGACAGAAAAAGAGGAAAGAATGGTCCTGGTCAGCACGGAGCTATCAAAGGTAAAATATCTGACTACGCCAAACATTTGCGCGAAAAACAAAAAGCAAGAAGAGTTTATGATTTAACAGAAGAACAGTTTGTTCATTATTATGAAGTTGCAGAAAAAATGAAAGGGTCTACAGGCGACAATCTTCTTAAACTTTTAGAAATGAGGTTAGACAATGTAGTTTTTAGGTTAGGGTTTGCATCTTCTAAGAAAATGGCAAGACAAATTGTCAATCATGGAAATATTTTAGTAAACGACAAAAAAATAGACGTATCTCGTTATCAAGTGAAAGTTGGCGACGTTATAACAGTACCTGAAAAATACAAAACCAATGCTGTTATAAAGAACTTGCTTGAAAAAACAGCGTCCAATATTCCTGCTTGGCTAAATTTTGACAAAAACAAAATAGCAGGAACAGTTGTAAGTGAGCTGCTTGCAGGAGAAGCGTCCCACACTATCAACAGTCAGCTTATTGTTGAATACTATTCAAAATAAACTAACAACTATAAAGTTGTTTTAGTGAGGTTATAAAATAATGAAAGCACCGGATTTAGAAAAATTACGTAGACTTGTTTTAGATGAAAAAACTTCCACCCCGTTCTATGGCTGTTTTACAGCAGGCCCTTTTGAACGTGGGGATGGTCATACAATTGGAAATTCGCTAAGAAGAGTGCTTCTTTCTGGCTTAAATGGTGCTGCTATAACTTCTGTAAAAGTTACAGGGGCTTTACACGAGTTTGCCGTTATTAAAGGGGTTAAGGAAGACGTTGCCCAAATAGTTTTAAATTTAAAAAAAGTTAGAGTTAAACTTAATTCAGATTGGCCTGAAAGACTCTATCTTAAAGCAAAAAATCCAGGGAAAGTAACTGCAAAAGATATTGAAATGAACCCTAATGTTGAAATAATGAACCCGGAACAAGAAATTGCACATATAGATAATGGTACAGTCCTTGAAATGGAAATGGAAGTAAATATGGGAAAAGGGTACGTACTTGCTGAAGAGTTAAAATCTTCTAAAGATTCTGTAGGCACAATTCTTTTGGATTCTTTGTTTTCGCCTGTAACGAAAGTCAATTATGAAGTCGAAAACACGCGTGTAGAACAAACTTTAAATTACGATAGGCTTGTTATAGAAATTTGGACAGATGGGTCTATTGCCCCTAAAGATGCTTTAATAAAGTCTGCAAAAATATTTAGAAATAGTTTGGTAACGTTTACTGGTGACCCAGTAGAAGATGAAGAGATTGTTGTAGACAATTCTTCTACTAAACAAAATGTAGGCAAAGAAGGCGTTTTTGGGCAACATGTAAGCAGTATGGGCCTTTCGACAAGATCTTCAAACAGTTTAAAAAATGCTAGTATAGAAACTATTGGCGATCTTGTAAAGATGAAAGAAGAAGAAGTATTACAGCTTGAGAACTTTGGGAAACGTTCGTTTGAAGAGATAAAAGGCAAGCTTGAAAAGTTAAACTTAACTTTTGGAATGGAAATTGAGAACGGAGCAAAGAAATGATAAAAACTTATAATGGTAGTAAGCTAGGGGTAACAAGCTCGCATAAAAAAGCGTTACTTCGCAATTTAACTGCTCAATTGTTTCTTCATGAGAAAATAACTACTACGCTTCCAAAAGCGAAAGAGCTTGTAAGTTACGCTGAGAAACTTGTAACAAAAGCAAAAAAAGCAGATTTAAGTGCTATAAGAGCAATAAATAGTGAAATACATAGCAAAGATGTTGCAAAAAAAGTTTTTGATGTTTTGGTCCCAAGGTACAAAGAAAGACATGGCGGATACACACAAATTTTAAAAGTTGGAGCAAGGCCTGGTGATAGCGCAGAAATAGCTATAGTGAAATTAATTGTTTAACAAATTCTTGCTATAGTCTATTAGATTTATATTTATTTAAATATTAAAGAGCTTAGAGTGTTGATAAGGTAGTTAAGGCAAAATAATCCTATAAAGTTTTATGGTGTATTAGTTTAATTGTGCATTTTAACTTTGCTATTTACTAATTTTAAATACGGAGAAAAACTGTAAATGTTTAATTATATTTTTAGTTTGTTTTCATACGATATGGGTATTGACCTTGGCACAGCTTCGGTTTTAGTGTACATTAAAGGCAAAAATATTGTTTTAAGAGAACCTTCAGTAGTTGCTATGGACAAAGAAACGAAACGAGTTTTAGCTATTGGCATTGATGCAAAAAAAATGTTAGGCAAAACTCCTGCAAATATTATTGCTGTAAGGCCTCTTAGGAATGGCGTTATAGCAGATTTTGAAGCTACAGAAAAAATGATTAGATATTTTATAAAGAAAGTGCACAACAAAAGAGCATTGCTTCATCCAAGAGTAGTTATAGGCGTACCTTCCGGAATAACAGAAGTTGAACGAAGAGCAGTAAGAGAATCTGCAGAGCAAGCCGGTGCAAGAGAAGTATACCTTATAGACGAACCTATGGCTGCAGCAATTGGATCTGGAATTCCTATCCAAGACCCTGAAGGGAGTATGATAGTAGATATTGGTGGTGGGACAACAGAAGTTGCCGTCATTTCTTTAGGTGACATGGTAGTAGCAAAATCTTTAGAAGTTGCTGGTGACAAGATGGACGAAGCAATCATTCAATATTTTAGACGCAAATATAACCTCGCAATTGGGGAAAATACTGCTGAGTCAGTAAAAATGCAAATAGGTTCAGTTTTTCCTTTAGAGCAAGAATTGGTGATGGATGTAAAAGGGAGAGACTTGCTTACAGGCCTTCCTAAAACTGTAACAATGTCTTCAGAAGAAGTTAGAATAGCATTAGAAGATCCTATAAGGAAAATAGTAGAGATAGTAAAAAATGTTTTAGAGGAAACACCTGCAGAACTTTCTGCAGATCTTGTAGACAGAGGTATAATATTAAGTGGTGGAGGCTCTTTGGTAAAAGGATTTCCTGAACTATTATCTCAAGAGACACAACTTCCTGTAAATCGTGCAGATGACCCTCTTACTTGTGTAGCAAGAGGAACAGGTGCATATTTAGAAGAGCTTGGCAACATAAAAAATCTAAGAAGAAAAATATATAAAACAAATTTTTTGGTTTTTTAAGATGAAATGAATTTATATCAAAAATCAAAATATGAAAATATTGTTTTTGTGATTTTATTGCTGATATGTTTTTTGTTTATGTTTGGCAAGTTTTTTGCTATTGTACACTGTATAAAATATTTTGTTTATTATATGACCTATCCCAGCCTAAGTGTAGCAAGCAACATTTTTAAATTTTCTGGCAACTTTGCTGATAATATTAAATCTTTAATCTGTCTGCATCAAGAAAATATATCTTATAAACAAAAAAATCAAGAATTAGCAGACCAACTTCGTAATTACAAGTCAATAACACGTGAATACGAGGACTTGTTAAAACTTCTCAAGTTAGACAAAATTAACAACACAAAATCTATCTATACTAAAATTACAGTTAGAGAACCTAGCTTGTGGTATCAGAGTTTGATAATAGACAAGGGTTTAGAAGACGGTCTTTATAATGGACTGCCTGCTGTTGTTTTTAATAAAACAAAAAACAGTTTGTGTGCAATAGGCACTATAGTTGAAACTTACAAAAAATCATCCAAGGTTTCTCTAATAACCAACTCGGAATCTGTTTTGCCAGCAGAAATTAAAAACAAAGGTGTAAATTGTTTGGTCGAAGGCTTTAACTCGAATTTAGTTAAAGTAACCTATATACCACTAAGCGTAGATATTAAACCCGGTGATGAGCTTGTGGTTAGCAACTTAAGTTCTTTCTTTAATGAAGGGATTTCTGTAGGTGTTATTAAAAATATTGTACAAGAACCATATGTAGATTTTCAAGCTGCCACTGCGGAGGTTTATTTTGATATGGGCTCTTCAAATATAGTAATTATTTTAGTGCCTATGGAACAAAAAGAATGAAAAAACCAGCACTTTATTTTTTTATTTATATAGTTTTTTGTTTGCTGCAGTTTTCCCTTAATCAATACTTAAACGTTTTTGGAATTTCACCAAACTTTATTTTAGTGTTAATTGTTTGTATAGGCCTTATGAAAGGTTCTTTTGATGCACAGCTTATAGGTTTTTTGTTTGGCTTTACTTGGGACGTTTTTTCTACAGACATTTTTACAACAAGGGCAATACTGTTTACAATGTTAGGCTATTTTTCTGGGAAATTAGATAAAAAGTTTGACGCTGACAATATTTTCTGTCAGTGTGCTATTGTGCTTGTTGCAAGTTTAGTTTACAACCTAGGAATTTATTTAGTTAGCTGTATTATAATGCAAAACAACGTGTTGTGCAGTTCAAATATCAATGCGCTTAAAAACATATCAAAAATTTTAGCTACATTAGCTATAACCCCTTTCGTTTTTTATGTTTTACGTCGTGTTTTAAAGGGAGTGTAGATGGTTTGGCAAAAAAAAGACAAGTTTGCCTACGAAACTTTTCTTGTTAAACACAAGGCAATCCTTGTGTTTTTTATATTTTTATTTGCAAGTTTATCTTTTCGTCTTTTTTATTTGCAAGTTATAAATGGTAGCAGGTATAAAAATATTTCAGAACAACAAAGGATTCACAACACTAAAGAATGCGCTAAAAGAGGCATTATATATTCTTTAGACAACCAAGTGCTTGCAGAAAGCGAAAACTCATACGTTTTATTGTACTATCCTTATCTAGACCACCAAAAACCTTCAGATCAAATTTTGGCAGAGATAAGCGCAATCTTAAAAAAAGAAATTAAACCCTCTAGTAGCGCTTTTTCTAAGTATGGTAGAAAAGTTATAGTTCTTGCAGAAAATCTAACTCTTAACGACATATTTAAAATTCAAGAAAAAAAATTTAAACTAAAAGGAGTTTATATAACAAAAGAACCTAAACGGTTATACCATTTTTCTAAAGAAACTAGCCACGTAGTAGGGTATGTTAGCCAGATACAAGCAAATGAGATGGAATCTTTATCTGAAATGGGCTACAAGCTAGGAGACTATATTGGTAGAGGAGGTATAGAACAATGCTATGACGAGTATCTACAAGGTGAGGAAGGTGGTTGGCAAATAGAAGTGAACGCTAAAGGATACAAAGTAAGAACGTCAAACTATATCCCGCCTGAGTCTGGAAATAATGTATATTCTACTATAGATTTAAAACTTCAACACTGTGCATACAATGCTTTAAAACATAGCGATACAGGTAGAGGTGCGGTAGTTGTTTTAGACGTAAAAACCGGGGCAGTAAAAGCTTTAGTGTCATGTCCTGGGTTTGACTCAAACAAAATCTTAAATAAAAAAATTAGCAAGTATTTAAAAGATAAAAAACTTCCACTTTTTAATAGAGCGCTGCAAGCTTTATACCCTCCAGGATCTACATTTAAGGTTGTTACTTTTGCTGCAGCTATGGACTTGCTTGATATTAACCCTTACGAAACTATAGAATGCAAAGGTAAATTTGAGCTAGGTGATAGAATCTACGTCTGTTATCACAAAACCGCTCATGGTAGATTAAACTTAATTTCGGCTATGGCAGTTTCATGCAATGTTTATTTTTATAACTTGGGTTTAAGATTGGGCATAAAGAACTTAGAGGTATATACTAGAAAATTTCTGTTTGGACAAAAAACTCTAATAGACTTGCCAAACGAAAAACAAGGGTTTATTCCAACACCAGAATGGAAAAAAACAAAATTTAAAATACCTTGGTTACAAGGAGACACATTAGTTTTTGCAATAGGACAAGGTGCAGTTTGTGTAACACCTCTACAAATGGCCAATATTATGTCCGCTATTGCAAACAAAGGTGTTGCCCACAAACCGTATGTAGTTGATAAAATTTTAGACTTAAACGGCAACGAAGTTTATAAATATAAAGAAACAGTAAACGAAAATAAAATAGAACTTTCCAACAAAACTTGGGAATTTTTGCACAAATCTCTTTTAGAAGTTGTTGAAAATGGTACAGCAAGAAGATGCAAAATACCTGGCATAAAAATATCAGGCAAAACAGGTACCGCACAAATCTCGCATCAAAAAGATCACGCTTGGTTTATTTCGTATGCTCCTTCACAGTCTCCAGAAATTGCAATGGCAGTCATTGTTGAAAATGGTGGTGGTGGTGGTTTAAACGCTGTGCCAATAGCAAAAAAAATATATGAAACTTATTTTGGAGTTAGCGCGCCTACAGCTTTGGATTAACAAAATATAGGAAGAACATTGTCTCTAAAGATAGTTTAGTATCTTAACGGAGTTACCTCAAAGAGCAAGCTTATGAGCAATAAGCATTTAATATTTCAAAAGGTCTGTGTCTAAAAACCCTAATGCATATAGTTGCTGTGAATTTTTTGACAATGCAAGGCAAAAAACGCAGGGCTTATAGTGTAATAAACACAAGTTTTTTAACGCAGCGGTGTAGAAAAAGGTATAGTAAGGGTATGCACTAAGATTTTTAGAGAAGCCTCATTCATTGTTTGAAGAAAAATACATAGTAAGTCTTTGTTGTCTTATCATTTTGCAAGTTTGCTAATTTGCTTAAATGTTTATTGCGATTGCCCTGTGAGTGAGGCAGTCTAGTAACGCAGGTAAGGTTCTAAACTAGATCACCCAAACTATTTTGCAGATATTGATCTAGGAACATAGATAAAATGCTAAGCTATCTTTAATAATAAAATTTAATTGAATTAAATTAACAAAAATAAATAGGAAACAAAATTAAAAATGATTCAAGAAAAAAATTTTTTACAACGTTTTGTCTCTGGCATAGATGTTTGGCTTATTTTTGCAGTTGCTGTACTTGTCTTGATAAGTTTTTGCGCTATATACTCTGCAAGCTTTGCTTATGGTTTATCTTTTAGATATATTTTTGTACAACTTGTCGCTAGCGGCGCTGGTCTAGTATGCCTTTTATTTTTAGCAGGTTTTAATTATCAATACTATAAACATTTTAATAAAACTGTTTATGTTTTATCTTTAATGCTTCTAATATCTGTGCTAGTGTTTGGCTCTTTTAAAAGAGGGACAAAAGGTTGGTTTGATTTTGGTTTTGTTTCTTTTCAACCTGTAGAGATTGCCAAAATAATGTTTATTTTGGTACTAGCTGCATTTTTAGATGCTAAAGCAAAAATGTCAAAATCTGTTTCTTTTTTAGTTCGTGTGCTTGCAATACTTATAAGCCATTTAATTCTTATAATGATGCAACCGGACTTTTCTTCCACTCTCTCATATTTCCCTGTTACTTTGGTTTTGCTTTTTGTAGCAGGTGTAAACCCTTTTTATCTTTTTTGCATGATCGTTTTTGGCGGACTAGCTGTAGGGATTCCTATTTTGGAAACATTTATAGACTTACAGATTAAATTCGTACAAGATGAAACGTTTCTGTTTAAATTGGCCATATTTTTAAAAAACGACAAAAATATCATACATATAATATTTTCAAGTTTAGTCTTTATTATGGGCATTTGGCGCTTTTTATGGAAATTAAAAATCGAGATTTCAGTTATATATCCTGTTATTTTATGTTTAGCTGTATTCTTAGGTACTGTATCATCTGTCCCTGTAGAAAAATCTTTAAAAGACTATCAAAGAAAAAGGTTAGTAGTTTTTTTAAACCCTAAAGTAGACCCTAAAGGAGCAGGGTACAATATAATACAATCTAAAATAGCTATAGGATCAGGAGAAATTTTAGGCAAAGGCTTTAAAAAAGGCACACAAACTCAGCTAGGATTTCTGCCTGAACAACATACAGACTTTATATTTTCTGTTATAGGTGAGGAAGGTGGTTGGCTAATGTCTCAAGCCACACTCATGCTTTATTTTCTTTTCATTTGGCGCGCTTTAGTTATAGCAAAAAAGGCTCGCGACAGATACGGATCTTTAGTTTCTATTGGGATTGCTACAATGTTTACTTTTTATGTTGTTATAAA
Organism: Candidatus Endomicrobiellum roisinitermitis; assembly: GCA_031287855.1. GTDB lineage: Bacteria > Elusimicrobiota > Endomicrobiia > Endomicrobiales > Endomicrobiaceae > Endomicrobiellum > Endomicrobiellum roisinitermitis. Next base: position 22,430 of record JAITSL010000051.1, read on the forward strand.
CATAGGAATGGTTATGGGCATGATGCCTGTAACTGGAATGCCATTACCTTTACTTTCTTACGGAGGATCTTCAATACTTTCTTCTTTATGTGCAATAGGAATTTTGTGTTCTATCAGTTTAAGAAAACATATTTATTACTAATCTAATAAAATGTTTTGAACAATTAATAACCTGTGCAACTTCTTTAGTATCGCCATTTTACCACAAAATCCAATCTTTTAAAGATTTTGAAAACTTTACAAATCACACAAAAGTACTTGAGTTTGGTCTAGTTTATAATCTTACCGTAGTTACCTTGAAAGAGCGGCATATGAGCAATAAACATTGCACTTGCAGAGCTATTAAGAAAAGACTTAAATGTATTTGGTGACGTAAAAAATTGAAACTGTTGAAGATAAAACAAAAATCATGGTAACTTTTTTAGAAGGTAAAAAGGTGTATGAAAAAGTAGTGGTAAATGAAGTAATTTTGTCTGGTGCGGATCAAAATCTTGCGGTATCAAAATACTTTAGAAAAGTTTTAGATACAGAAGTTTACGGTATTAAAAATAGGTGGGATAACTTCAAATAAGGATTATTGGCTTTTATAAGCAAGTTTTTTTTAAATTTGTTTTCCAAAAACAATCTTCTATCACCTACTTAAAATTTATTTTTAATCTTGACTGGAACAATTTAGTTTGTCAATATATTTTTGATAAGCGTAAATTTGCCCCCATGCCTTGTCTGTAGTTGGTCTAACTATATTCAAATTAATAAGGTGTTCTATTGTTTTGCCTATAGTTGGCTTTGATAATCCCAATTTTTGCAATTGTTAGTAAAGGTTTCTTTTTAAAACAGTCAAAAATTAAAATAGCAGAATTTTTTGCGCGTTTAAGACTTATAATTTTTTCTAAATCTTCATTAAATGTTTTTTGAATCAATTGTAAAATATTGAGAGCATCTTTTGTTGTTTCATATATGCCCTCTAAAAAAAAGTTAATCCATTGTTCCCACTTGCCATTAAAACGAACATCGTTAAGATATTCATAATATAAAGAACGGTGTCGCTTTAGAAATAGGCTTATATATAGGCAAGGTGTTTTTAGAAAATCTTTTTCATAAAGATATAATGTAATTAATAGTCTACCAATTCTTCCATTACCGTCAAGAAATGGATGTATCGTTTCAAATTGATAGTGTATTAGAGAGGCTTTTACTAAAATAGGAATAGAATCCTCAGCATGCATAAACTTTTCAAATGAACTAAGAACATCTTGTAATTTTTCAGGCGACACGGGTACAAATTTTGCATTCCCGGGCCTAGTCCCTCCTACCCAATTTTGAGATGTTCTAAACTCTCCTAGATTTTTTGTTTTGCCCCTAGAATTTTTAAGAAGTATTGAATGAAGTTCTCTTATTAATCTTAATGACAGTGGAAGAGTTTTTAACCTTTGCATTCCATATTGCAATGCGTTAACATAGGAAGAAACTTCCCATACATCATTGATAGGCAAGCCAGTTGTTTGGTCAGATTCGTATTTTAATAAGTCGTCAATAGTTGACTGCGTCCCTTCTATCTGAGAAGACAACACTGCTTCTTTTCTAACATACATATAATTGATTATAGATGGATCTGGCGTAATATTAACTATGCTGTTTAATTCTCCTATAGATTGATTGACTTTTTCAAGCAAAGGAACAATCGCATCATAATGCATTTTTGGAGGTAACGGATTTGGAAAGTAGGTAGTATATTTTTCTTTCCCTGTTCTTATATTAGTGTTCCCTGAATTTTTGGTTTCATAGTGTACACATACTATATTTTTATCCTTTACAAGTCAACAGTAAAAGTAAAGTTTAATTAATCATCATTTACAAGTTTAAAACATTTGCAAAGGATAAAAATCAGTTTAAAAGTATATTAGTGGATTTTCTATGCCTGGCTTTAAGTGCAAGATTTTGACAAAACTCATTTATCTTTGGCAGGAGCAGGCTCATGCAAGTAATCTTTTTGTGCTTCCCTAATCTAATATTTTAATGTGCAAACTCCCTGTTTTTTTAAACCCAGTCAAGTCAGGTAGTAACATGTCAGATTCCTTATGATAAATTGAGAAATTGTCAAGGCAGAGCATGTAAAGTTGCATAGGCATTAATTCTTTTTACTTGAAAATAATTAAAAGTTGTTATTTTTGTATTGTATATCTGTTAGGTATGTTTATTTCTTCTAAAAATGCATTGTCGTGAGAAACTATTATTATAGCGCCAGGATACTCTTTTAGCACTTGTATTACGTGCTCTTTTGTTTCTAAGTCAATATTGTTTGATATTTCATCTAATAGTAATAGTTTTGGCGTTTTAATAGCTATTTTTGCAAGTGATAGTCTTGCCCTTTCTCCGCCAGATAAAACAGACACAGGTTTGTTTACTTCTTCGTTTTTTCTAAATAAAAAGTCGTTTAAAAATGATCTTATTTGTGCAAATGTTTTGCCAGGTGATAAGTCTATTATTGTTTCTAGAACAGTTTTTGTGTTATCTAAAGAACTATAATGCTGGTCTAAATAGCCCACATCTTTCCCGTTTGGGGTGTCCCATATCCCGCCTTTTATTATTTCAGGGCAGTTTAAAATGGCTTTTAGTAGTGTAGTTTTACCAGTTCCGTTGTTGCCTACTATAGCTAAATGGTCGTTGCCTGTAACAAACAAATTAATGTTTTCTATGATAGGTTTGTCTTTATACCCAACAGATCCTGAACTTATAGAGACAATAGTTTTTGAGTTTGTATCTTTAAAGTTAAGTGTAAAAGAAGGTTTAAGCGGTTCAACAATCTTTAAGTCTGCAAGATGTTTATGTAGCAGTTCTCTCTTTGCGGCGTTGTCGGCATGGTTTTTCCCTGCAGCTTTTCTTGCGTAACTTGCTTTTAAGTCGCCAACAGCTGGAAGCCACTTTTTTTGTGCAACAAACTTTTCACCTCTATCTTTACTTTTTTTTGCTCGTTCTTGTTCCCTCATGAGCGCTTTGTGAGTTTCTTTTTTTTCTTTTACAAGAGTTTTAAGTTCATCTTGAATATGTTGATGATTTTGTAATGTCAAAGTAGTATAATTATCATAGTCTCCAGTAAAGGCGGTTACTTTTTTGTTGTTTATATGCCAAAAAGAGGGTATGTTTTTTAGAAGTCCTTTATCATGCGAAACTGTTATTAAAGTTCCCTTGTAAAAGTTTAGCATTTTCATTAAAGAAGCACGGTTTTTTAAGTCTAGGTGGTTTGTTGGCTCGTCTAAAAGCAAAATGTCTGGCTGATTAGAAAGAGCAAGGCTTAACGCTTTGTTAAATTTTTCTGCGCCACTTAAAGTGTTATGCTCATAAATTAGTTGTGGTACGTATCCAAAAACAATGTTTTTGTTGGACTCTATAGTGCCTCTGGAAGGTAGTAAGTCCCCTTTGATAATTTTTAATAAAGAAGATTTCCCAGATCCGTTTGCGCCGATTATTGCTATATGGGCACCTGGCATAATTTGGATTGAAAAATTTTCAAAATATGTTTGATTGTCAAAAAGTAAACTTATATTTTTTAAAAGAATTGGTTTATGCATGTTGTTGAGTGGTGGGCAGTGCAGGGTTTGAACCTGCGACCTCTTCCTTGTAAGGGAAATGCTCTCCCAGCTGAGCTAACTGCCCAAAATGAAAAGTTTATAGTATATTAAACCTGTGGTAGGATACCATATTTGTATGTTAAAGTCAATGTATTGTATTGGTTACATACATATGCGACATATTAGTATTTTGAACAATAAATCTGTAAAGGGGTTTTTAAATTTAAAGATAAATGAGGTCTTTTGGTATTATAATAGACTAAATAATCCACCAAC
>JAITSL010000041.1 GCA_031287855.1 Candidatus Endomicrobiellum roisinitermitis
CTAATATAATTCCTAAAGAGGTAAGCGCTCTTATAAAATTTTATGAAGTTGGAAAGATTAAAGAAGCTCAAAAAATTCATTACAAACTTCTTCCCTTAGCAAAAGCGATGTTTATAGAAACAAATCCTATACCTGTCAAAACTACGGCCAGTATTCTTGGCATGTGCAAACAAGATTTGCGGCTTCCAATGTGCTCTATGCAAGATGAAAACAGATTAAAATTGATAGGTACGTTAAAATCGTTTGGTTTAATTTAAGTAAAGGTGGAATTAAATATGAAAATAGTTGTTTGTGGTGGTGCTGGTAAAATGGGACAAACGATAATAAATCTTGCAAAAAAAGATGATGATTTTAGAATAATAGTAGCTTTAGAACGTGAAGGCAGTAAAGCAATTGGTACAGGAAATCCTGCTATTTCTTCCGTTAAAGATTTAGATAACTTTTTGCAAGAAGCTGACACTATAATAGACTTTACAAATCCTGAAAGCACTTTGAATAATTTAGAGTATGCAAAGAGGTATAAAGTGCCTATCATTATTGGTACCACTGGTTTTAGTGAGCAGCAAAAACAAGAGATTGACACATTTTCAAAAAGTGTACCTATAGTTCTTTCTCCAAACATGTCTATAGGTGTTAATATTTTATTTAAACTTGTTGAAGAGGTTGCAAGAAAAATGTCAGATTATGATGTAGAGATATTAGAGCTTCATCATAATAAAAAGAAAGATGCTCCTTCTGGAACAGCAGCAAAACTTGCAGAAGTTGTAGCATCTGTAAAGTGTAAAAAAGGTCAAGATATTGCTGTTTATGGAAGGCATGGCGCTAACTCGTTGAGAACAAAAGACGAAGTGGGAGTTTTTTCTATAAGAGCTGGAGATATAGTTGGTGATCATACAGTATATTTTGTTGGTCCTGGAGAGAGAATAGAGTTAACTCATAGAGCTAGTTCCAGAGATACGTTTGCAGCAGGTGCTTTAAGAGCTGCAAAATGGATTATAAACCAAAAACCTGGTCTATATGATATGGCATATGTTTTAAATTTAAAATAAAAATAATGAAATATATAGGAGTAAGCATTTTATGAAAATTGATTATAGTGAAAAATTAAAAAAGTTGCCACCTTACCTTTTTATTGAAATAGACAAGAAAAAAAAAGAAGCTATAAATAAAGGGGCAGACATTATTTCTTTAGGTGTTGGTGATCCTGATCTACCAACTCCAGAACATATAGTGAAATCTATGCAGGAGTCTGTTGAGAAACCTGCAAATCATCAGTATCCTTTTGGTGCAGGATTGCTATCTTACAGACAAGCTGTATGTGATTGGTATAAAAAAATATTTAGCGTAAATTTAAATGTAGATGAAGTTTGTGCTTTAATAGGTTCTAAAGAAGGTATAGGGCACATTCATTTGGGTTTTATAAATCCAGGAGATGTTGTCTTGATACCAGAGCCTGGATATCCTGTATACAATACAGGCACAATTTTTACAGATGGCATACCATACTTTATGCCTCTTCTTGAAAAAAATAATTTTTTACCTGATTTAAACGCTATACCAAAAGAAATTGCCAAAAAAGCTAAATTAATTTTTGTAAATTACCCTAATAATCCTACAGCTGCACTAGCACCTAAAGAATTTTATGTTAAACTTATACAGTTTGCTAAAGATAACAATATAATTGTTGCAGCAGATGCAGCATATTGCCAGATATATTATGAGGAAAATGAAAAACCTTTAAGTTTTTTAGAATTGCCTGGAGCAAAAAATGTTGGAGTAGAGTTTGGCTCTCTTTCTAAGACTTACAATATGACTGGCTGGCGTATAGGTTGGGTTTGTGGTAATAAAGAAATTGTTTCAGGCGTCTTAAAAGTAAAAGACAACTATGACTCTGGAGTTTTCCAAGCGATTCAAGAAGCTGCTATTACTGCTCTTTCTTCTTGCCAAGATTGTGTTGAAAGTAATAGGAAAATATATAAAGAGCGCAGGGACGTTTTAGTTGAAGGTTTGAAAAAGTTAGGTTGGGAAGTTAGTTTACCTAAAGCATCTTTTTATGTGTGGGCAAAAGTACCTAAAGGGTACACTTCTTCGCAAGTTGTTGAGAAATTGTTAGATGAGGCAGCTATTGTTTGCACTCCTGGTAATGGTATGGGAAAAAGTGGAGAAGGGTATGTTAGATTTGCTCTCACTGTTTCTGTATCAAGAATCAAAGAAGCTATAGAGCGTATATCAAAAATACACTGGTAACTTACCTTTAGGTGGTACTGCTAAGATATATTTTGTTTAATCTACTTTAGAATCTTACCTACGTTACTAGAGCAATCGCAACAAATATTTAATCAAATTAGCAAACTTGCAAAATGATAAGACAACAAAGACTTATATAATATATATTTTGCTTCAGACAGACCCCTTTTGCAATATTAAATGTTTATTGCTCATAAGCCGCTCTTTGAGGAACACAAGGAAGATACTAAACTATCAGTATTAATCTTAGAGAATTTGCTAGATATACTATGTTTAAAATACTAAATATTTAGGGTAATCAGTACAGCAGTTGTTGGACAGGTGAAAAATATTTAGTATAATTTAAACGGTCTAATTTTAAAATAGTTAATAATTAAATAGTAAGGAGCATAGAAAGATGGCATTTGTAAAAAAAGATGTGGTTGAACAGTATAAGACGCACCCGACGGACACTGGTTCTCCTGAAGTTCAAGTAGCGCTTCTTACAACAAGAATTAAATATCTTTCAGACCACTTTAAGAAATTTCCTAAAGATTTTGCTTCAAGAGTAGGATTTCTTAAAATGATAGGCCATAGAAGAAGATTGTTAGATTATATTAAAAAGAATAATAAAGAAAATTATACTGCTTTGATCAAGAAATTAGATCTTAGAAAGTAAATTTACTACAATTAATAACTTAGCACAAGCTACAAAAGGATGCAAGAAAATGCTTTATCTAATATAAGGCGTTTGCTTGGATCTTTTGTATAGTTTGGTGCTAAGTAGCGGAGTTAAAATGGAATATTTTAAAAAAGAAGTAGAAATTGCTGGCAGAAAGTTTACTATTGAGTCTGGCAAAGTAGCAAAACAAGCAAATGGGGCTTGTACTGTAAGAGTTGGAGATACTGTTGTACTAGTTACTGCTGTTGCTTCAAAAGAACCTAAGCCTGGTATAGATTTTATGCCTTTAACTGTAGATTATAGAGAAAGAACTTATGCTGCCGGCAAAATACCTGGTGGTTTTTTTAAAAGGGAAGCAAAACCGAGAGAAGGTGAAATTTTAGTAAGTAGACTTATAGATAGGAGTATCAGGCCTCTTTTTAGTGAGTACTGGAGAAATGATACTCAAATTTCTGTTATAGTGCTTTCTCATGATGGTGAAAATGATTCAGATTTGCCATCCATTATAGGTGCTTCCGTTGCATTATATACTTCAAATTTGCCTTTTAATGTACCAATAGCTTCTGCTAGAATAGGTAAAATTAATGGAAAGCTTATTGTAAACCCAACTATTTCAGAACAAGAGCGTAGTGTTTTAGATTTAGTTGTAAGTGGAACTGAAGAAGCTTTGACTATGGTTGAAGCAGGAGCGCAAGAGCTTTCTGAAGAAGAAATGTTAGAAGCTTTAAATCTTGCTAAAGAGACAATAAAAGAAATTTGTCTGCTTATAAAATCTCTTCCGATCATAACAAAAATAGAAGTTTTAGAACCTGTATATAATGCAGATTTAAAGAAAGACATAGAACTTGAGGCAATTTCCAAAGCTCAAGAAGCTGTTAGAATTAACAAAAAAAATGAAAGAGCGTTTTTTTGGGACTCATTTAAAAAAGATATATCTACAAGAATGGTTGAAAAATATCCACAAGAAGAGTCTGCTGTAATAGATGCTATTTTAGAAGATATTTTTTACAAAAAAGCAAGAGAACTTGTTTTAAATCAAAAAGTACGTACAGATGGACGCGGTTTAGAAGAAATAAGACCCATAACTTGTGAAACAGACATTTTACCAAGAGTACATGGTTCTAGCTTGTTTACAAGAGGCCAAACTCAAGCTTTGGTAACTGTAACGCTCGGTACTCCAGGTGATATGCAAATTATGGATGAGCTTGCTGGAGAATATAAAGAGCGTTTTATGTTACATTATAATTTCCCTGGTTTTTCAACAGGAGAAGCTAAAGGCGAAAGATCTACAAGTAGAAGAGAAATTGGGCATGGTAACTTAGCAAAAAGAGCGTTAAAGGCTATTTTGCCAAATGAGCAAGATTTTGGTTATACAATAAGAATTGTATCAGATATATTAGAATCAAATGGTTCTTCTTCTATGGCTTCTGTTTGTGGTGGTTCACTTGCTTTATTTAATGCTGGTGTTCCTGTAAAGGCTAGCTGTGCAGGTGTTGCTATGGGACTTATGAAAGAAGGTGAAAATTATGTGATCCTTACAGACATTATGGGCATGGAAGACCATTTAGGTGATATGGATTTTAAAGTAGCAGGTACGCGAAAAGGTATTACTGCCCTTCAAATGGACATAAAAATCTCTGGTCTTACTACAGAAATTATGGCTCAAGCTCTTGCTCAAGCTAAAAGAGGTAGATTTTTTATACTGGATAAAATGGATATAGCAATTTCTAGACCAAATAATAAGCTTTCCAGTTATGCTCCACGTATTGCAACTTTAACAATTCCTCAAAATAGAATAGGTGAGCTTATAGGCCCTGGTGGAAAAAATATAAGGAAGTTGCAAGAAAATAATAATGTAAAAATAGATATAGAGGAAACGGGTAAGGTTTTTATATCTGGGATTGACTCTGGTGTAGACGTTGTAAGAGACTATGTTGAATCTATGACTGCTGAGGTTGAAGTTGGCAAAATATATAAAGCAAGAATTACAAAAATTATGGCATTTGGCGCTTTTGCAGAATTTTTACCTGGGAAAGAGGGTCTTATACATATTTCTCAACTTGCATCTGGACATACAAAAAAAGTGGAAGATGTTGTTAAAGAAGGTGAGGAAGTTAAAGTTAAAGTTACAGAGATAGATAAGCAAGGAAGAATAAACTTGAGTATGAAAGCTGCTGTCTGATATAAAAGAAAAGACTTAAAAATGTTATTTGGTGTATTTTACAATGCACTAGAACAGCAATAAAAATATAAAAGTCGTTAGGTTATTTGTTATTGTCTTTTAGCAATAGTTAATTTGGAAAAAAGGATTAATATGACTAACGATATTAAAAGTAAGGTAAAACCCCTTTACGAAATAATGAAAGAGGAAAAAATTGGTGAACTTGAAGTAAGTTCAAAAGATTATAGTATCTCAATAAAACGTAAAACTAATAATTCTCCAGTTGTTGAAGCTAAGCCTGTTGTAAAGTCTCAAGATTCTGTTGCCAAAGAAGAACAAAAGCAAGATGAAATTTTATCTGAAACAATAAAATCTCCAATAACTGGTGTGTTTTATGCATCTGCATCTCCATCTTCTCCTGTATTTATTAATGAGGGGGATATTGTAGAAATTGGAGATACAATTTGCATAATAGAAGCTATGAAAGTTATGAATGAAGTTAAAGCGACATTTAAAGCTAAAATACTTAAAGTTCTTGTTGAAAATGCTACTTCTGTAAATTCAGCTCAAGATTTATTTGAAATTAAAAAAGTATAAATGGTGAATGAACTAATGGAATTAGATATTGGTTTAGCAGCAGGCGATATTTGGAGGTATTTAGTTGAAAATGGCAATTCTTCTACAATAAAAATTAGAATTAATTTAGGTATTTCAAATACCACGTTATATTTAGCTTTAGGTTGGCTTTTAAGAGAAGGCAAGATTAATATTGCTCTTACAGATTATAGCTATAAAATTTCTTTAAAATAATTTCTTCTATTGTTTTAAGATTTAAGGGGTCATCTTAGTGAGTAAGAGAAGAAAAAATAAATTTAAAGTACAAGAAGATGTTAAAGTAAACAGGGAGGCCTTAGCCCTGTTTTTTGCTTTGTTATCTTTTTTAAGTACTTATATTTTTGTTATTCCAGAAAAGTCTGGAATAGTTGGACACGCATTTTTTGTGGTTGTTTTTAGTGTATTTGGTATGGCTTCATATGCATTATCGTTTATATTTTTTTGGTATTTTGTTATATACATAAGGCAGTCTGTTAAAATAAAAGAAAGAATGGACTTTGTTTTTGCTGTGATTTCGCTTGTGTTTTTGTCAATATTATTTGAGTCTATGCGTTTAGTATTTAAATCAAAAGTTTTTGGGGGTTGGATAGGTGTAACTTTTTATCCATTTTTTAGTGAAATGTTTGGTACAAACCTTTCATTCATTTTGATTTCTACTCTCTTTCTACTAGTTAGTGCTAGTTTTTTAAGAGTTTCTATAATTGGTTTGGTGTGCAATTTTGTAAAAAAACTTATAGAATATATTAAAAATTCTAAGAATAAAGAAAATTTACAAAAACAAGCAATAGAAATTGTTGGCCAATCTTTTTTTAAGCAAGATTCTATAAAGCCTAACATCGTAAATAGAAGTGAAAAAGAAGATAAAAAAACTATAGAAACAAATATTGTTACTACTAAAGCTAAACAAGAAAGTCTTGACAGTAAAACTTTTGACTATAAACTTCCTCCGATAGATCTGTTAAAAAGTGATGCAACATCTAACTTTTTTACAAATAATGATGAACTTTTTAAAAGAGCAGAACTTTTAAAAAATACTTTACGCGACTTTGGTATTGAGGCTGAAATTAAAGATATTGTACCTGGTCCTGTTGTAACAAGATATGATCTAATTTTAGCTCCTGGTATAAGAATACAAACAGTTTCTAATATAATAGACAATATTTCTCTTGCTATGAGAACATCATCTATAAGGATAGTGCCTATACCTGAAAAAGCTGTTGTTGGTATAGAAGTACCAAATTCTCAAAGTATGATAGTCGGGCTTAGAGGAATTTTGGAAAGTAGGGCTTTCAGTATTTCTACTTCTTTGCTTTCTTTAGCTTTAGGAAAGACAACTGATGGTGTAGGATATATAACGGATTTAGCTCAGATGCCACATTTGTTAATTGCTGGAGCTACTGGCTCTGGAAAGAGCGTGGGAATACATACAATAATATTGTCCATTTTGTATAAGACTCGCCCTGATGAAGTAAAATTTTTACTTATAGACCCTAAACGTGTAGAAATGCCAATTTATAGAGATATTCCACATATTTATAACCCTTGCACTAACGCAAGTCAAGCAGATATTATAACTAATCCAAGAGAAGCTGCTGCCGCTTTAAAAAAGCTGGTTATAGTTATGGATGAAAGGTATAAGAAGTTTGCAAAGCTTATGGTAAGAAATATTGAAGAATACAATGAAAAAATGATAGAAATCTCTGGAGAAAAAGAATTTTATATAGTTGTTATTATTGACGAATTTGCAGATTTGATGTTGGTTGTACAAAAAGAAATAGAAGATTCTATCCAACGTTTAGCTCAAATGGCAAGAGCGGTAGGAATACATTTGATTCTTGCAACGCAAAGACCATCAGTTAATGTTATAACAGGTGTTATTAAAGCCAATTTTCCAGCGAGATTGTCGTTTCAGACTACATCTAAAATTGATTCTAGAGTAATTTTGGATACAATAGGAGCAGAAGCGCTTATGGGAAAAGGTGACATGTTATTTTTGCCACCAGGGGAAGCAAGGCCTACCCGTCTTCAAGGTGCTTTTGTTTCTTTAAAAGAGGCAGAAAAAATTATTTCTTTTATTAGTGCTCAAAATTTTCCTAGATTCTATGAGCCTATACTTACAGAAGTCGATGTTAAAAGTGATGTTGATTTAAATAAAAACAGAGACTCAGATATAATTTATGCCTTAAAACTAATAAATGAACGTAAAAGGATATCTCAGGATTTATTAAAAGCTAATTTTGGAGGTTCTGCTAAAGCTACAAATATATTAAGTATTTTGGAAGTAGGAGGTTTTATATCAAAACCAGAAGGTACTAATAAGTGGCATATAGATTTTGATAAAATATCTAAATATTTGGAAAACACAGGTAATCAATAAAAATGAAAAAAAAAGGTACAGTTTTAATAGCTTTATTTTTGTTTTTCTTTTTTATTTGTAATGCTTTTGCTCAGGATTTAAACAATAATTTAAATATATTGTTTTCAAAAATAGAAAATGTTTATAAGGCTATAAACATTTTAAAAGTTGAGTATACAGAAAATATTATTTTTGAGTCTACAAATGAAAAACAAAAAGTTTCAGGAACTTTGTTTTTTTATAAACCAAATAATATTTACATATCTCAAAAAACCCCTAAAGAACAAAAAATTTATATTGACGATAAAGAGGTGGCAATATATAATTTAGAAAATTCTCAAGTTATTATTGATAGTTGGCAAAATGTTTTTGATGGGGATTTTTCTGTTGCAACTATTATAAATTTTGGCAATAATTTGAACAAAATGAAAAAGACAAATACTATTAGTGTTTCAGGAGAAAATGAAAAATATATAATTTTAAAGGTTGTTCCTATAAAAAGGAAAGATTTAGTTTTAGAAATTTATATTTCTAAAACTAGCATGTATCCTGGTAAATCTATTTTACAGTCTGTTGGTACAAAAATAGAAACTATATTTGAAAGTTATGTAGTAAATCCTATTTTAGATAAAAAAAACTTTAAATTAAATGTCTCAAAAGATGTTGAAGTAATAAGGCTTAATTAGGAGATATAATGAAAGAAATAGGGAAGATGCTTAAAGAAAAAAGAGAGAAGCTGAATTTGACTTTAGTTGATGCACATAAAGTTATAAAAATTCAAGAAAAGTATTTGAAAGCAATTGAAGATGGTGATACTAGTATTTTCTTTGCAGAAGTCTATTATAAAAGCTTTGTAAGGTCTTATTCAAAATTTCTTGGCTTTGATCCTGAAGAAGTAATAGATATGATAAATCTTAAATATAAGCAGAAGATGTTAGAGAATGAATCTAAAAACTCTGACAGTAATAAGAGTAGTTGTAAAAATCAAGGTGATATAAAGAAATTGTTGATAATTTTAGGTATAGTAGTAGCAATTATTTTGAGTGTTCTTATTTTGTTCTTTAATAAAAAGGTTTTAAATTTCAACAATGAAGTTAAAAATTTCATGATTGTAGAATCTGTTGAAAACTCTCATAATGATAATAGTCAAGAATTATCTCTAAAGCAAAATGAAGAATATAATTTATCAGAAAATACTGATGATAAAAATAACGGCGCTGAGACTGGGCAACATGATTCTAGTGATATTTTAGTAGAAGACAAACAGCAAATTGAAAAGCCTATGTCGTCAAATAAGCAGAAAATTGAAATTATAGCTAAAGAAAATGTTTGGATTAGATTAGACAAAGATGGCAAAACTGTTTATGAAGGAATTTTAAATAAAGGTCAAAGAAAAGTTTGGGATGCTAATAAAAAGTTTATGTTAAAGATGGGGTATGCTCCAGGTCTTAAAGTTTTTTTTAATGGGCAAGAGGTTGATGTTGCTAAAAATTCAGTTCAAGACGTTAATACAATTGTTTTGGAATAACTTACTAAGTTTGTATGTTATTTTAAGGTTTTTGTATTTCTAAAGGTAAAAATTATGCAAAAGGTTGCCATAATTGTTTTAGGTTGTCCAAAGAATATTGTGGAAGCAGAATATTTGTTAGGCAGTTTAAATGATAAAGGTTTTAAAATAACTAATAGTGTTACTGATGCAGATATTGCAATAATACATACTTGTTCTTTTATAAAAAAAGCGCAAAAAGAATCGGAAAACATGATACGAAACATTTTGAATGTGAAAAAGAAAACTAATTTATTAGTTTATGTTTCAGGTTGTTTACCACAATTGTTGCAAGATAAAATGTTAAAATTATTCCCCGATATAGATGGCTTTGTCGGCACTGGCACATTACAAAAAATACCAGAGTTAATTTTAAATAAAAATTTTGGCAAAATCTTTTTACCTCCAGGTGGTTTTAATAATTCAAAACATAGAGTCCTTTCATCTAATATACCTTCAGCATATTTAAAAATTTCTGAAGGTTGTCAGCATAGGTGTAGTTTTTGTATAATTCCATCTTTGAAAGGAAATTATGAAAGTAGGACTATTGCATCTTTAGTTAACGAAACTAAAGCCTTAAGTGCCCATGGTGTCAAAGAACTTATTTTAATAGCTCAAGATACAACAAGTTATGGTAAGGATATTTATGGAATTTTTGCTTTAAATAAGTTGCTTGCAAAACTTGCAAAACTTAGCAATTTAAAGTGGATTAGACTGTTATATGCTTATCCATCCAGTATAACTAGTAATCTTCTAGATGTCTTTAATGAGTATAAAAATGTATGTAACTATATAGATATCCCTATACAACACATTAGTAGAAATATTTTATCTAGTATGAAAAGACCTTTAAATACAGGAAAAATTATAGAGAAAATAAAAACAAAATTGCCAGAAATTGTTTTAAGAACTTCTGTGATTACAGGTTTCCCTGGCGAAACTAAAGAAGATGTTAGGGAATTAATTTCTTTTTTAAATAAAGGTTTTTTTCAATATGTTGGAGTCTTTGAGTATTCTAATCAAAAAGAGGCAAAGTCTTCAAAGCTAAAAGGACAAATCAAAAGCGATATTGCAAAAGGAAGGAAAATAGAGATAGAAAATGCTCAATATGAAATTTTTAAGTCAAAAATTGCTAAAATATTGCACGATAAGACAGATGTTTTAGTTGAAAGTTGTGTAAAAGAAGCAGATAAGTATCGCATAAAAGCAAGAAGTTATTTTCAATCACCAGAAATTGATGGTAATATAACATTAACCCAAAGCAAATCGTTACAAGTTGGAAATTTTTATAATTCAACTTTAATGAGCTTAAAGGGTTATGATATAAACGCCAAACTTTAAATTGTATTTAGGGGAAATTGATGAATTTAGCAAATAAACTTACGTTGACAAGAATATGTATTGTTCCGTTATATATTTTGTTTATGGAGTTAAGTGGTTTTAGTAATACAATTTTAGCTTTGTTGTTGTTTATTGTAGCTTCTATTACTGATTTTTTTGACGGTAAAATTGCTAGGAGAAATAAAATAGTGACTTCTTTAGGTATATTTTTAGACCCTTTAGCAGATAAAATGCTAATATCTGCATCTTTTATATGTTTTACTAGTATTCCATTTTTAAATATTCCTGCCTGGATGGTTATTTCAATAATTACAAGAGAATTTTTAATTACAGGACTTCGCTCTATAGCAGCTTATAAAAACTTGATAATCCCAGCTGATATGGCAGGTAAGTTTAAAACTACTTCTCAAATTGTAGCCATTTTGTTGATAACTCTAATCCTAATACTAAATGAATACTTTATAGCTAATCCAACTTCTGTTTATTTAAACAAATACTTTTTGCAGTATAGTAATTTTGTAAATAAAACACCATTTTGGATAACTTTTGTAATAGTTATTTTTACGGTTATCTCTGGGTTAAACTATATACGTAAATATAAAGGTTTGTTGTTAAATGAAAAATAAAATCATATTGTTTTTGTCTTCTGCGTTTGGTGCAGGTTATATAAAGTATGCACCAGGTACTTTTGGAACATTAGTTGGCCTTATCGTTTGGACTTTATGTGCGCCTGTTAAGTATAATTTACAATTTTATTGGATAGTGTCAATACTTGTTATTTCTATAATAATTTCTTCTTTAGCAGAAAAAATTTATGATACAAAAGATGATCAAAGAATAGTTATTGACGAAGTTGCTGGCATATGGTTTACGTTAGCATTTCTTCCAAAAACTTTTATCTTTTTATTTTTAGGTTTTGTTTTATTTAGGTTTTTTGATATTAAAAAACCTTGGATTATATATAAAATGCAAAATTTAAAAAGCGGTTTAGGCATTACTCTAGACGATGTATTGACTGGGATATTTGCAAATTTCATATTGCAAATTATAAATAGTATATTTTTAAATTTTTTACATTATAGCCAACTAAAATAATTTTATGTATTTATAGTACAAAATATATTGCTTTGTTGCCTATTAATGGAGAAGTTTCAGTGATAAAAATAAAAAAAATAATATCTGGTGTTTTAGAAACAAATTGTTATGTAATTTATGATTCTGATAATTTACATGCTGTGATTGTTGATCCTGGACAAGATGGTAAAAAAGTAATTGATGAAGTAGAAAAAGATAAACTTGTGCCTGAAATGCTTATTAATACCCATGGGCATTATGATCATATACTTTCAGATGACCAAATACGTTTGAGGTTTAATATTCCTTTAGCAATTTCTAAAGAGGATTCTTTTATGCTTTTTGATGCAAATAAAAATGGATCAAGTTTATTTGCTGTGGCTACAACTGTAAAAGATGCTGAAATTTTTTTAAAAGATAATCAGGTGGTAAAACTTTCGTTTACAATTTTTAAAGTTATAGCTACTCCTGGCCATACTAAGGGGGGAATATGCCTTTTGTTTGACGGCTTTTTGTTGACAGGTGATACTCTTTTTGCTGGCACTATTGGTAGAACTGATTTTGATGAGGGAGATTACAAAGAAATGATTGACTCTCTTAAAAAATTAAAAAAATTGGACCCATCTATTATAATTTATCCTGGGCATGGTAGCAGGACTACTCTTGCAAATGAACTTAGACATAATCCTTACATTATTAGTTTATAAAGTTGTTAAAATGGTTATAAATTAAGTTTCAGGAGGTTCTATGAAAAACATTTTGTTGTTTTATGTTGTGGGAATATTTATCTTTTCAATAGGCTGTAAAAGACAAGACATAAAACCTAATAATGACATTCAAGAAAATACTGTTGAAGCTGTTTCTTTTGGTGATGAGCCATCAATACGATTTGAGAGTGAAAATGAAGAGGAACTTAAAACGGTATATTTTGCTTTTGATAAAAGCGAGTTAACAAAAGATTCTCTAGAAACTTTAAAAGAAAATGCTGCCTATTTAATGAGAACTCATGGTTTTAACGTTGTAGTAGAAGGACATACAGACAATCTAGGTACAACAGAATATAATTTATCTTTAGGACAACGTAGAGCATTAAAAGTTAAAGAATATTATGTACAGCTTGGAGTTTTGCCAAATATGATAGCTACAATTTCTTATGGCAAAGAGAAACCAATTGATCCTGAAAACAATGAAGTTGCTTGGTCGAGAAATAGAAGGGCAGTAACAAAAATTTTAGAGAGTAAAAAATAATGAGCTATCTCATTAACATTTTTTTATTATTTGTAATATTTTTTTTCAGCTGCGCAACTTCTCCGTTAAAATCCAAAGATATTGCAGGTCTTAAAGAGGACGTGTCTCAGCTGCAAATAGAATATAGAGAACTTAAGCAAAACCATGCTGATTTATATGCTAAGGTGGACTCTTATGCTTCTATGATAGATATTCTTAATGCAAATATTTTAGATTTTCAAAATAAAATTTCTTTTTTAAGCCAAACTATAAATGACTTAGAAGCAAGTGTAGCTAAAACAAAGTCTGAAAAATATGATGGTGTATTACTCCCATCT
The DNA here is from genome assembly GCA_031287855.1 of Candidatus Endomicrobiellum roisinitermitis. Classification (GTDB taxonomy): domain Bacteria; phylum Elusimicrobiota; class Endomicrobiia; order Endomicrobiales; family Endomicrobiaceae; genus Endomicrobiellum; species Endomicrobiellum roisinitermitis. Next base: position 13,567 of record JAITSL010000041.1, read on the forward strand.
TCTTTATACCAAAGAGCCTATGGCGATTATTTGACTGGTAAATTTGAACTTGCATATTCTAATTTTAAATCTTTTATAGACAAGTATAGCAATGCAGAGCTTGCCCCTCAAGCCCAATTTTATATGGGAGAATGTTTGTATTCTCGTAATATGTATACTGAAGCTATAGTGGACTACAAAAAAGTTGAACAAAATTATAAAGAATCTAATTTTATACCAGTTTCAAGGTTAAAGATGGCTTTATGCTACCAAAAGACTGCCAACCATGCCTTAGCATTAAAAATATTTAAGTCGATTATTAGAGATTTTCCAAAAACTCAAGAAGCTATAACTTCTCAAGAGAAATTAAAAAGCTTTAACAATAATGTTCAAAAAAAATGAAATTTTTTTATGCTTATTTGCTTCTGCTATATTGCATATGACTATTTTATGTATTGCGCTTAATATTGGTAAGAAAAATAATATTTATTTGTCTTCTCAAACAGAGGTTGTTTTTTACTCTGCATCAGAACAGATATCAGATCAATCTTTTAACAAGTTTTTTGAAAATAATGAGTCTGTGGAAGACAGTAAAGACGAAGCTTATGATAAAAACGATATAAAGCCCCAAATAGAAGAGGAAGTATTAAAGAAAGATATTGTTGGTAACAATGATGATGTTGTTGTGGATCAAAAAGCAGAAACAAAGAAAACAGTCAAACAAAAAAATACACAATCACAAGCAAAAAAAGAAAAGAAATCTTCAGATAACAAAAATAAAATATCAATAAAAACTAAAGGAAAAAAAGTATCTAAGAATACTCAACAGACGCCAAAAGTTATAGGTAATAACTCTAATATACAAACTCACAATAGACCAGATGGTGATTCTTCTGCATTTGGGGTTGGATCTCAATACGAGGGACTTTCTTTTGAAAATAAGGATTTTAAATTTTCTTATTACGCAAATCAAATTGTTGGTAAAATTAAAAGACATTGGAACTGGTCTCTAAACTATAACCAACTAAGAGCTGTAATTTATTTTAAAATACATAAAGACGGGTCAGTATCTGACATTTTAGTTAAAAAGTCCTCAAAGAATAGTGACTATGATAAATTTGCTGCAGATACTATAATTAGGTCATCTCCTTTCCCGGAGTTGCCAGAAGGATACCCAGAAGGTTTTCTTGGTGTATACTTTGAATTTGTCGCTAAATGAATTTGTTTTTAGATAACTTTAGGAGTCAAAACTAAATTGTGAAGGTTAGTAAATATTTGTTTTTTATTTTCTTATTTTATTGTTCAGTTTGTTTTGCACACGAAGATGTGTATTTGTCTCTTTCTGCTACAGCAAAAAGATCTGATATCGGTGTTGATGATTTTTTTGTTGTTAGCAAAGATGAAAATTCTTTGAAATATGCAAAACTATTAAAAAATATAATAGAAAATGATTTAGTGCTTTGCAGATATTTTAATGTGATCAAAAGTGAATCTGAAGACGTAAATAATCAAAACCAAGAAAAACTTTTTATTTGGGAGCAGAAAGGTGCATCTGTTGTTGTCTGCGCGACAGTTGCAGCTGAAGGTGAAAACGTTATCTTACATATAAAAATGTTAGATGTTGGTACTGGAGAAACTATATGGACGCACGAATATAAAAATGAAGTTTCTAAAATTAGGTATCTAGCCCATCAAGCAAGTGATGAAATTGTTAAACGTTTTACAGGCGAAATTGGTGTGTCGAGTTCAAAGATAGTTTTTGTAAATGATAGTACAAGATTTAAGGAATTGTATATTGTAGATTATGATGGTTACAACCTTAGAAGGTTAACTAGAGATAAAAAAATTAATATTTTACCTAAGTGGTCTCCGGGTGGAGAAGAAATAATATATACTAGTTATCTTTACCGTAATCCTGATTTATTCTCTTTAAATCTTGTAAAAAATAAGCGAAGTATTATTTCTAAATATCAAGGTTTGAATGTTACAGCTTCTTTTTCGCCAGATGGTAAAAAAATAGTACTTACTCTCTCTAGAGGAAGATTTCCAAATCTTTATTTGATAGGCACTAATGGCGAAATTATTCAAAGATTGACAAATGGGTTTTGTATAGATACAAGCCCATCTTTTTCTCCTAGTGGGCAAGAAATTGTTTTTATTTCTGATAGAGCTGGATATCCTCAGCTACATTTAATGGGGGTTGATGGTGGAAACGTAAGAAGGCTTACTACAAGTGGGTTTTGTGATTCGCCAGCTTGGTCACCTAAAGGGGATAAAATTGTTTTTACAATGCGTAAACCTAAAGGTAATTACGATTTGTATATTTATGATTTACCTACAGGCAAGATAACACAATTAACAAACAACCAAAAAAGGAATGAAAATCCAACATGGTCACCTGATGGCAGGTTTATTGTTTTTTCTTCAACAAGGTCTGACAAGAGTGAAATTTATATAATGGCAATAGATGGTTCTGGAGTTAGAAAACTTGTAGAAATACCGGGGTCATCCTATACTCCAACTTGGTCTCCTGTTGTAGAAAAGTACTAAACTAAAAAAGATGTATAAGTAGTATAACCAGTTTTATAGTATGGGAGGTATTTATGGCAGCATAAAGGTTAGTAAAGTGGAGCAAAGAAGCAAAAGATTTTTTTAAAAAAGCAGAAGATAATAGTCTTGTTTTAGATTTAGTTATATCTTATGGATGTGCAAGCCAAACAGGAGAAGGTTTTGAAGATCTTGTAAACTCATTAAATAGTGAAGGTATAAAAAGGAAAGTGAAGAAAGTTAATATTACAGACACTGTTTATTTATATAGACATTGCATAAGTAATTGTCTACGTTATGTAGATAAGAAAGTATCTACGTTATGGTACATGAACAATAAGTTATTCATTGATAATCTGAATGTAGATGTAAATTTAAAATCTTGGGTAGATGGTATTAATACTGATACATTTAAACATTGGCATAAACAGATTATATTAGATTATAATGGAGATGAGAAAGGTAATGGTATTGATAGAGAATTTAGAGAGCTCATAATTTCAGAAGCTTCGGTGGCTGCTTATAAGAGAGATATTCATTTTCAGCAATGCGTAGATTTTATTTTGGAAGAAAGTGCATATGTTTGCGCTAATTTAAAAAACTCAGTTGTTATTTATCCTATGCCATTTTATGCCTCTATAAAATATATCATTACAAAGTATAAGTTGAATTTACTACATTTGTACTATACAGTTTCCAGTTATGCTAAGAGAAAAAGTCATAACATAAAAGGGTTGAAAATAGAAAAAGATGTTTTCCCGTTTTTAGTAGAAACTTTAAATGCAAATTTTTTTATTATAGATAGAAACGGCAATTATATATATAAAAATAATAAATTAAGTAATATTGTTGGAGATATTCCTGCAAATATTGTGGCTCCTGAAGTCTGGTCAGTATCTATGGATATAATGAAAACAAATAAGCAGAAAGTTGTTGAAGAATCGTATAATGGATATTATTTGCCAGTAAAAGCGCCTTTAATAGTAAATGATAGCGTAGAGGGAGTAATGGGACTTTCGATAGATATAACCGACCGAAAGAAGGCAGAGGAACTGGGAAAGAAGTTAGCGATAGAGAAAGAGTTATATGAGGTAGAAAGAATGCTGGTAGATGATATCTGTTCACCAGGACTGTCATTATA
>JAITSL010000053.1 GCA_031287855.1 Candidatus Endomicrobiellum roisinitermitis
TTAAAGAAGGGAGAGAAATGTTTAAATTTGTTTTTTTGTATAAATTGTTTGTTTCAATTAAAAGTTTGTCCAAATGCTTGTAATCGCTACACGAAAGAGAAGAAAATGCAACCTCTTCAAAGCCTGTGGCTGATATTCCACTTTTTACTAGTTCTAACAACTTTTCTAAAGGTCTTTGCCTAAAAGGGTGATAATACTTAGACGCTTGGCAAAAACGACACTGGCCAGGGCAACCTCTTGCAACTTCTATATTTAACCTATTGTGTACAGTCTCTACAAAAGGAATTATCTTTTTTTGAGGAAAGTACGCATTCTTAAGATTCAAAAGTCTTTTACTAACAACAGATTTTAAACCTTCATATTTTGGTTTTACAGATTTTACAGTATTGTCTGTATTATATTCTACTTCATAAAAAGATGGTACATATACACCTTCTATGTCAGGTAACTTCTTTAAAGTATCAAATCTAGACAGCTTATGTTTTTTAGAAAACTTGCAAACATTTGTTATTTCTTCTATAACCTCTTCTCCATCACCTAAAACAAACAAATCAAAAAAATCACAAAAAGGCTCAGGGTTAGTTAAAGATGGACCTCCTGCAATTACAAGAGGGTCATTTTCATTTCTATCTTTTGCAAATATAGGGATGTTAGACAAATCTAAAATGTTTACCACATTTGTAGCGACAAGTTCACATTGAATCGTAAAACCTAAAATATCAAAACTTTTAATTTCACTTTGTGACTCTAAAGAAAACAAAGTTAAATTTTCTTGTCTTAAAATATTTTCTAAATCAGTGCCTGGGGCAAAGACTCTTTCACATCTAGCTAATTTTTTTTCATTTACTAAATGGTATAAAATTTCTAAACCTAAATTAGATGCCCCCACTTCATAAATGTCAGGGAAACACAAAACAATAGAAAAGTCTACCGACATATCTGGTTTATAAGAGTTTAGTTCACTGTTTATGTATCTTGCAGGTTTTTGTACTCGATTTAAGATTAAATCAATTTTCGATATTTTTTTCATTATTCACACACCACTTATACATACACATAACTTAGCAATTTTAGCACATAAGTACAAAAATGACAAAACAATATAAAAGATGTATAATGGGTCTGTTTAAAAAGGAACCAAAAAAAAACGACCTGCTGTTAATATAATAATGGTCGTATTTTAATTGATTATGAAAAGAAACGATGTAAGAAATGTAGCTATTATAGCTCACGTAGATCACGGCAAAACTACAATAGTAGATTCTCTACTTAAATTTTCTGGACAATTTAATGTTAAAAGTGACCAAGTCCAAGATATGGTGTTAGACTCAAGCCCTCTTGAAAGGGAAATAGGCATAACAATACTATCAAAATGCACCTCTGTAAATTATAAAGGATCTACAATAAATATAGTTGATACTCCTGGTCATGCAGACTTTGGTAGCGAAGTAGAAAGAGTATTAAAAATGGTCGATGGCGCTATTTTAATGGTAGACGCTGTCGAAGGCCCTATGCCACAAACAAGATTTGTTCTAAGAAAAGCTCTTGCGTTAGGTCTTAAACCTATAGTAGTTATCAATAAAATGGATAGTTCAAACGCCACTCCCAGCACAGTTATAGACAATGTTTTTGATTTGTTTATGAAACTTGGCGCAAATGACGAGCAGCTAGATTTTCCTATAATTTATGCTTCAGGTAGAGATGGTTGGGCTAGCTTAAAAATGGAAGAAAAAGGTGCAGATATAGAACCTGTTTTTACAACCATTTTGAAACATGTTCCACCTCCAGATGCTGATATAGAAAAACCTCTACAAATGCAAATAACAATCCTTGATTATAATAATTTTCTAGGGAATGTTGGTATAGGGAGAATTTTAAACGGCACAATAAAAAAAGGACAAGTTATAGCACTTGCAAATGAGTCTAATGTAAATTCTCAAAAAATTACAAAAGCTGTACGTATAGACAAATTTTGTGGACTTGGCAAGCAAGAAGTAGAGCAAGCTCAAGCTGGCGATATTGTCTCTATAGCAGGACTTGAGAGGGTGGAAGTTAGCGATACTGTTTGTAATATAGACAATATTTTACCTCTGCCAAGACTTTCTATAGACGAACCTACAGTTTCTATGAACTTTTTAGTAAATGATTCCCCTTTTGCTGGGAAAGAAGGTAAATTTATAACAACTAGGCACATAAAAACTCGCTTAGAAAAAGAAGCACAAACAAATGTTGGCCTAAAAATAGAAACTTTAGAAGGTGAAGGAAAATTTAAAGTTTCAGGACGCGGAGAACTTCATTTAACTGTTTTAATTGAAACAATGCGTAGAGAAGATTTTGAAATTGCTGTATCTTCTCCAGAAGTTATATACAAAGAAATTGACGGCAAACTCTGTGAACCTATGGAGTTTTTAACCTTAGACATAGAAAGCCAATATCAAGGGATCGTATTTGAACTTGTAGGAAAAAGGTCGGCTAAGTTAGAAAACATGGTAAGTGAAGGTGAAGATAGAATAAGACTTGAATATATAATACCATCTAGAGCTTTAATAGGCTTTAAAAATGAATTTCTAACAAACACTCGGGGACAAGGTATTATGCATCATAGTTTTTATGATTATATGCCTAAAATAAATGTTTCAAATTTAAGAACAAATGGAGTTTTTATAGCAAAAGAGCAAGGTAAAACAACAGCATATGCTTTAGATAACTTACAAGTCAGCGGGCAACTTTTTGTAGGGCCTGGGGTAGAAGTCTATGAAGGAATGATAGTAGGTCAAAATTCCAGAGAAAACGACTTAGTTGTAAACCCTTGTAAATTAAAAAAATTAACTAATATGAGAAGTAAAAGTGCTGACAATGCGCCAATGTTAAACACTCCTAGAGTTATGAACTTAGAACAAGCTGTAGAATATATTGCCCAAGATGAGCTTGTTGAAATAACTCCTGTATCTATACGTTTGAGGAAAAAAATTTTAAATCATCTTTTAAGAAAACGTTCTTCTCAAAAAGAAGATGAAAGATAGAGTATTAGAAATTTTAACGTAAACTGTTATAATATTAAAATAAATATCATCTAAATATAGAGGGTTTATAAATGAAAAATCTTTTATTCGCATTATTTGTCTTATGTCTTTCTTCAGTTTTTTGTTACTCTGAAGTCCCAAATGAGATTCGTTACAGTGGAAGACTTAAAAACTACAATTCTCTTGTTAATGCTTCTATAGATTTTAACTTTAAAATATATAACCAAGAATCCGATGGTACTGCCCTTTGGGAGTCAGGGAACCAGTCTATAAAAGTTTCTAGCGGTCTATTCTCTTACGTAATTAAACCCGATTTAAATAAAGTTGATTTGCGCAAATCTAACCTTTGGCTCCAGCTAGTTGTAGATGGCAAAGAACTTACTCCTAGAGAAAAACTTTTATCTCAGCTCTATTCTTTACACTCTCTTTCTGCTGAAACTTTGTCTGCTAACGATGAAATTATAATTAAAATCGGAAATTCTTCTGTTTCTATAGGTATTGAAAATGGCAAGTTATATTATAAGAATTCTAGTGGTTCTAGTTTAGAGGCATTGTCTGTGCCTCCGGGTACAATTATTGCTTTTGCAGGTAACAAAGTGCCAGCTGGTTATCTCTTTTGTGATGGTTCTGAATTAGAAATCTCTAAATATCCACAACTTTTTAATGCTATTGGTACTATTTATGGTGGTAATGCTTCTTCTAGGTTTAAACTCCCAGATCTTCGTGGTATGTTTCTCCGAGGTTTGGGTGGAAATTCTAACTATTTAGGCCAAAGACAAGACGATGCTATCAGAAATATTACCGGAAGGTGGGGATCAGGAAGATCAAATGGAAATAGAGCATATGGTGGAGCTGTAGTAGAAAGACCAGAAGGAACCCACTATAATGTGGGCTACTCCCCTAATCAATCCAACAGTTTTTCTTTTGACGCTTCCAGAGTTGTCCCAGTGGCTAATGAAAATAGGCCTGTAAATTACTCTGTACAGTATTGTATAAAATACTAAAAACTTCTAATAAAAAGGGGCAAATGAATACTAAAGAAATTAATATTGCTTTTTGTTTTGATGAAAATTTTTGGACATATGCAAGCGTCACTATAATTAGTCTATTAGAAGTTTCTAAAAATCAAAGCAACTATAATATATATTGTATTGTCTCTAACACAATTAATAATACCATAGAGAATATATTAGAATCAAATTTTAAACAATATTCTTCTTTTTCTAGTATCAAATTTATTAAGGTAGCAAATCATTTAGACAATATAAAATCCACAAAGAAATCTCTTTATTATAGACTTTTACTACCATCAGTTTTGCCTAATATAGACAGAATAATTTATACAGATATAGATTTAATCTTTAATTCTGATTTACAAGATTTATATTCACTAGATTTAACAAATAACTATGTAGCAGCTGTAAAAGATGCTTGCAAAAGTAATGAAAAAAACTATCTTTGGCAAAAATATGGAATATATCCTATTGCAAAAAATGAACATTACATAAATTCTGGTGTCTTATTACTAAATTTAAGAAAATTGAAATCAGATAATATGGACAAAAGCTGGATACAATTAGCAGAAAAAGAAAGTTTTCCATTTCATGATCAAGATATAATTAACTTAACATGCAAGGGGAAAATAACTTTCCTACCAACAGAATACAATTTTTCTGTTGATAATGCAAAAATTATTCATTTTGCAGGAAGCAATAAACCTTGGATTTTTAGCAAAAACAACTTAAAATTTACTGAACTCTGGTGGTTTTATGCTCATAAAACGCCTTTTGTTTCTTTCTTCTTAACTAATTATTATAAACCCTACTACAACTCTTTAACTAAAGTCTTACCTAAATGGTTTGGCAGATTTATATGTTGGTTTATTTTAAAAAAAGAAAACAGACATAAATTTATTAATAACTATGTAAAAACATAACGTTGGTGGATATTACTTTTTCTAATCTAAATCCTGCATAAGCTGAATTTTATAAAGATTTGCATAGTAACCATTCAAAGCTAAAAGTTCATCATGTGTACCTATATTTAACTGGTTGTGTTAAAATTGGGCAACGCCATTTTAACCCTGGTGTTATGGTTTTAAAGTTATATGAGCTGAGAAAGTTTAACTTCCATGATAAATGGAAAGAATATGTTTAAAATAATCTAAAAAAATTGAATGCTATGATCAAACTATTTTAAATGCTGTGTTTAGTCATTTGACTTTACCGAGATTAAGGAAAAAGTTACTTTTGTGTATGTTCATACTGCAAAGTTTTAGTGGTCATATCAGTAATATTTTTAGGCCCAAAATATTGTATAGGTCCAGGGAAAAGATAATTTTCGTTAATAGCCCATTTATCTCTATTTTTAACAAATTTCTTAAACGGTTTACCCTTTAAATCTACTAAAGCTTTTTGTATAACAGGCTTTTCTTTTCCATTTCTCTTTTCAATGTTCATCATCATTGTCAAAGGAAGGCCTCCACATTCCCAATCTTTTGCAGGTTTGATAAGATTTTTTATATAAGGCATATATCCACTAAAACCATTAAGCAAAAGCATTGCAGCGTTAAAACCTAAAGCATATGTATAGTTTGCATCAAAATTAGACGGCATACCACAACGCCCTTCATAACCAAAAAAATGAGTTATGCTTGCAAATTTACCATGATATTTGTCTTTCTTTTTTAACTCTGAAAGTTTTTTGCAAATCATTTCTATTAACAATTTCTCTGTTTCGATTAATGATACTACAACATTTCCATGAGGATCTCGTTCAGACATAAGTTGAGAAGCTATGCCTATTGGAAGTTCTGATATTAATGTCGCCAATTTTGTAGAAAGTTTTTTACAAACAAATTGTTTTTTATCGTCTATAGAACTTAGCTTAGAAAACTCACTTTTGTCCTCTGCTAAAATATCATTTAACGCTGAAATTAGCTCTTTTATTTCTGGAATAAATTCTATGACCCCTTCTGGGACCAAAATAATGCCAAAGTCTTTACCCATTTCAGAACGCTTAACTATGACCTCTACAATACTATCAACAACTTTTGAGAGAGTCATATTTTTAGCTAAAATTTCTTCACCAATCAAAACTATATTAGGTTGAGTTTTAAAGCCAACTTCTAAGGTAATGTGAGAAGCTCTTCTTCCCATAAGACGAACAAAGTGCCAATATTTACGAGCTGAATTTGCATCTCTACAAATATTGCCAACAAGTTCTGAATAAATTTTTGTAGCTGTATCAAAACCAAAAGAGGTTTCTATATACTTATTTTTTAAGTCACCATCAATTGTTTTAGGGATGCCTATAACGCATTTATCTAAATTTTCAGTCTTAAGATACTCTGCTATCATCGCTGCATTTGTATTTGAATCATCACCACCAACAACCACAAGAGCATCAACATTACATATAGAAAGATTATCTTTTGTTAAGCAGAATTGTTCAGGAGTTTCTATTTTTGTTCGGCCTGATTGTATATAATCAAAACCACCTGTGTTTCTATAATCACAAAGAACATTTTCTATAATTTCTTGATATTTGTTATTTAAAATCCCAGAAGGTCCTCTTAAATAACCTATCAAAACATTTTTTTTATTTGCTTTCTTTAAAACATCAAAAAGACCAGCAATCACATTATGCCCTCCTGGAGCTTGCCCTCCAGAAAACACAACTGCCACTTTAATAATTTTTTTTTTAAGCGTTTTGTTTTTACCTTTTTTAAACGTAACAATAGGTAATCCGTAAGTATTTTTAAACAGCTCTTTAATTTTTTCTTGATCTGCTACTGATTTTTTTGGTTTTCCTTTTATTACAATTGTCCCACTTAAACCATTTTTTAAAACTTTAGGAAGTACCGGCTTAAACTTTGATCTTTCAACCTGCAATTGTGAAACATTACACTTATTTTCTATCATTGTTTTCACCTTTTACTTTTTATATAAAATCGAGTCAATAATGTCTTCTGGCCTTATAAGCTTAATATTTTCTTTTTTTATTATAATGTGTTTATCAATAGGCATCGGACCAACTTGTACAGAATCAGTATAACCAAATACTGCAACGCATTTAGTTCCAACAGACGCAGCTAAATGCATAGCACCAGAGTCTATACCTAAAAACAAACTACACTGTCCTAAAAAAGCAGCACTATCTAAAATGCCTCCTTGTGCAGTAAATAATTTAGGTTTTATTTTACATTTTTGCGCTATACTTTCTAAACTCTTATGCTCCCATTTTGTTCCAGAAAGAACACATTTCAAACCATTTCCAGACAAAATATCTATAATTTTAACCCACTTATCACCTTTCAAACATTTATCTTGTCTTCTTTTACTTGCCCCAACAGAAATAGCAATTGTTTTTAGAGCATCTAAATTGTTAATTTTAAACCATTTTCTCACATTGTTAACATTATCTTGAGGAATGTGTAATATATGAGTATAATCTTTAGGTATCCTTTTTAACCCAAAAGCTACACCTAATTGCCTATTATTTAGCAGTGATGGAACTCCTACTCTATTAACTTTTTTTGTTAGAAGAAAACTCAAAGATGCAGTCCTAAAGCCAATTCTTTCTTTAGTTTTAGAAAAATAAGCATACAATAAAGATTTAGGAGATTCTGAAAACAAAACAGCTTTATTAAACTTTTCTTTTCTTATAAGTCTTACATTAAAGTTACTTTTATCAAAAAAGCCATCAACCAAACCTGCCGCTATTAAAATAGGCGCTAAATCTTTACTTATTACAGAACAATTTTGTGAACCTAATTCTTCTTTAGCAGCTTTTAAAACTGGCAAAGAAAAAAGTAAATCTCCTAACTGGTTCATATGAAAAAAAATTATTTTATCCATTTAAGTATCTCAGTAAAAACTACTTCAGGGCTTATAGATTGTATATCTTTTTGGCTTTGCTTATTTATAAGCAAAGAAAACCTACCTATATATGGAGATGTTTCTTTTATATCAGACATCCCAAAAATAAAAACTGAAGGTACATTTAAAACAGAAGCCAAATGCATAGGCCCTGTATCTGCTCCAATTGCAACACGTGCTTTAACCAAAATACTTGCAAGTTCATATATATTTGTCTTACCACATAAATCTATAACATCATCCGAGTCTAGTTTTCCATAATCATCCTTTGAACCTGAGACAATAATATTTAAATTAGAGTATTTTTCTTTTAATAAAAAAATAAGTTTTTGATAATTTAAAATACCCCAATCTTTACCTTTCCCCCTAGCAAAAGGTAAAAAAATAATAAAATTTTCTAAAATCCTATTATTTTTAATAATATTAGTCACGTTTGCATTAGTTTTTATATTTACTTTGGGTATAAAAGATTTGCCTGTTAAATAAAAAACTGTTTCTAAATTTCTAAGAGTGGCATTAATTTTTGCTCTTTGAGGATATATTTCTTTAATTAAAATATTGCTAAATTCTTTCATGCCAGGAACGCCAATTTTTATCTTAGATTTAGAAAATTTTGTAAGAAACGCGCTCCTTAAAAGACCTTGCAAATCTATTGCTATATCATATTTTGTCTGTCTAACTTTCTTTAAAACACCAAAAAAACCTTTTAGTTTTTCTTTTCTATTCCAAGTAATAACTTCATCTACATCCGTACAAATTTTAGGTAAAAGTTTCCAGTTAGCAAAAACAACCCAAGTTATTTGGCAGCCATAATAAACTTGCTTTAAGGCATTGGCGCAAGGTAAAGCCTGCACGATATCCCCAAATGAACTAGGTTTAACAATTAAAATTTTCATGCTTTTTTAAAATACATTTTCTCTTTTATTGTTTCAAATACTTCTTTAACTGTTATATCTTTCATACAAATTACTTCTTTACAATTTCTATTTCTGCAAGGTTGGCAAGCCACTTGATGTTGAATAACGGTTGTATTCCCTTTATATGGGCCTGTACGCCTAGCATCTGTAGGACCTAAAATAGCAACAGCGTTAACATTTAAAGCTGTTGCTATATGCATTGGCCCTGCTTCATTGCCAATAAAAATTTTACACATTAACAAAAAAGCACATAACTCTTTTAATGTAAATTTACCTGTCATATCCACTATTTTAACACCAGAATCTTTTACTATTTCTTCACTTAAGCCCTTTTCACTACTACCACCTTCTTTACCGCCAACTAAAACAACATCTAATCCCAACTCTTTTTTTATTCTCCCTGCAAGAACTGCAAATTTATAACTATTCCATCTTCTAGAAACCCAACCACCACCAGGATGAATTCCTGCAATATTCCCTAAATTTATATTTTCTTCCAATAACTTTTTTTTAACATTTCGAAAACTTTCTTCTGGTATATATATAGGATATTTTATTTCTTCTTTACAACCTAAATATTTTGCTACTTCAAAATGGCGTTCAAGACAATGCTTATTTGACAAAGATTTAATTTCTTTTGAGAACAACCAAGAAAATTCTCTCATCCCATTTGTAGATGAAGATGCTATTTTAAAATGAGCATTTGCAAGTTTTACAAGCAAAGCTGATTTTGCAAGACCATGTAAGTCTATGCTTAAATCAAATTTTTCTTTTCTTAAAGCTTTTTTTAATTGCTGATAATATTTAAAAGAAAGTTGTTTTCTATCCCAAATAAAAATGTCTTCTAAAATAGTATTGCCCTCCAAAATTTCAAAACATCTTTCGTCTACAATCCAACTCAATCTCGCATTAGGATATTTTTCTTTTATTGCACTAAGTACAGGTAAAGAAAATATTATATCTCCTATTCTGCTAGGTTGAACAATCAAAATTTTTGGAGCAGGATGATATCGCAAATATTTTAATATATCATTTCCCCAATAACATTCATTTGTAAATTTAAATAATTTATTTAACTTACTTTCAACTTCTTTAACTTTGTCCTCTATGCTATCAGTATCGCTAACATAAATTGGGTCTCCATATACTTGTACAGTTTTAGAAAAAGGTAAAGGTATTATTGTTCTATCCCAATTTTTAAACATTATTTTATATTTTGGAGAACAATTTATAGGGATTAGTGGCATTTTTGTCTTTTGGGCTGCATAGACAACTCCTGACTTAAGTTTATGGTAAGGCCCTCTTGGCCCGTCACAAGCAAAAGCAAGAGAATAACCACTACGAGCACACTTTATAATTTCTATTAATGCGCGCCCTCCACCCTTACTAGAAGAACCTCTCACTGTTAAAAAGCCAAAGTTTCTTAAAAGTCCAGATAACATTTCACCATCTTTAGACACACTTACCATTATAACTATATTCCTATTTTGATTAGACATCATCATAGGGAACTCATTTCCATGCCAAAAAGCATAAATTGAAGGCTTTGGATAATGAAACTCATCATTTAATGATATTTTTCTTAAAGTTTTATCTACAACCTTAGATACAAATGTAATAATCTTTATAAAAACTTTATTTGGCATACAATTTACTTTTTATTTTTTGTAATGTAAAAGTTACTGCACCTTTTTGAGACTGAACAGCTTTTAAAGCATTTTGTCCCATACTTTTTAACATTTGACGATCTAATATAAAACATTTTATTTTGCTAGCCAAATCACTAGAATCTTGCACTATTAAAGCCCCACAATTTTTTACAAGAGCTTCAGACTCAGTAGCAAAATTATCCATATACTTTCCAAAAAGAACTGGTTTTGCAAAACCTGCAGGCTCTACAGGGTTTTGACCCCCCGTGTCAACCATAGAGCCACCAACATAGCAAACGTCTGAAATAGAATATATTTCTTGCAGCTTTCCAAAAACATCAACTAGAATAAAATCACTTTGTAAATTACCCGAAGAAAATAAACTATATTTTATATTTTTATTTTCAAGAACTTTTATTATATCGTTTACATTAGCAAAATGCCTTGGGGCAAGAAAAAACTTTATATCATTAAATTCAAGAATAATTTTTATATATACATCTATAATAATCTCTTCTTCCCCTTCTCTTACACTTCCAGCAGCAAAAACAAAATCTTCTTCTTTTAAAGATAAATTTGATCTTTTAAAATTCACAGAAAAATCTCTATCATATTTTATATTCCCTGAAATAAAAACTTCATTGATATTCCATCTTAACATTCTAAATCTATCTGCATCGTCATCACTTCTTGCAATAATAGTAGAAATTAAACTTATAAAACTTCTCCAAAAAAACTTCAGCTTTTTATAACTCTTAAAAGCTTTGTTTGACATTCTACCATTTACAGTAACAACTACAACTTTCCTCTTAAAAGCTGTATAAAGTAACGTAGGCCAAAGTTCAGTTTCTACAATTATAATCATATTTGGATTTATTATATTAAATGCTCTAAGCATTATAGGATAGATATCAATGGGAAATAGAAAAACAAAATTTGCTTTTTTAATTTTTCGAGCATATTCTCTACCTGTTTTAGTAATTGTTGTTAAAATTATGTTATTTCCCAACTTTAAACTATCTAAAATAGGCTCAACAGCTCGCACTTCGCCAAGAGATGCACAGTGTATCCAAATTGTAGGCTTATTATTTTGTTTTATTAAATTTCCATAAAATGCAAAACGTTCAAATATCTTATAAAAAAACTCTTTCCTATACTTTTTAATAAACATAATAACTACAGCAAGTATAGGTAAAAATACTATAAATAATACATTATATATAATGAGATATACTTTTAACATTTTATGTTATCAAACTTTAACTTTAAGTAAAAGCAATGTAGGGGCACTTATAGAAGTTGTTATAACCAAACTACTTAAATGCTTTTTTTTGCTTTTTCTTAGAAGGAATCCAATAGAACAATCCACAAGTAGAATATTTAGGGTTAAGTTTTCCTGACACTACACTTATGTCAATTTTACTAATGGGAACCAACTTTACAAATTCACTACATAAACTATCCTGAATCTCTTCTGCTCTTGAAACTTCACAACTTTCGTTTTTAGCTTCGCTTATAATAAGTCTTTGAATAAAGTTTTTTGACTGTTCCAAAGCATCAACAGCTATAGCAGACACTATTGTAGAAGTATATTCTCCAAAAACATCTGTATTTAATTTATACTGCTCTTCAAGAGTGTTACCAATAGTCACAAAAAACACACTACAAGCTACAAATTTTGGAAGAATGATATTTTCTTCAAACGAAGGAAAAACTTCTTTCGAAAAAGTGTCATAAATAGCTGACGGATATAAAAACTTAGAATATATACTACAACTACGTCTTATGATTTCTTCAAGTTCTATTGAGTCTATAGAAATATTATTGAGCTTTTTTATTACACTTGAAATTTCTTTTATACGTAAATTAATTTTAAAATTTTTTATTTTTCTCATTATTTCTTCTTAGAATTTACTGCACCTTGCTTGATAGCCATTTTTAATCTATTACTTCTTCTCACTTCCCATTCATAAACTAAAGGAGTACACAAAAATACTGTAGAGTACACACCAAGAACCGTACCTATAACCATTATATAAGCAAATGTATGTATAACTTCCCCACCAAAGAAAAACAAAGAACTGGCAACAATAAATACAGTTAAAGAAGTTACAATTGTTCTTACTAAAACTTCATTTATACTTTTATTTATTATATTTGCAAAAATTTCTTTTGACCTGAACCTTAAATTCTCTTTAATTCTATCAAACAAAACTATTGTATCGTTTATTGAGTAACCTGCAACTGTAAGCAAAGCAGCTACCACTGTTATATTAACTTCTTTATTAACTAAAATCACAAATCCAAAAGAAATAATAACATCATGAATAATGCCTAAAACCGAAGCAATTCCCCACAAACTAGACTTAAACCTAAAAGCAACATAAACAATCATACCCAAAAACGCAAAAAAGAATGCATACAAAGCTTGCTTAGAAAGATATTGGCCAACACTTGGTCCCACATATTCTATTCTTTCAATTTGCATAGGATTATCGGGGAATCTATCCTGAATAGATTTACTTATACTTTTTTCAAACTCTTCTTGTGATTGTAAGCTTTTTTTTGCTCTTATTACAACCAAATTTTCTGAAGTTTGAAGTTCAAAAGATGTCACTTGAGCCTCTTCTATAGCTTTGCGAACATCTTGCAAATCATCTAATTTATTTTCAAAAGAAACTTGCATCATAATACCGCCGGTAAAATCTATGCCATAATTAGGCCCATGTCTATAAATAAAGGCAACTACTGTTATAACAAAAAAGAGAATAGAAACCACAAAAAATTTACGTCGGTTACCTATAAAATCTATATTTGTGGATTTAAAGAATTGCACTTTATCCTCCGATACTATATTTTAATTTTTAACAAAAAATTTTCTTTAAATAAAAATTCATATATCAGCTTTGTAACTGTTATAGCCGTAAACATGCTTATTATAAGACCTATAGATAAAGTGACGGCAAAACCTTTAATAGGACCAGTCCCAAATTGAAACAAAAAAACTGCCGCTATAAGAGTTGTAAAATTAGCGTCAAAAATTGTCCAAAACACTTTTTGATAGCCTGCATCCACTGCAACTCTAGTTGTTTTTCCAGTTGCCAACTCTTCTCTTATTCTTTCCAATATAAGCACATTAGCATCTACAGCCATTGCAAGTGTAAGAGCAATACCAGCTACTCCGGGTAAAGTAAGAGTAAACTGGAAGTATGCCATAACAGCCATAAGTATAATTAAATTTAAAGCAAGTGCAATATCAGCAATAAGACCCGACGTTCTATAATAAGCAACCATAAAAGCAAAAACTACAATAACACCTATTAACGACGACATAAAACCTTTTTTTATTGAATCATCACCTAAAGATGGGCCAACTGTCCTTTCCTCTATAACCTTAACAGGAGCTGGAAGGGCTCCAGCTCTTAAAACAGTTGCTAAAAGCCTGGCATCTTCTGCATTAAAACTACCTTCTATTACTGCTTTACCATCTGGAATTCTAGTTCTAATGACAGGAGCAGATTGTACTATTCCATCAAGCACTATAGCTAAATTTTTCTCTCTATTTTTTTCTGTAATATCTGCAAAAATTCTGCCACCTTCTTTGCTAAATTCTATAGCAACTACAGGTTGTCCAAATTGTCCACCAAATTCAACTTTAGCATTTGTAAGAGCTGCTCCTGTAAGAAGAGCTTTATCTAAAACATAATAAACACTTCCCTTCCCTTCAAAAATAGAGGAGCCTTCTGGCAGAGCAGCTTCTATTTCAGGATATTTTGAAGTGTCTTCCCTAAATTGTACTGGTTTTATGCCCTTACTTGTAAGTAAATCTAAAGTTTTACCTGCTTCTTGACTATTATTTACTATTCTAAATTCAAGTAAAGCTGTTTTGCCTATGAGATCTTTTGCAGCTTTAGGATCTTTTATCCCAGGAAGTTGAATGACTATCCATCTATCGCCTTGTTTTACTATCATAGGCTCTGCTACGCCAAACTGATCAATTCTATTTCTAATGATCTCTGTTGCTCTATCAACAGCATCTTTAGCCTTTACATTTTCTTCTAATCTAGATGTATCCACCTCTAAAAGAAGGTGCGTCCCTCCCTTTAAATCTAAGCCTAATTTTAAAATTTTACCTAAAATTGAATCTTTAGATTGTTCCGCTTGTTCTTTTAAGTCTTTAGACATCATAAACCAACTTATAGATGGCCATAAAGTCCACAATGAAAGGACTAATAGCAACACAGTAACCCACAACTTCCAATTAATTTTGTTCATCAGAGTATTTTCCTCTTATTTATTATTAACTCAAATGTACAATTTAAAAAGTTAGCAGCTTTTTTGCTCATAAGCATCCTAGGCATAAAAATTTCAAAATATTCCATAACTTGTGAGATTTGCGTATCAATAGTAAGATGAAGAGATATTACTTTTTTCCCCTTACTAACATTTAAAAAAGATCTTTCAACAGCATAATTTACTCTATCGTGTATATCATACCTTGAAATACTTTTGTTTCTGACTCTAGTTTTATGTGCATCAGATTTGTCTGCTAAAATTAAAGCTGCAGCTACTGGATTTACAGGCTCTCCAACTTCTTCTTCATGGTTACCTATAGCAGAGATTATTAGAGCTATCTCGTCAGGAGTAGCTCCCATATCTTTAAGTATCCTCATAACTATTAACGCAGCAGACTGACCATGATCATGTCTATTTATAACATTGCCAATATCATGAACATAACCAGTGATTGCTGCAAGGTCTTGCATTCTTTTGGGATAATCCAAACTACGTAAAATATTTTCTGATATAGAAGAAACCAAGCTAACATGTCTTAAACCATGCTCCGTATAACCCATAGCCCCTAAATTATCGTTAGCAGCTTTGATAAATGAATTTACTACTGGATTCTTTTTTACATCTTCAAGCGTTAAGCTAGAATATTTATTCCCATCATGCATTGCAAGCTCACAATAATAAATTTAGACTAAGCACCCTACAAAAGCTTTAGAGTTTACAAATAAAAACTTTATTTAACTACTTCTGGAACCTTGACTTCATCTTTTTCTGCTTCTTTTACTATTACCTTAGAAATAGATTGTCTTGCAATTTGTATATACACACCATTTGCAATTTTTACTTCAACGATATTATTATCTCTTAGAGCACTAACTGTAGCATATATACCACCTGCAGTAATAATCTTATCATCCTTTTTCAAAGAACCCAAAAGTTTTTGATGCTCTTTAGCTTTTTTTTGTTGAGGTCTTATTAAAAATAAATAAAAAAATAAAAAAATAAGAATAAGCGGCATAACCCCACTAAAAGACATTCCTGCTGAACCTGCTTGAGCAAAAACAACAGATGGAAACAAAAGCAAATTAAACAAAAGTACTAACAAATCAACTGATTTTCTCATTTTCCCCTCATCCTTAGATTGTTCAAATAATATTTTTCAAAAAATTCCTTTTTTGCTTTTAGAAAAGTGTCGTTTTCCAATGATTTTCTTATTTTTGACATCAAGTTTATCATAAAATGTATGTTATGTAAAGATAAAAGGGTTAAATATAGCGTCTCTTGGGCTCTGACTAAATGATTTAAATATGCTCTTGTATAATTAGTACAAGTTGGGCAATTACATTCTAGGTCTAAGGCACTGAAATCTTCCTTATATTCTCTATTTCTTATGTTTATTTTGCCAAAACTTGTAAAAACTTGTCCATTCCTACCATTACGGGTAGGAATAACACAATCAAACATATCCACGCCACGCTGGACTCCTTCCCATAAATCTTCAGGCATACCTACCCCCATAAGATATCTTGCTTTATTTTCAGGAAGCATAGGAACAGTATTGTCCAGAACATCATGCATATTTTCTTTAGGTTCGCCAACTGAAAGTCCACCTATTGCATATCCTGTAAAGCCAATGCTTAACATTTCACTCGCACTTATTCTTCTCAAATCATTATAAACAGATCCTTGCACAATCCCAAATAAAGCCTGTCTTTGGTAAGAATCATCTTTACAAAATTCTTCTTTACATCTCTTTGCCCATTTAAGACTAAGTTCCATAGAATTTTTTGCATAGGAATAATC
This sequence comes from Candidatus Endomicrobiellum roisinitermitis, assembly GCA_031287855.1. GTDB lineage: Bacteria > Elusimicrobiota > Endomicrobiia > Endomicrobiales > Endomicrobiaceae > Endomicrobiellum > Endomicrobiellum roisinitermitis. The sequence continues at coordinate 16,566 of JAITSL010000053.1, forward strand.
TGCAGGATAAGGAGTACACTCATCAAAACACATAATAATATCTGCACCAATATCTTTCTGAACCTGCATAGATTTTTCTGGAGAAAAAAAATGTTTTGAACCGTCTATATGTGATCTAAATTCAGTTCCTTCTTCACTTATCTTTCTTATATCACTCAAGCTAAAAACTTGAAACCCACCAGAATCTGTAAGCATGGGTTTATTCCAAGCACTAAATTTTTGTATACCACCAGCTTTTTTAATTATTTCAGTTCCAGGACGAAGATACAAATGATATGAATTCCCAAGTATTATAGTAGCTCCTGTATTATGCAAAAATTCTGCAGCAATGCCTTTAACAGTTCCTTGCGTGCCAACCGGCATAAATACTGGGGTGTCTATAATACCTCTTGTTGTATAAACTTTACCTAACCTTGCTCTACATTTAAAAGATCGTTTAATTAATTGATAAGCCCCACATTCCATTATAAAAATTTATCCTCATTGATATACAACTCAAAATTACATTTTAAAACATCACTAGCTTTTCTACAATAATTTGTTCTACCCATAAATATCTCAAAATAATCCATAACTGAACATATCATGGTATCTATTTTTAAATGTAATTCTATTTTCATTTTTTCTTTCTTTACTACAACATCAACTTTCTTACAAGCTAAAAGAACTCTCCCGTGTTTATCTAAACAAAAAGGATCTTTAGTTCTAGCCCTTTCATAACGCATATCTGTTTTATCTCCAATAACTAAAGCTGCCGCAATTTCTGAAACTGGAGCAAAACATTTATCTTCATGACAACCTATAGCGCCTACTATAGAAAAAGCGTCACCGTCGTACCTATCTTTATTAATAATATTTAGAAATATTACCGCACTACTTTGAGCATGATCTTGCTTACCTATAAATAAGCCTATATCATGAACATAAGCAGCAATTTTTGCAAGTTCTTGTTGTCTCTGGTCATAGCCTAAGTCTCTTAAAACTTGGCAAGCAACAGTTGCAGAATACAAAGCATGACTAGAACCATGCTCTTTATACCCCATAGAAGAAAAAGCATAATCTGCATATTTTAGATATGTTTGAACTTCTACATTATTTTCGATTTCCTCAAAAGTTAGTATTTGCTTCATATTATAATTATAACAAATTTATGTATAATACCTAACATGAAAAACAAATTAATACCTATAACTTTTTTACAGACTCCAACAGACAATTCAAGTTCTATAGAAGGATTAAAAAAATTTTGGCAGAAAGTTTACCCTATTATTTTAAATAGACTAAACCATTTTGACACTGTATGGGTAAACGCATGTGAAGAAGAAATTTTTGCAGAACTTATATTTTGCCTTTTTACCCCTCAGAGCAAAGCTGTAACATGCTGGGCTGCAGTAAATGATCTTGCAAACAGAAATATGATTTTTAGTGCACCTGATACTGAAATCGCAAAGACAATTGAACACGTACGTTTTAGAAACAATAAAGCCAAATATGTAATAAAGGCAAGAAAACTCTTCACATCAAACAACAAAATAAGAACAAAAGAAAAATTAGCATCCTTTAAAAATATATTTGAAGCTAGACTTTGGCTTGTAAAAAATATTAAGGGGCTTGGATACAAAGAAGCCGGACACTTTTTAAGAAATATCGGAATTGGTAAAAACCTTGCAATATTAGATAGACATATTTTAAAAAATTTAAAAATATACGGAGCAATAAATGAAATACCAAAAACACTGACAACTAAAACATATTTAGAAATAGAAAAACAAATGCAAAATTTTTCAACCAAAATTGGCATTCCAATGTCTCATTTAGATATGCTTTTCTGGTGTAAAAACACAGGGGGAATTTTTAAATAATAAATTTCAAGATTATTTATGTATATACTGCTCTGCATTTTTTATAACTTCACCGAGTTTTGATATATCTTTTGACCCGCCTTGTGCAAAATCAGGTTTGCCTCCACCTGAACCGTTGATCTCTAACGCAAAAGTTTTTGCTATACTTCCAGCATTTATTCCGTCTTTAACATAATCAGGAGTAACAGAAACTATAAATGATACTTTATCTTTATATTGCGAAACTATTAACAATACTACTGACTTTATCTTTTCTTTTAAATCATCAGATACTTCCCTTAAACTTTTTACGTCAACATCATAAAGCATAACAGACAAAAAATTAATACCATTAACTTTTTTAACTTGGCTTATATAATCATCCAATTTGTTTGACATCATATTATCTTTTAACATATTTAATTCTTCTTGTAGATTTTTATAGTCTAAAATCTGTTTTTGTAATTTATTTACAAGGTCATCTTTAGAAGAACTTAAAACTTCAGACATTCTTTTTATTGTTTTTTCTTCATCTAGAATATAATTTTCTGAAGCGGTACCCGCAACTGCTTCTATGCGTCTTACCCCACTAGCCACAGATGATTCTGAAACAATTTTAAACATGCCAATATCGCCTGTTCTGTTTATATGAGTACCTCCACATAATTCCATTGAATAATTAATACTATCTACTTCATCTTTAATAGATACTGTTCTTACAATATCACCATATTTTTCACCAAACAAGGCCATTGCGCCAGAATTACGAGCTGTGTCTATATCCATACTTTCAATACATACTTGCAAGTTTGCTCTTATAACAGAATTAACTCTCTTTTCAATTTTTATTAAATCTTCTTTACTTATCTGAGAAAAATGAGTAAAATCAAATCGCAAGTACTGACTTGTAACTAAAGAACCGGCTTGGGTAACATGCTGACCAAAAGCTTCTCTTAAAGCTTCATGGAGAATATGTGTTGTAGTGTGATGCCTTTCTACTTGTTTTCTACGGTGAACATCTATTATTGTGGCAACATCATCACTTACTTTTAGTGTACCTTTTATAACTTTTATCTTGTGCACAAATAAATTGCCAATAGGTTTAATAACATCATAAACTTCTGCCTCAAAATTACTATTTTCTATTTTCCCAGTGTCTGCAGTCTGCCCGCCAGATTGCGCATAAAAAGATGTTTTAGAAAGGATAACTTCTCCACTTTCACCATCTTCTATTTCTGTAACCTCTTTACCATCTTTTATTAAAGTTAAAACTTTTCCCTGGGCAACCATGTTTCCATAACCAACAAAAGTAGTATCGTTTATTTTCTTACGTAGTATAGAGTAAAAAGTTATATCTTTTTCCCCAGACCCACTCCAAGCAGCTCGTGATTTATTTTGAGCTTCCTTTTGTTCTTCTTTAAAACCTTTCTCATCAACATTTAGACCATTTTCATTTGCAATTTCTTTTGTTAAATCGTAAGGAAAACCGTACGTATCGTAAAGCTTAAAAACATCTTTCCCATCTATAGTTTTTAATTTCTTAGATTTATAAGCATTTATAATATCAGACAGTATTTGAGAACCTGATTCTAATGTTTCTAAAAATTTTTCCTCTTCCTTTCTAATAGTAGACTTTATATTGCTAAGTCTAGAAGAAACTTCTGGATAAGCGCCACCCATAATACTTAAAACTGTTTCAGACAGCTCATTTAAAAACGGTTTATCGTACCCAAAAAGCATGCTTTGCCTTACTGCTCTTCTTAAAATTCTTCTCAAAACGTAGCCCCTACCTTCATTTGAAGGTAATATGCCATCTGAAATTAAAAATGTGGCAGCCCTTGCATGGTCTGCCATCATTCTCAATTTAGAAATGTTTCCTTTTTCTTCTTTTATTTTTAAAATGTCTGCTGCTGTATTCATTATCGGAAGAAACAAATCTGTATCAAAAATATTCTTTTTACCGTTTGCGGCTGCAACAATTCTTTCTAACCCCATACCGGTATCTATATTTTTTCTAGGCAAGTTTTTTAAAGATCCATCAATTTGTTTGTCAAACTGGGTAAAAACTAAGTTCCATATTTCAAGATATCTATCGCAGTTACAACTTGGGCCACAAGTTGGTTTGCCACAACTCATGCCTGGACCTAAGTCTATCAATATCTCAGAACAAGGGCCACACGGACCGATGTCTCCCATATTCCAAAAATTTGTCTCATCTCCCATTTTTGTAATTCTACTTTCAGGAACAATTTTCCCCCAAATTTCTTTAGCTTCATCGTCATCTTTATAAACTGTAATATAGAGTTTATCTTTTGGTAAAGAAATATTTTCAGTTAAAAATTCCCACGCCCAAACGATTGCCTCCTCTTTAAAATAATCACCAAAAGAAAAATTGCCAAGCATTTCAAAAAAATTTAAATGCCTTGTAGTAAATCCAACTTGATCTATATCTGAAGTTCTAAAACACTTTTGACAGCTTGTAGCCCTAGAAAAAGAATCTTTACTCTGCCCCAAAAAATATTGTTTAAATTGGACCATGCCAGCTGATGTGAAAAGTAAAGTTTTATCCCCAGTAGGAATAAGAGAGTCTGATGGTACTATAGTAGAACCTTTTTCTTTAAAAAAATTTAAAAACTCTGTTCTGATTTTTGATGATTGTTTGTTGTTCATAGTGATTGTAATTTTACTAAAATTTTATACCAACTCAAACAAAAAAAGGTAGAGAGTCACAATAAAATCATGACTCTCTACCTTTTGTCGCATTAGCAATCGTTGTTATAATCGCCACATTACCAGAATGCTATCTAGTACAAAAATAGCGTATATAACTTCAACCACTCTTTACAACTAACAACCTTATTATAAAAAATTTTATCTGAATCTTAACCTCCAAATGTGAATTTTTTGTAAAATATTACAAGTACGCAATATTACTTATTCTATGTAATATTTTATTTTTAACATTGCGTCTACCCCTTCTCTTAGTCCCTTATACCCAAACACGCTACAATCTATATTAAACTGCCCAATAGCGCTTGTTACTCCTATTTCGCCTATAGCATTACCTCCTCTTAAATCTACAACAGGGATGTCAAGATCTGTTGATTTTGCTTCAATTTTGCCAAAAAATTCGTATTCATACCCTAACCCAAGATATGGAGTTAAAGTATATTTTGAAGTATATAAATCTTCAACACAAACCCCTGCCTCTTTTGCTTTTGTTTCTACTTCTTTCATATGCTCATGCTCTAAATCTGAATATTGCGTTAACACATTTAACAGTTTGTATCCTGATCTTACACCTAAGCGAATTTTGCCCAAATTTGCTTGAGAAAATGCAATATTGTCTTGCGTAGATAGCGTTATATTTTTATCTTCTTGGTGCGTTAACAAAAACTTCCCGTTTACATCTACGCTAAACTTATTGCCTAATTTCAAAATATATCCGCATCCCAAATGAGCGCCATAATACATTACCTCATAGTTATATTTTACTTCTTCCTGCGCACCTATTCCTATATCGCAGCTGTTAAAGTCTCCGGAAGAGTTCCCCGCATGTCCTGAAACGTCCATATAGATATTGTCTATTTTTAGGCGTCCTAAAATACCACCTCCAACATAGCTTATTATTCCTCTGGACGTAACATCGCCTAAATTATTTTCCATTATGGTATCTAAAGTATTATATTTACCATCCCCATATTCCCCAAACGCTCCCAACATGAGTCTTTGATCCATAAAATGTTTTGATAAACCACCTACTACTGACACTCCTTCCATATCGACAGAGCTATCAGAACTGTATTTTGTTGTACCGCCGTGCGCTAACGCAAAAGGTACAAGTTTACTATTAATATCGCATCTTTGACATACTGCTTGCAAAACTTTATTTGCGATAAAGTCCAATCCTTGCCCAGCAAATACTAAACCAGAAGCTGCTCCTCCTTGCGATAAGACTCTTGTTTGTGGATTTATAGATTTACTGCTTACTACTACCGCAAGTTCGCTGGGGTCTTCCATTAAAATATAAAGATCGTACTTAACTATTACGCTGCTATATGAATCAACATATCCCGCATCACTGTTTGTAATTCCAGAAGTGCTTTTAATAAGAATAAATTTGTCATTGACGTTAATCCCACTGTTTCTATCCAAAGACACTGAAATCTTAACGTTATTGAGATTTACTCTGTTTCCGACACTAATCATAGCTTCATTAGTTCTTGGCCCATAAAAATTATAATATTCAAAATTTCTTAAGTCCGCTACAGTTATGCCTGTCGTTTTTAAATTCAGAGAGTTATTTGTAAAAACATCAGCTGTGGCGCTATTAGAATATCCTCCGTATATAATTGAAGCGTCAGAAAGTATAGCAGCACCGTCAATTGACACAGTATTACTGGTTGCCGGTCCATTTACAGAAGACCCACCGTAAACATGCCCTGCAATATCGCCGCCAAAAATTTCTACAGTGTTGCCGTTTGACGACCCATTAACACTATGACCGCCGTGAACGCCGGCGACTCTTCCGCTATATATTGTTACTTTATTTCCGGAAGCGTCAACTGCAGCATGACCGGCATAAATATCTCTTCCTATATTACTATAACTAATCTCTACTATATTATTTGTTGCAGATCCATTAGTAGAATACCCCCCATGAACATTGTTTAAAACAGCCCCATTGTATACTTTTATTTTATTACTAGACGCATTAAGAGCAGAATAACCGGCATAAGCGTCTCTTCCTATAGACCCACCATAAACGTCTACATTATTATTGGAAGCTGATCCGTAAAGCGAATATCCTCCATGTGCGTCAAATCTAACGTCTCCTGCATACATTTTTATTTCATTTCCTGACGCATTAACATTACTATAGCCGGCATAAATGTCCCGCGCGACAACTCCGCCTCCTATTTCTATTATATTGTTAAAAGCGTAGCCCTGAACAGCATACCCGCCATAAGCATCTCTTCCAATAGTTCCGTTATTTATTTTGACTACGCTGTTACTCACAATACCAGCATTATCAGCCCTGCCTCCATGAACATCCTGATTAACAGCGCCATTATTGATTTCCACCACATTATTAAGTACCGCGCCGTTAGTAGAACGTCCTCCATAAACATCGTTTGTAATAGTCCCGCCATGCAATTTTACTTTATTTCCAGTCGCATCAAGCCCGCTAAAACCGCCATAAACTTCGCTGGCCATATTACCGTTAAAAATCTCCACTGTATTATTAACCGTTTTAGAATGATTAGAAAATCCCCCATGGACATCCTGCCCAATTGTTCCATTATTAATCTTGACTGTATTGTTAGCTATGTCTCCATTATCAGAAAATCCACCATTAACATTTCCTCCAATGTTGCCATCATCAATCTCCACCATATTATTCTCTAGCAAGCCAGTATTAGAATGACAGCCAAACACATCTCCTACTATGGTGCCATTGACAACTTTTACTAAATTGCCTGAAGCAGCCGTAGCGTTGTTATTACAACGACCGCCATAAACGTCTCTACGTACCCTTCCTTTTATAATTTCAACAACATTATCAGTTACAGAACCAGCCCCATGGCTTTCGCCGCCGACAGCATCCACTCCAATTGTCCCTATAGTATTTACAGTTACTTTATTGCCCACAACATTTTGCATAGCATTATTAATATTGCTTGCGCCGAAAATACTATTGCCGTTAATACTAAAATTGTTCGGCAAAGTTATAGAGTTAGACTCTGTATGGACATCTGGTACGCCTTGCCCGTTGTTATGAGAATTACCATTTCCATAAACTGGAGCGACAATATTCGAATTTATTGTAATTTTTTTTGAATAAGAAATTCCTACGCAAAAAAATAAAGTTGCTGCTACTAAAAAAACAAACTTAACTTCCCTTTTGGTAAAACTAAAATTTGTAAGCATAAGCAATTTAACTCCTTTTTTATTAGAATAAAAACGCTTAATCTAAATTAAAAACATAAAAATTGCCATTACGCTTATGTAGGCGCTTTGCAAGTTATGTTTGCCAATTTAGACACTTCACTAATTTGAAAATTTGAAAACTTTAGAAACCGTCTTTGGAGAATTCTCTTTAGGCGAGCAGCAAATGGATTGTTGATTTTGGTAAGATGAGTTTGGCTGGAGTTGTCATAATAATGACACAGACTCTCTTAAGTTACAAACATTATTCCCACCTCCTTTTTTATAATTTAAAACACATTACAAACTCAAAACAAGCCATTTTTAGAATAGCAACCAAACCTTATCTAATAATGTGTTTTAATAGAAAAACTAAAATTAATTATTATTTACAAAATTCACAAACAAATGAAATGTAGAACTCTAATAACGAAAAACTATAAAAGTTATAAATTAATCGTGTCTTAAAGCTTCTAGTAGGATTTAATAATGACGCTTTTCTTGCAGGGTATACTCCAAAAATAATTCCAATAATACCACCAACACAACACACAAACACTGACTCAATTATAAATTGAAATAATATGTCTTTATTGTTTGCGCCTATAGCCTTTCCTTAAACCTATTTCTTTTGTTCTCTCCGAAACAGACACAAACATTATATTCATTATTCCTATTCCACCCACCAACAAACTTATAAACGCTATTGAACCTAAAAGCAAAGAAAATGCTCTGCCATAAGGAGAGGGGTATGTTCCCTCAGAAGCTATATTGCCAGAAAGATCTAGAGTACCATCAAGACAGACCCTTCCGTGGTTTGAACCTTGTGTACTTCTACCGTTTTAGCGACAGCGCCCTGGCAAACTGTTAATTTCAATTGTTTGTGCAAGAAGAGAGTTAAGACAAGACTAAAAAAATGTACCTTAAAAGCATTTTTTTCTCCCTTGTTAACTTAGTGTGATCTTACAAAATATTATCGCAAAAAAGCAAGCCCATGTATTGGTTACATACATATGAGACATATTAGTATTTTGAGCAATAATCTGCAAAGGTGCTTTTAAATTTAAAGACAAATAAGGCCTTTTGGTTTGGTATTGTAATTACACTAAATAGTCCACTAATAACCATTAAATCCTTCATCGCTTTCTATCAATGCTGCATTGCTGTTTATAAACTCTTGCCTCAATGTCCTATTGAACATTTCTACATACCCTTTTATCTTCAACTAAACAAAAGTTATTGATAGGACACTGACATTTTTGATAGAGCAAGTAGAGAAGATAAAAGAGGTAGAATATTTAGTGCAAGTGCAAAGAGCTAGTCAAGAAGTGTTTAAAGGGCTAGGAAATGCAATAGAGATGACGGAATTTGGGCAAATAGTAAAGTCATATGAAAAGTAATAATGACAATGGTCAATGTGGTAGATAGAGCATTAACAATGGAAATGAAGAGCACTATAGCAAGCAAGGTAATGCAAGTGTAAAAGAGTAGTTTCAATAAATTACCATATTTCTTATATATAAAGTCAAATCAGTATTTAATCGTGTCTTAAAGCTTCTATAGGATTTAATAATGACGCTTTTCTTGCAGGCCATACTCCAAAAACAATTCCAATAATACAAGAAAAACAAAAGGCAAGCAATATTGAAAACAACGTTATAACTGTATCCCATCCTGCAAATTTACTTATTATAAAAGATATTCCTGACCCAAAAACTATTCCAACAATGCCACCGGCACAACACACAAACACTGACTCAATTATAAATTGAAATAATATGTCTTTATTGTTTGCGCCTATAGCTTTCCTTAAACCTATTTCTTTTGTTCTCTCTGAAACAGACACAAACATTATATTCATTATTCCTATTCCACCCACCAACAAACTTATAAACGCTATTGAACCTAAAAGCAAAGAAAACGCTCTTGCCATAGCAGACATCGCTTCTTGAATGTCTGCCATATTAAGTACTCTCACAGCATCCTTAGCACTAGAAGGCACTCTATGCGTAAACAATAACCTTGCCACAATATCTTCAGATACTTTTGCCATATCTGCATTATCCTTTACTTGCACATCTAAATAATTTAAAACATCAACGCCAAAAACTCTATGAAGAGCAGTGTTTAAAGGTATTAAAACTTTATCGTCTTCATCTCTCCAACCTTTAGAACCTTTGGCAGGTAAAACTCCTATAACTTGAAAGTCAATTCTATTAACCTTTATGTATTCGCCTATAGGGTTAAAATCCTTATCTCCATAAATTTCCTTTGCTACAGTTTCGCCAAGCAATATGACTTTTTTTCTTTCTAGATCTTCTTCTTTTGTAAAAAATCTTCCACTAGCAGGATAAGAAGCTCTTAAATCTATATAGTCTGGAGAAACTCCCTCAAGTCTTGTGTTGTGGTTATGCCCATTTGCAACAATTTGGGACCTTCCAATGCAATAACCTGAAATAGCTTTTATACCCTTAATATTATTTTTTAAATCTCCTATATCTTCACTCTTTAACCTCATAAAAGCACCAGTTTCTTGAGAAATTCCACCTTTCTGCGAAGCACCAGGACTTACCATTAAAAGATTAGATCCTAAACTTGAAACTTGTTCCTCCACAGACTTTTTTGCCCCTGTACCCACTGCAAGCATCGCTATTAAACTTGAAACTCCTATCATTACACCTAATATTGACAGGATTGATCTCACCTTGTTTCCCTTTAGAGACCTATACGCCTGTACAAAATAATCCCTTATCCTTATTATCGAAAAACTCTTTTGACTTACTTTTTTGTCTCTTATAATACCCATCTCTTTTTTTTGTAGCTCAGTTTGCTCATCTGCTACTATTAGTCCATCTTGCACAGTTATCGTTCTTGTTGCATACGCTGCTAATTCCGGTTCGTGTGTTACCATCACTATTGTTATGCCGGAATTGTTTAAATCTTTTAATATTTTTATTATTTCTTTTGTTGATTTTGTGTCTAAATTACCTGTAGGTTCATCTGCAAAGATAATGAACGGTTTATTTATTAATGCCCTTGCTATTGCTACTCTTTGTTGTTGTCCACCAGATACTTCATTTGGTTTGTGGTCTACCCTTTTTGAAAGCCCTAGCATTTCTAACAACTTTAATGCATCTGCATGTACTTTCTCATCTTTTGAATTTGAGTACATTACTGGCAAAGCAACATTTTCCAATATGGTTAATTTTGGTAAAAGGTTAAATTGTTGAAACACAAATCCTAAATAATGATTTCTTAACGTTGCTAATTCCGTTTCTGTATATTTTGATATTTCTATCCCGGCTAATTTGTATGAACCTTCTGTTGGTTTATCTAATAGACCTACTATGTTAAGTAGTGTAGATTTTCCACTCCCTGAATGCCCCATTATTGCTACAAACTCGCCCTGATTTATTTCTAAATTTATACCATGTAGCACCGGCACATCTAACTTTTCTAGATAATATATTTTTTTAACATCTTTTAACTCTATTACTTTCATTTATTTCTCATTAACGAGTTTGTTTTTACTTTTTTTGGTTGATGCAAAGTAACTACTGTTTCGTTGTCATTTAAACCTGTCACAATTTCTGTGTATTTACCGTCTGTTACACCAGTTGTAACTTCTTTTTCCTCAAACACAGGTTTTTTCTCTGTGCCTGTTTTTATTGTAATAGTTTTTTTATGGTCTTTTTCTGTGATAAAATTATTAGGAATAGATCTAGCATCTTTTTTTGACTCGGCAGTTACAGTTATGGTAACTGTCATACCAGACCTAAACATATCAGGTTTTTCTACAGGCCTTATTCTTACATTATAAACCGTAACATTATTCAAAACTCTTGCTTCATAAGAAATATGCTCTATACTACCATCAAACTGCTCTCCAGGATATGCATCCAAATACATTGTAAGTTTTTTGCCTATGTATATGTACCTTAAATCTGTTTCATCTATATTTGCATCTATTATCAAATCATCTGCCATAACTAAAATCGCATCTGCAGAAGTAACAGTTTGTCCAGGCTCTTTTTGCCTATATATAATAAACCCGCTCATAGGTGCCACTATTGGAGTAGGTTTATATATATCTTGCCATCTTGCATATTCTTCGTCTCCAATTGCTCTTGCAGCATCTACCATAGCAGCTCTTTCACTAGAGCTCATCCAAACAATTATTTGTCCTTTTTTTATAGCGTCTCCTTCGTTAACTAAAATCTTTTCTATTCTACCAGCAAAAGGAGGTTTTATTTCTAGTCTGTTACGCGGATTTACTGACCCTGTTTCTCTAAATTCAACATGGAGTTCTCTTAGCTGAAGTTTTGCCTGAGCATCTATTTTTTGAGAAGACGGCCTCAAAATAACAAATATCAATATAACAACAAATAAAACTCCTAAAATCAAAAATATTCTTTTCATTTAATTCCTCTTTATTGCTTATCAAAACCTTTACCTATAAAATTTAACCATTTTGCTTCCTCAATAGATGCAGTTTTCTTAGCATCTAACAAGTTTTGCTGTGCTGCTATATAATCATTTTCTATTGAGTACCAATCATAATAAGTGCAAAGTCCATTGATATACTTTTTTGTAGAGATTTCTGATTGAAGTTTTGAAGCTTCAACGTAAAATGCTCTTGTTGCTATAATTTCGCAAGCATCTACTAAATTATTATAGTATTCTACTGCTTTTGTTTTTAAAGAGCTAGCTGTAGCTGCAAGCTTATAAGAAGCAACTTTCATACGATTTGACGCTATTTTAACATCTGCGTACCTTTTCCCACCAGTAAAAAGTGGGTAAGCGATTGTAAGTCTGCAGTCAAGTTTTTGTGCTTCTGGGACCCAATGTAAATCATTTCTGCTAACATTACCTAACAAATTTATGTACGGCAACCACTGACTTTTGATTTTACGATTTATATACTTATACATTTCAAAATCATGTTGTGCATTTAAGAATTCTGGAATTGTTACTATTAAAGTATTAAAGTCTGGTTTAGCTAAAATTTCACCTTTATACCAAAGATGGTCAAGCGGCTCTAAAATTGTTATATCATCTATTCTTCCTATAACATTAAGCAAAGCTGCACTTGCTGTTTGTATATTTCTTTTTGCTCTTTCTAAATTGTATTCTGCTAAAGCAACATCTGCATCACACCTTTTTAATGAACCAATATCAGCGTTGCCAGAATTATATTTTAGTTGTATTAAATCTCTATTTTCTTTACGCCTTTCTTTTATTTTTTCCAGCAAAAAAACTGTCTCGTATGCCCACATTAAGTTGGCATAACAATAATGTGCTTCATATCTAATATCAGAAACTGTTCTGTCATAATTAACTTGAGCAATCTTAAGTTTAGCAGATTTTTCTTTTAATTCATTGTACGATGAAAAACCTTCAAACAAAGACAACGAACCCTCTAAAGCTAATGAATAATTTCTTATTGTGTCTGAACTTTGTATCTCATTTTTAGTGTCAGATATTCCGCCAGAAAAAGCTATTTTTGGCAAAAACAAACTAAATATACTAGCATACTCTTGTTTAACGATATTCAAATCTAGCTGAGCTGCTTTTAAATGAGGGTTATTTTTTATAGTTTGCTCTTCAACCATAGAAATATCTATTGTCTCAGAAAAAATATAAGGACAAAAAAAACATACTACGCTTACAACAAAAAAAAACTTTTTCATAAGACTATTATAAAACTCCGTAAATTTACTAATAGGAATTATACCAATTTTTAACCACTTCTTATAATACTTTTAGATTAAAAACAGATTTTTCACCATTTATAATTTTAATTTCACAAAATATTCACATTATTTCAACAATTCCTTAAAAAAATTTGCTATTATTTATAATAGAATCTGACTTGACTAGGGGATTGGTTTTGTCTTAAAGAGGTATCCAGTTTGCTATTTTTTACAAAGTTAGATATAATGGTTTAGGAGAAAAACTATGAAAAATTGTATTTTATTTATGTTGATTGTTGTCATGTTTGGATTTACTTCTTGTAGCACGACTAAAGATGAAGTTATGAATGAAGTTATAAATAGAGTCTCTGACAAATTTGAAAAACAACAATATACCCCTCAGTCCACACCCCCTTTACGTTCGAACATTTCTACTGCAACTGATACAACTACAACTAGAGAGACATTTCCTCTTATAAATACTGGTTTATCCAATGCTATTAAAAATATTATAGATGCTGCATTAGCCGAATATCCTAACTACTTCATTGGTGGTGGTAATATAACATATGCTAAAACTATCCTGCATAGAGCTGCTACAATGCAAAATTTTGCACTTATGAATGCCATTAAAGACGCATTCTTAAACCCGCCAAATAGGGTGGATGATAGATTTGACAATATAAAAATCCAACTTAACGCAATTAATGCCGGTGAGGGTATATATATTGCTAATTTTACAGATAAGCTTAGAAACAACCCTCTCTTCATGGATGAAATACAAGATTTTTGCAACATAGTAGACTGTTTTTATGAAATTCAAAGAATAAGAAGCGCTATATTAACTGATGATAGCAATTTTAGTACTCTTGTAAATCAATTAAGCATAGTCTATAATAAGGCCTCTGAAATTAGTGATTCTGGTACTTGCTTACCCAATCGAGAGTTTGCTACAGCTGTTAATTTTCTGAAATCTCTAGTTTCTGCCATAAGAGATAACGACTTAAGCACGATTATTGCCCTTAATAATTACCTTAAAGCTAATGATAACAGTAAGATTGGCAGTTTATCTCTCTATTTTACTGACGACGAACGCAATAATCTCATAAACGCTATAGATACTACATATTCTTTACACTAAAAAATATGTTTTATTATTTCAGAGACCTTTTATAATGGATAAAATTTTAATACATGGGGGCAATCAATTAAAAGGAGAAGTAAAAATATCTGGATCAAAAAATTCCGCTTTGCCTATCTTGTTTGCTTCCTTGCTTACAGATGAGCCTGTTATAATAAAAAATGCACCCTCTCTTGCAGATGTTGACACCACTATAGGACTTCTAAATTTTATAGGGAAAAAAGCAATAAAAAAAGGCCATACTGTAAAAGTTACATCTAAACAAAACTACAAGCACATTGCTCCGTATGATCTAGTGAGAAAAATGAGAGCTAGTATTTTAATATTAGGACCCTTACTAGCAAGACTTAAAAAAGTTGACGTCTCTTTGCCTGGAGGGTGCACAATAGGTTCTAGGCCAATCGATATACATCTAGATGCGTTTAAACATTTAGGAGCAGAAATTTCTATAAACGAAGGGTATGTAAAAACTTTCGCTAAAAATGGACTAAAAGGTAACGTTATACATTTTAAGTTTCCTAGCGTTGGAGCTACAGAAAACGTATTGCTTAGCGCAGTTTTAGCAGAAGGGGAAACCACTATTATTAATGCAGCTAGAGAACCTGAAATAGAAGACTTAGCAAACGTCCTAGTTAAAATGGGTGCAACCATTGCAGGAGCAGGTACTAACAAAATTATTATAAATGGAACAAAAAAGCTAAAAGGGGTTGTGCATTCTGTAATTCCAGATAGAATAGAAGCTGCAACTTATATGATTGCAACTGCAATAACAAAAGGTCATGTTACCATTAAAAATGTAAAGCCAAAACATCTTTATACTATAAGCAAAAATTTAAAAAGTTGTGGCATTAGTATAAAAGAAACAGAAAATACAATTTCTGTAAAGTGGACAAAGTATTTAAAACCTAAAAATATTGAAACTGGCGTTTATCCAGGGTTTCCTACAGATGTGCAAGCTCAATGGATGGCACTAATGTGCCTTGCTAAGGGAACCTCTAAGGTAACTGAAACAATTTTTGAAAGTAGATTTATGCATGTGTCTGAACTACAAAGATTTGGCGCAAATATTACAGCAAATGGGAATGAAGTGCTAGTAAAAGGCGTAAAAAAATTGTCTGGAGCACCTGTAATGGTTTCAGACTTAAGAGCAGGGGCAGCTTTAGTTTTGGCCGGACTTGCTGCTGAAGGTAAAACTGTTATTTCAAGAGTTTATCATTTAGATAGAGGATATGACGCACTTGAAACAAAATTAAAAACACTTGGCGCAAATATTAAAAGAACTAAAATTTAAGTTAAGCCTAGTACATTTCTAACTCATCAATAAAATCGCAGATTTATTTTACAATCATTATTTCTTTAGTTGCAAATATTTGATATACTAGCGTAATGGTGGTTGCTGTAATACCTGTTGCGTTAGCATTAATACGGTGGAGGATGAAATTAATGTTTAAATTTTATGATAGAAAAAATGAATTCCAGTTATTATCCAAAATCAAACAAATTTCTTCTAAAAACGCTCAGATGACTTTTATGGTTGGCCGGCGCGACGCATAGGTAAAACAACTTTACTTACATAAGCTTACAGAAAAACTACAACTCTTTATTTTTTTGTAGCTAAAAAAAATGAATCTCTGCTTTGCCAAGAATACCTTAATGAAATAAAAGAGCAGTTGTCTGTAACTGTTTTTGGGTCTATTACAACATTTAAAGATTTATTTGCCTATATTATGGACTTATCAAAGCATCAATCTTTTACTTTGATTATTGATGAGTTTCAAGAATTCTTTAATATTAATTCCTCTATTTATAGCGATATGCAACATATATGGGACATAAATAAACACTTAAGTCACATCAATTTGATTTTGTGTGGTTCTATTTATTCTTTGATGCATAAAATTTTTGAAAATTCAAAAGAACCTCTTTTTGGAAGAGCCGCGTCCAGGATACAGTTACTTCCGTTTTCTATTGATGCACTTAAAAATATTCTCAACGATTATTATCCCAAACATACCAACGAAGATTTACTTGCAATGCATGCTCTTTCTGACAGAGTTGCTAAGTATGTTGAACTTTTTATGCAAGAGAAAGCACTGTCCTTTGAAGCAATGATCAAGGAAATATTTTTAGAAAATTCATTATTTTTAGATGAAGGCAAAAATATTCTAATTGATGAATTCGGGAAAGATTATGGAAGCTATTTTTCAATTCTTACTTTAATAGCATCTTCTAAAACGTCTAGAAGTGAAATAGAATCTACTCTGAGAATGCAAGTAGGAAGTTTCTTAGATAGATTAGAAAATAATTTTTCTTTAATTTCAAAAGTAAGGCCAATTTTGGCAAACCCATTAAGTAGAAATGTAAGATATCGTATTCCAGATAACTTTTTAAATTTTTGGTTTAGATTTATATATAAATATCGTAGCGCTATTGAAATGCGCAACTTTAAATATGTAAAAGATATAATTAAAAGAGATTACACAGCATATAGTGGCACAATTTTAGAACGTTACTTTACAAAAAAAATCGCAAATGAATGTAACCTTTCTGTAATTGGTTCTTATTGGGAAGTCAGAAATAAAAATGAAATTGATATTGTCGCTATAAATGAATATGAAAAACGCGTGCTCTTTGCCGAGATAAAACGACAGAAAAAAAACATAGACATCGCATTATTAAAAAGCAAAGCAAGTAGATTAGTTCAAAAATTAACAGGCTACAAAATAAACTTTCAGAGCTTTTCTATGGAAGATATGTAATGTAAAATTACTATTTCTGACTTGACCGATATTAAGAAAAACGAGGGATTTAAACATAGTTAGACCAACCGCAGACAAGTCATGGGGACAAATCTACGCTTATCAACAATATTTTGTGTAGGCTCATCATAAGGGTATGTAGTTTAAAAACTTAATAAACTTTGTAGAAAAGAATTTTTAACTTCTCTGTCTGGAAAATCAAGAGTGTATTGCGCTCTGCCTTGTCTACGTATACAGCATTAAAGGTTTGGGGATCCTTATGGCCAAGTCAGGTATTAACGCAATGGCAATTACTTAACACCCATTGCGTTAATGTTTGATTTTAGATTTATTACAAAATTCTTAAAATGACTTTTAAAGTTCAAAAAAAGTCATTTTTTAAAATTTAATTAGAAGAAGCAATAATTGCACCCTTATATTTTTGTGAAATAAATTTTTGAACTTTTTCTGATTTTAAAGCTTTAACTAAAGCTTTAATTGCAGGATCATTAGCTTTTTTAGAATTTACAGCTATAACATTTGCATAAGGAGAGTCTCCTCCTTCACTAAAAATTCTTACCTTATGCAAATCTATACCCGCTTCTAAAATCTTGCTTGACCAAGTTATATAGGCATCAAACTGATCTTTTACTCGCGCAACAAGAGAAGGATCTAATTCAACAATTTTTACTGGTTTAATATATATTTCTATATCTAGTGTACTAGCTGTGTAAGGATTTGTTGTACTTTTTAATTTTATAAAACCTGCCTTTTCAAGTAAAATTAATGCACGGTATTCATTAGTACTATCGTTGATAATTCCTATTTTTGCATTGTTTGGCAAATCTTTTACTGATCTGTACTTGTCAGAACATATCTCCATAGGTTCGACATGAATATTGCCAACATTTACTAAATCTAAATGTCTATCTTTAATCTGAGCTTTTAAATATTCGTTATGTTGAAAGAAATTTGCATCAAGTTCTCCATCTGAAACCTGAGTATTTGCCAAAGTTGTATCAGTCATTGTATAAATTTTTAAGTCTATACCTTGTTTTGCAAGGTCTGGTTTTATTAACTCTAATAGTTCAGTATGAGGGACTGCATCTGCTGAAATTTTTAAAACAGTTCTTCTTTCATTTAAAGCACTACTAATTGACGGAAATGTTACTAAAAACAATGTAATACCTACTATCAACCTTTTCACTTCAAATCCCTCCTTAAGTATGTAAATATTAATTACATTTATTATAATTTTTTTTAGATTAAGTAAAGGATGTTAAAAATATAATTTAGATGAGATGTCTTTTTTTCAATATTCGTTTGGAAACTTTATCCCCTAAAAGCTGAAGAGCCTCTACTAAAACTAATAAAACTAAAACTGCAGCTAAAAGAATATCTGTACGAAATCTGTGATATCCAAAACGCACAGCAACTTCTCCAAGTCCGCCTGCTCCAAAAGTGCCAGCTATTGCAGTTACTGAAATTAATGTTGTAGTCAAAACCACAAAATTCCTTATAAGAGTAGGGAATGCTTCTGGAAGCATAACTTTAAAAGTTATATCAAAAATTGATGCGCCCATAGATTTTGCTGCTTCAATTTTTCCTTTAGACACATCCAAAATGCTATTTTCAACCAGTCTAGAAAATATAGGTGTACAAACTATAGTTAAAGCTATTATGCAAGCTTTTGGGCCATAGGATACACCTAACACAAACTTTGATAACGGCAGTGCCAAAATTATTACAATCATTGATGGTAAAGCCATAACCGCATTTATTATTGCTCCAAAAGTTCTATTAAAAATAGGCGCTGGATGAAACCCATTTTTGTCTGTAATGTAAAGAGAGATACCAAAAATTAACCCTAAAAACACTGTAATTGGAGTGGCAATTAAAACCATGTAAGCTGTCTGCCATGTAGCGGGCAATATAATGCCTAAAGTTTCTTGATTAAATAATTTTACAAAAAAACCTACCATATACCTTCACCATTGGATAAACATGCATTGTGTTTTATAAACATTCTAGCTGTATCACTTTGCGGACTTTCAAATATTTTTTTAACGTTTCCAGTTTCTGCAATTATACCATTTTCTAAAACTGCCATATTCTTACAAGTATACTTTACCACATCTAAAGAATGTGTAATTAAAATAATAGTAAGCCCTAACTTTTTATTTATATCTTTTAATAAATCTAATACCGACATAGACGTTACAGGGTCTAGTGCAGATGTAGCCTCATCACTAAGTAAAATGTTTGGATGATTTGCCAAAGCCCTTGCTATGCCTACACGCTGTTTTTGCCCACCTGAAAGTTGGCCAGGATAAAAATCTTTTTTGTCTACTATACCTACCAAATCCAAAATTTTCAAAACTCTTTCATGTATTTCTTCTTTATTTTTTTTTGCAATTTCTAGAGGAAATGAAACATTCCCACAAACTGTCCTAGAATCAAAAAGATTAAAATGTTGGAACACCATGCCAATTTTTTGCCTATAAGCGTTTGCATCTTTTTTAGAGAGTTTATTTACTTGATATTTACCAACACGAATTGCCCCAGAAGAAATTGTTTCTAGTCCATTAATACAGCGTATAAGTGTAGACTTGCCTGCCCCGCTAAAACCAACTATGCCAAAGATATCGCCTTTTTCAACTTCAAGATTAACACCTTTTAAAACTTTAAAATCTCGTTTATGGCTTGTAAATATTTTTGAAACATTTTTTATTTCTATAAATGGTACTGCCATTATCACCCCGAAAAAACAAAATTACTAATTATTTGATCTTATTTTAAATTTGGAAATTGAAGGAGATTTTACCACTTTATTTGATATCTGTCAAAATTTTACAAAATATAAGATTATTTTCATCAAGCTATTCGAAAGAGTCTTTTGAATTAACGTTAGCAGCAACATCTTCTAAGTAAGCTTCTTGTTTTTGAATATTTTCTGTATCTTTACTTTGTTGAGCAATTTGATCTCTGTCTACATAACTTCTATATACAGGTATAGCTATAATACTTAAAACCCCTATTATAACTAGCACTATTATAAGCTCGATAAGCGTAAAACCATTAGACTTTATAGCAACTCCTATTTTTTTAGAAAGGCCAAAACCTTTATGAAGTTCTTCTAGTGCTGTTGTTAAATCTCTTTCATCTATAATACAAGATATTTTTATTTCGCTTGTAGAAATCATTTCTATGTTGATGTCTTTTTTATGAAGCATTTCAAACATTTTGCCGGCCACACCTGCATTGCTTTTCATACCTATACCAACAACAGAAATTTTTGAAACATGCTCATCACAAATCACTTGTGAGGCTTTAACTTCTTGAGCAAGTTTATCTAATTCAATTTGTGTTTTCTTAAGTTCTTGTTTGCTTACCGTAAAAGAAATGTCATTTTTTTTGTTTACCGCTGCAGATTGAATTATCATATCTACATTTACACCAACCTTTGCAAGTCTACTAAAAATCTTAGCTGCTATCCCAGGAATGTCTGGAAGATCTATTATTGTAAATTTTACTTGATTTTTATCAAAAGCTATACCTGACACTAACAACGTTTCCATCTTTTTCCTCCTGATATTTTCCTCACTTGTTATTATCGTACCTGGATTTTGACTAAAAGTACTTCTTGAATGAATTTCTACACCAAACTTTTTTGCAACCTCAATACTTCTAGACTGCAAAACTTGAGCACCCGACCCTGCAAGCTCAAGCATTTCATCATAAGATATACACTCAATTTTTCTTGCATTTTTTGCTACCCTTGGATCTACCGTAAATACACCTTCAACATCAGAATATATTTCACAAAAATCTGCATGTAATTGCGCTGCTAATGCAACTGCAGTTAAATCTGAACCGCCTCTCCCTAATGTTGTAATATCACCTTTAGCGTTTAGAGCTTGAAAACCTGCAACTACAACAATATTATCTTTTGCAAGCATAGCTTTTATCTTTTTCGGATTTACTTTTTTAATTCTTGCCTTAGTATAACTAGTGTCTGCTGTAATACCTGCCTGAGGGCCAGTTAGAGAAATTGCTTTTTGTCCCATAAAGTTTATTGCCATAGCTAAAAGAGATATAGAGATCATTTCGCCGGTTGCAAGTAGCATATCTAATTCTCTGTCTGGAGGATTTGATGTAATGTTTTTGGCCATAGTAAGTAATTCGTCAGTTGTGTCGCCAGGAGCAGAAACAACAACTACAACTTTATTGCCTGCCTTCTTTTTTTCAACTACTCTACTAGCAACCAATTTTATTTTATCTGCGTCTGCTACAGAAGAACCGCCAAATTTCATTACAACAAGCGCCATATTGTCTCTCCTTCAACAATTTTAACTATTTAAATAATCTCAATATTCAAAATATTTAAATTATTATTGTAGCACCTTTAACATCAAAATCTAATATATAAGTTTTTACAGAAACGCTTTCTGCTGCCCAAACATTTTTCATAGTCTTTTGTACGTTGTTAGCATCCTTTTTATCACATAAAGCAGCTAAAGTAGGCCCTGAACCAGATAGAAACGCTCCAAAAGCTTTAGCATTAAGAGCCGCCTGCAAAACTTCGTTCATAACTGGTATCATTTTTCCTCTGTAAGGTTGATGAAGCTTATCTTGCATAGCCTGTCTTAAAAGAGAGTAGTCTGCGCAACAAAAAGCAGCTGCAAGAAGCGCTACCCTAGACATATTAAAAACAACATCATTTATGTCTACCATCTTAGGCAAAATTTGTCGAGAACGCCTTGTTCTAAGCTCAAAAGAAGGAACACACAAAATCACTTTTAATTTTGGAATGGGAAGATTTATAACTGTTCCATGATTTTCATTTTCATCTTTACTACATATGCAAAGTCCGCCAAAAATTGCAGGAATAACATTGTCCGGATGACCTTCAATTTTAATTGCAAGACTTGCAATTTGAGATTTATCTAGCTTGTTTTCACATAAGGCATTGGCAAGCATAATGCCACCAACTATAGCTGTAGAACTAGAACCAAGACCTCCACTTAAAGGAATATTGTTATTTATAGTTATATTTAAATTATTTAAATTATACTTTGTTTCTTTAAGAACATTAAACGTTTCTTGCATAGACTGCCAAAGAAGATTTTTTTTACCTAGATCAAGAGTTTTTTTCCCTTCTCCTTTAATAATAAAAGTTGTCTTTTTAGCATTAGGCACATACTTTGCTTCAAATGTATTGTAGAGGCAAAGTGCTGCGCCAAAAATGTCAAAACCTGGTCCCAAATTTGCAGTTGATGACGGTACTCGTACTTTTACTTTCATTTCGCTTACCCACTTACGAATTAATTTAAAGATTGAACTTCTTTTATTTCAGGAACGGATTGCTTAATTGCATTTGTAACACCATGTTGTAAAGTCATCTGAGACATTGGACAACAGCCACAAGCACCTGTCAACCTTACTTTTGCCACACCGTCTTCTGATACATCTACCAACTCAACATTACCACCATCTGCTTGAAGGCTGGGTCTTACTGAATCTAATGCTTGCTCTACTTTTTCTTTTAATGTCATTTTTATCTCCTAATCATATAATTTAAACTAAAAATTCCACAAAGTGCATTATAACAAAAAAATATATACACCTCATAGTAAAAAGGATAAAGTTAATTTAGAACCTTCCTTGGCTACTAGAGTGTCTCACTCACAGATCAATCGCAACAAACATTTAAGCAAATTAGCAAAATGATAGCACAAGAAAGGCATAAATGAATTTTGCTTCAAACAATGAATTGGCTCTGTCTAAAAAGGTTTAAACTAACTTTAATAAATTCTAGCATTTAAGTCACATTAAATATTTTTTCAACTTACATTTATTAAAAAGCCTACTATGTGAATAGGTTAAAACACAAATGCTAGAAAGTTAAAGTAAGTTGTGAAGGGGAAGAAGAGGTTAGAAGAAGGCGGAAAGAAGTTAAGTAGTTTAGTGTCTTATAGCACAGGGTCAAAGAGATTTAGGAAGAGCAAGGGGTAAAGAGATATTTTTATAATGCAGTAGATGTAAGAACGCGCTTTGGATTTAGTAAGTATTATAGGGAATTAAACAGCAAGAATATGAGAAGATTTTATGAGGAGTTTAAAGAAGTATGTCCATTTAAGATAAGGAAGTGGCAAAATGATACTGGGAGGGAAAATTTAAGAGAGTTTGTAGAGAAATTAAAAGAAGATAAGGTAAAGCAGTTGTTTAGCTATCGGAGATGCCCAAAGATAAAAGGGTATG
>JAITSL010000042.1 GCA_031287855.1 Candidatus Endomicrobiellum roisinitermitis
GGACCTTCTGTTCTTTTAGGGTACTTGATCTCTGGCATTATCATTTTCTTAATCATGCGACAACTTGGCGAAATGAACACTCAAGACCCTTCTGCTGGCTCTTCTAGCTATTTTGCTTACAAGTATTGGGGGAAGTTCCCTGGCTTCTTAGCTGGGTGGAACTATTGGGTTTTACAAGTTCTAGTAGGCATAGCAGAACTTACCGCTGTTGCTGCTTATGCTCAGTATTGGTTTCCAAATTTAGCTACGTGGAAAACGGCACTACTCTTTTTTCTTTTAGTTAACGCCATAAACCTTACAACAGTAAAAGCCTACGGCGAAGTTGAGTTTTGGTTCTCTTCTATTAAAATTGTTGCTATTTGCGCTATGATTTTAACCGGTAGCTATATATTATTCTTCAACACTTCTTTAGTGCCAAACGCTTCTTTTAAAAATTTGTGGCAACCATTTAATGTTGGCCCAAATATTTCTAACTCTTTATTTAGCGGTTTCTTCCCTCATGGGATTTTTGGGCTAATAATGGCATTACCTACAATAACTTTTTCCTTTGGCGGGTTAGAACTTATTGGGATTGCCGCTTCAGAAACAGAAGACCCAAAAAGAACAATACCTAAAGCGATAAACCAAGTTGTGTTTCGTATTTTAATTTTTTATGTTGGGTCTCTAACAGTACTACTTTCTTTATACCATTGGAGCAACTTAAGTGTTTCTGATAGCCCTTTTGTTATGATCTTTGACAAAATTGGGTTTAAGTACACTGCTTGGTCTTTAAATTTTATTGTTCTTACTGCTGCCCTTTCTGTTTATAATAGCTGCTTGTACAGCAACAGTCGTATGCTTTACGCTCTTGCTCTACAAAAGAATGCACCTAACTTGTTTTCTAAAACTAACAAAAGCAAAATTCCAGTAACCGCTATTTTAGTTTCTGGAATGTTAACATTCTTGGTTGTACCTCTAAACTATTTTATTCCTAACTGGTTTGACGCTTTTAAAATTGTAATGAGCTTTATAGTCGTTTATATTCTTGTTAATTGGGCAATTATTACATTGTCTCACACTAAATTTAAACAAATAAACAAACAAACTTTGTTCCCTGCTCCTTTTTATCCTTACTCAAACTATTTAACGTTAACTTTTGTTTTATTTATTTTAGGCGCTATGACTTTATCTCAAATTGGCATGTATAAACAAGTTGTAGCAATACCATTCTGGATATTATTCGTATACATTTGCTACAAAATCACAAAAAAATAAAAAAACACTATGATTAGGCCAATTGTCAAAGCGATAAAGTTTCACATCAAAACAAATAAACTTAATTACTGCCATTACCTACAACGTTAAACGTGCTGCGAGTTACTAAATTAACAGCTTGATTGCTATACTTTTATACTTTTCATTTTTTCAATATATCCTCAAAGCTCGCTATCATATAAAGTGGTATGGAGTAAAGTCCGTCGATAAGTCCAAGATTTTTAAGGAAAGTGCGTCTTCAAACGCACTTGCGCGCCCACCTTTTTTAATTTCCGCATAGACGACACGTTTTCTCTCTTTGGCCAAATGCATGGGAATATAATCCCAAATAAGACGGACTTTTGGTATATTTGCAGCGGTAATATGCTTACTAAAATCGTTTCCGTAGTCGGCCAGTATCTCATTTTGGATTTTCCGCACTTCGTAAAAATCGTGCCTCTGGGAATATGCTGACACTGCGCGCAGCATACCGCCCACATAGAAATAAGTCCGCAAAAGTTCGGTAAATTTGGAGGCAAGTCCTTGTATTACCCTCTTGCCAAGCGATTTTGCCACCTCAATCATACGCCATTTGTCTATTGCATATAAAAACTCGTAAAACGATAGAGGGTATAATGTTAAGCGCTCAACTTTACCAACGGGGAACGAGTTTCCCTCGTGCATAGTAACACCTAAAAAACTGCCTGCAGCAATAATATGGTATTGGGGAGCATTTTCTGCAAAATATTTAAGGGAATTTAAGGCGCGGGTACACTCCTGCACTTCGTCAAATACAAATAAGAGTATCTGCGGGCAATCTTTTCTCGCTTTTGTGCCGAAAGCATTGTGATAATCCGTTCTGGGTTAAGGTCGTAATCAAACTGTTTGGCTATTTCAGTCTCGTTGAAAAAGTCCACATAGACTACATTTTTATACTCGTTTTTTCCAAACTCTTTCATAAGCCAAGTTTTACCAACTTGTCGGGCGCCAAGCAAGAGGAGTGGGCGGAGGATTGTATCACAAAATTGACACTTTTACAAGGGACAAAAATGTCGAAATGGACTTTAGGGTGAAAAGGACTACTTTATTCTTTCTCTTACTTTGCCCTTTGTGGATCAAGGGTAACGGTAGTAGGCGTATCCGGGCCAGGTGAAGGAGGGTACAGTATCAGGCACACCAAGGTACACGGCATACAGATTAGCATTAGGAAACTCATATCACTTATAAACCCTCCCCATCTCACACGCCGCATAAACATCAGCATCAATGACAACACTGCTATTAAAAAATTGTCCTGACACAGATCTAGTTTGATTGGTGTAGTTTAGAACCTTAACGGAGTTACCTCAAAGAGCGTTCTATGAGCAATAAACATTTAATATTTCAAATTAGCTCTGTCTGAAGCAAAATTCATTTATGTCTTTCTTGTCTTATCATTTTGCAAGTTTGCTAATTTGTTTAAAAGTTTACTTGCGATTGCTCTAGTAACATAGATAAGGCTCTAAACTAGACCAGCCACCGCCCCATAGTCATTAAGCAAATACACATAAAACCCCCCCTACAGCTTACTTCAACACTACTACTACTGTTAATAGTAGAACTTAAAACATTCTCTACAGACACAACTCCCTTCCATCTAATTGCATCACTTAACACAGACCATCCGGCATAGATATTTACATCATTGACACTAGGATTAAGACCTACATTTAGTAGCGTTAATAAGTTACAGAAATACTGAAAAACAGCAACACCTACTTAAACAAATTTGCTTAAGTAGGTGTTGCTGTTTAAATGCTCCCTGTACGTTTTTCTTCAACAGTTATCAACTCTTTTTAAAACCAAAACTTCAACTTTTGCCTATCTTATTTACTATCAGAAACTGACTTTGTTTCCACTGCGTTCTGCGCCTCTTGATTGTTTTCATCTTTTACTACAGAAGCAAGCGCTGCAACTTTATCGCTTTGGGCAAGCTTAACAAGTTTTACACCTTGAGTATTTCTACCTATTATAGAAATACTATTAACTCTCAGCCTAATTGTAATGCCGTCTTTTGTCATTATCATCACTTCTTCATCAGCATTGGCCTTTTTTATGCCCACAACATCGCCATTCCTTTCTGTAGCTTGCATGTTTATTACACCATGCCCAGATCTTTTCTGTAAACGATACTTACCGACTTCTGTTCTCTTACCATACCCATTCTCAGACACAGACAAGAAAATATCTTCCGGGGCAAGCACTTCCATACCTACAACTTCATCGTCTTTCTCTAAAGATATTCCTCTTACACCCCTACCGTTTCTCCCTATTGCGCGCACATCACTTTCTTTAAACCTTATAGCTATACCTTTTTTTGTTGCAATGATAACCTCAGGTTTTTTTTCTATAGCTTTTACTTGCGCCAAAATATCACCATCTTCCAACTTAATTGCTATTATGCCACCTTTTCTTGGGTTTTTAAATTCTTCTAATGCAATCTTCTTAATTATACCTTTCCTCGTACACATAAGCAGATACTCATCTTTAATATCTCTTGCATTAAACGACCTTATAGGTATTGCTGCTGTTATTTTCTCTTCAGTCCCCTGCAATTGTAAAAGGTTCACTATAGCTTTACCTTTAGAAACTCTAGCACCCTCAGGGATTTCGTAAACCCTTATCCAGTAAAGCCTACCCCTAGTAGTGAAGAATAACATGTAAGAATGAGAATTTGTGATAAACAAACTTTCCACAAAGTCCTCTTCTTTAGTATTCATAGCAGTTATTCCTCGCCCTCCTCTATGTTGAGCTTTATATGTATCTAAAGGAATGCGCTTGATATACCCAGAATGAGACATTGTCACTGCAACATCCTCTTCTTGAATCAAATCTTCGATGTTAAAATCTGCCTCTGCAGCTTGAATTTGTGTTTTTCTTTTATCGGCATACTCTTTTTTAATTTCAAGAACTTCTTCTTTGATTATTGCTAAAACTTTTTTAGGGTCTGCTAAAATAGAACGAAGCTGCTCTATAAGTTTTATTTTTTCTAAATACTCGTCTTCTACTTCCTGTCGTTTTAGGCCAGTCAACTGACGAATCTTCATCTCCAAAATAGCTTCAGATTGCGCTTTTGTTAAATGAAATTTAGACATCAACACAGTTCTTGCCGCCTCTTCTTCACGCGACTCTTTCATTATTTTAATAACAACGTCAATATTATCTATTGCTATTTTTAAACCTTCCAAAATATGCGCTCTAATTTCAGCTTTTTTTAAGTCAAACTGTGTTCTTCTTACTATAACAACTTTCCTATGCTCAATATGGTGCACCAAAATTTCTTTAATGTTCATAACTTTTGGCCTATTATTTACAAGAGCAAGCATTATAACGCCAAAAGAAGTTTGCATTTGTGTATGTTTATAAAGTTGGTTTAACACAACTTGAGCATTTGCATCACGTTTAATCTCTATAACTACTCTTATACCTTCTCTGTCAGACTCATCTCGCAAGTCAGAAATACCGTCTATCTTTTTGTCTTTCACTAAATCTGCAATAGAAGTTATAAGGTTTGTTTTATTTACTTGGTATGGAATTTCTTTTACAATTATAGCTTCTCTAAAACTTTTTAATTCTTCGATTTCGGTTTTAGCTCTTATTTTTACAGAACCTCTACCTTTTTCCATATACTCTTTAATTCCGCCTTTCCCCAAAATAATAGCTCCTGTGGGAAAGTCAGGTCCTTTAATACACCTAGCTATTTCGCTAACTGGAAGTTCTGGATCGCCTATTAAAGCAACCAAAGCATCGCAAGTCTCTACTAAATTGTGTGTAGGTATATTAGTTGCCATACCTACAGCCATACCTGAAGACC
The DNA here is from genome assembly GCA_031287855.1 of Candidatus Endomicrobiellum roisinitermitis. Lineage (GTDB taxonomy): Bacteria > Elusimicrobiota > Endomicrobiia > Endomicrobiales > Endomicrobiaceae > Endomicrobiellum > Endomicrobiellum roisinitermitis. The sequence goes on from JAITSL010000042.1 coordinate 5,087, forward strand.
CGTTAATTAAAAGGCTTGGTAATTTTGTTGGTAAAATTAAAGGTTCTTTTAAAGAGCCGTCATAGTTTGGTATAAAATCCACAGTGTTTTTATCTAAATCAGCAAGCATTTCGTCTGTAATTTTATCCATTCTAACTTCGGTATAACGCATAGCTGCCGCAAAGTCACCATCTATGCTACCAAAGTTACCCTGTCCATCTATCATGGGATATCTTAACGAAAAGTCTTGTGCCATCCTTACAACCGCACCATAAACTGCAGAGTCACCATGTGGATGATATTTACCTAAAACGTCACCAACAACTCTTGCAGATTTTTTGTATGCCGTGTTATGCTTTAATCCCATTTCCTTCATCGCATAAAGTATTCTTCTATGCACAGGCTTTAGTCCATCCCTAACGTCCGGCAAAGCTCTTCCTACAATTACGCTCATAGCGTAATCTATATAAGAGGTCTTCATTTCATCTTCAATGTTTCTTGGAACAATGTTTGCTGTAACAACTCCAAGAGAATCCGAGTCTTGCAACTTTTTTGTGTCTTTATCTTTTGCCATTTCTGTCCTCTTATTTATTGTTATGTCGTATTAACTATTTTATAGGTAAAATTTCGTAAGTAGCTGTATCTGACTAAATGTCAAGATTTTTTACATCTAGAGCGTGCGTTTGTATAAAAGCCCTTCTAGGTTCTACTTGGTCACCCATTAGAGTTGTAAAGATTCTATCTGTTTCAATAACATCTTCCAATTTTACTTGCAAAAGTTTTCTATTTTTTATTTCCATTGTAGTTTCCCAAAGCTGATCAGGGTTCATTTCTCCAAGACCTTTATATCTTTGAATTGTCACACCTTTGTTCCCAAGTTCTCTTATAGTGTCTATCAGCTCTGTTGTAGAATGCAATTCATAAATATCGCCACGCTCTTTTTTTTGAGAATCTTGCAAACGATAAACGGGCTTTTGGTGCATTTGTCCATAATGTTCTAAATCCAACCCTTCAAGTTCTAACTGCTTTGCGAGCTTATCTATACGCGCAAGTTCCCACAAATCTTTGTATTCGGGAACAACTTCATTAAGTTGCAAGCTTTCAGTAATTTCTACAAGTTCTCCTTGCAAAGCTTGTAGTTGTCTACGTTTTGTAAGGAACTGCTCTTTAAATTCTTTCCACTCTTTATCAGAATAAATGTACTCTACTTTACCATCTTTAATTACCCTGTAAATAGGGATTGTGTTTTCTGCATGAAACTTAAGATAATCGTTCCAAGTTACGCCTTTTCTTTGAACTTTTCTTAACAAGACGTCTAATTCGCTAATATTTCCTACTATCTTTTTTAAGGTTCCAAAGCCTATTTCTTTTATTACTTTGCCATCCTTTATCAAAAACATTTCTAGTCCTTCAAGAGCAGACGAAAACAAAAATTTATCTAACTCTTCTTCAGAGTCTAAATACATTTCTTTTTTATTTTTTTTAACTTTATATAAAGGCGGTTGAGCAATATACACATACCCTTTTTCTATAAGTTGAGGCATTTGTCTATAAAAAAACGTTAAAAGAAGCGTTCTAATGTGCGCACCGTCAACATCAGCATCAGTCATAATAATAATCTTATGGTAACGCACCTTATCTATATTAAAATCTTGCTCATCTTTACCAATACCAGCACCAATAGCAGTGATTAAAGTTTTTATTTCTTCGTTAGTAAGCATCTTTGTAAGACGAGATTTTTCTACATTTAAAATTTTACCTCTTAAAGGTAATATGGCCTGAAAAGATCTATCTCTGCCCTGCTTTGCAGACCCCCCTGCAGAATCTCCCTCAACAATAAAAAGTTCAGTTTTTTGGGGATCTTTTTCAGAACAGTCTGCAAGTTTGCCAGGAAGTGAACCAGAATCTAACACTCCTTTTCTCCTTGTAAGCTCTCTGGCTTTTCTTGCAGCTTCTCTAGCTTCTGCAGCGTTTATAGCTTTGTCCAAAATAGCACTTGCTATACCAGGATTTTCTTCCAAAAATATTGTCAGCGCGTCACCAACTATAGACTGTGTTATACCTTCAACTTCAGAGTTTCCTAACTTTGTTTTAGTTTGTCCCTCAAACTGTGGATTTGGCACTTTTGTAGAAATAACTGCTACCAGCCCCTCTCTAACGTCCTCACCTGAAAGTTTTAAATTTTTAATTTTAGATATCTCGTTCTTTTTAATATACTCATTTACAGATCTGGTTAAAGCAGAACGAAACCCTGACAAATGCGTTCCACCTTCTATTGTGTTAATATTATTTACAAAAGTAAAAACATGCTCATTGTAAGAGTCGTTATACTGCATAGCAACCTCTACAACAACGCTATCTTTTTCTTTTGTAAAATAAATAGGTTCCTTATTTATAACGTTTTTGTTGGTGTTTAAATACTGCACAAACGTTTTTATTCCACCATCATAGTCAAAAATATGTTCTTTATCGTCCCTTTCATCTGCAATTCTTATATGCGTACCAGCATTTAAAAATGCGAGTTCTCTTAACCTGTTTGTAAGAATATCAAAAGAGTAGGTGATCACAGAAAAAATTTCACCGTCAGGATGAAATGTTACCTTTGTGCCTCTTTGGTCTGTAGACCCAACTTCTTTTACAGGCCCTAAAGCCTTTCCCCTAGAATAACTTTGCTGGTACTTTTTACCGTTTCTGTAAATTTCTACTTCCAAAGAGTCACTTAAAGCGTTTACGCAAGACACGCCCACACCATGAAGCCCACCAGAAACTTTATAAGTATTTTTATCAAACTTACCGCCAGCATGCAGCTTTGTAAGCACTATTTCTAAAGCTGATATACCTTTATATTTAGGGTCAGGATGAGGGTCTACTGGTATACCTCGTCCATCGTCTAGAACAGTTATAGAATTGTCAGGATGTATTATAACTTCAATATTTTTACAGTACCCTGCTAAAGCTTCATCTATAGAGTTATCTACAACTTCATAAACTAAATGATGTAACCCCTGCTCACCTGTAGACCCAATATACATAGCAGGCCTTTTACGAACTGCTTCTAAGCCTTCTAAAATTTGAATGTTTGACGCATCATAATTTGTCTTTTTAGAACCTTCGCTTACAGAATTACAGTTTTTTACTTCTTCGTTTGCCATGAAAGCTCCTTTACATGTACTTGTATGTGTATGTGACTAAAAATCAATCTATTTAAGAAAACAACATATTACCCTGTCGCAATATTTGGGCGTATATGTTGTGTTTTTTTGGTCAAGTTAATTTAAAAATGTTAAAAGTACCGTGTTTTTAATGTTAAGACTGTGGCTGTCTCAATGAATATTTACATTATCTTTACTTTAATATTTTTTACTACAACTTTGCCAACATATTCGTTTAACTTTCTAATTATTTCTTTTTTGCCTAAATTAAGTTCATAACTAGCCACAGAACTTTGTGTTTTAACAAATACTGTACCATTTCTGTAGCCTGTTATGCCTATACCATCTATACCTACTTCTTTTTCCCATACTTTAGCTATAGTAAAAAATTCGCTTTCAAGACCAAACTTTTTTTTTAGAGAATTAATAATATCACAAGCTTGTGTCCAGGCCATAAAACTACACTCTCATTGGCATAATAACACAAAGATAATTCTTGTCGTTCTCAGGTGAAATTTTTGCAGGATTTAACGCGTTTTTAAACTCAAAAATAATAAACTCTTTATCTATATTTTGTAAAACTTCTTTTACAAAGCTAGGATTAAAGTTTATCTGTGCAGGTTCATTTTTATATTCAACTTCTAAATCAACCTCCCCGGACCCAAGCCCAGCTGTTGATGCTGAAATTTTTAAATTGTTTAAACTAAAATAGAATTTTATCGCAGTAGATCTATCTGAAGAAATTTTATCAGCAGTGAGCAAAGCCATTTGTTTTACTGCCGCTAATGTGTCTTTAACGTTCAGTCTAATTTTAGATTCAGTTGTTTTAGGTATCACTTGCTCATAGCTAGGAAACGCACCTTCTATTAGTGTAGACAGAAACGTAATACCGTCCATATCTAACGCTATTTGATTATCTGTTAAACCAAGCTTTATTGTTTCTGACTGCACGTCAGATGTTAAAAGCCTTAAAATGTCTGTCATAGCTTTAGATGGTACTATAGCTTTACCTTTTACATTAGTTTTTACGCTGTTATCTTCTATATAAGCAAGCCTTCTACCATCTGTAGATACCATCTTTAGCTTATCGTTTTCTATTATGACGTAAACGCCATTTAAAACGTACCTCTGGGCATCTTTAGACACTGCAAAAATTGTCTTTTTAACCATGGATGTAAAAATGTCTCTTTTTATAATCATATTGTTATCTTGTGGGAATTCAGGTATTACAGGATACTCTTTTTGCGAGATCCCCATAAGATTAAACTTGGATTTTCCTGACTTTATATTAATCTGATTTGCATCGTCTGCCTTTATTTCTATTTCGTGCTCAGAAGAAAGTTCTTTTATTATGTCAGCAAACCGTTTGGCTGGTATTGTTATGCCACCTTCTTCTACGATTTCACCTTTAATATAACACTGAACTGCTATTTCTAAGTCTGTTGAAGAAAGTTTTATTTTATCTGAATCTGTTTCAAATAGGAAGTTAGATAACACCGGTAATGTACTTTTGGATGATGCTATAGGAGATACTATCTGTATTCCTTTAATTAATTCATCTTTTCCACAAATTACCTTCATTTATTCCTCCATCATTTCTAAGAAAAAACTAGAAATAGTAATAATAATGCTTGGTATATTGTGGATAACTTTTTAACAACTCTAAAAGAAAAATAATTATAGACAGAAATTTAAAAAAAGTCTTTTGTTATAACTATGTTGGTAAAGTTTAAAAGTTATTCACAGTTTTATCAAGTAAATTAATTATACAATTTTTTAAAAGTTATTCACAGTTTTATAAGTTAAAAATTGGCATGCCCTAAAATGTGATTTTAGCAAAACAACACAAGCTTTAGAAAACCTTAATAATATGTAATAATATTACAATGAGACAAAAATATGGACAGAACTTTTTGGTTGATAATAATATCGCAAAAAATATTGTGAGATCTTTAAATTTAAGTACAGTTGATAATGTTTTAGAAATCGGCCCGGGAAAAGGCATCTTAACTAAACTTGTGCAACCAGGAGTTAAGTTTCTTACTTGTGTAGATATAGATTTGCAGTTAGTGGACAACTTAAAACGTTACTTTGCGCTTAATAATGTAAAAAATGTAAAAATTGTTAATGAAGACTTTCTTAAATACGAAATGTTAGAAGAGAGTAGTTTAAAGATCATTTCAAACTTACCTTACAATGTTGGTACTGCGATAGTTCAAAAAATGTTGCCTTTAAACAACTGGTCTGAAGCAGTTTTTATGCTACAAAAAGAAGTTGTGTCCCGTTTAACAGCAAAGCCTGGCAGTAAAGATTATGGATATATTTCAATATTTACATCTTACTATACTGAAAGTGAGATATTGTTTGACGTTTCTCCAAAATGTTTTAGCCCTACACCAAAAGTAATTTCTTCAGTTATAAGGCTTAAAAACAAAATATCTAAAGAACCGAACCCTCTATTTTTTGAATTTGTAAAACATGCTTTTAGTATGCGAAGGAAAACTATTTTAAATGCGATAGCCTCATTTAAAGAGTTGGACAAATGTAAAGGTTTAGAGATTATGGATAACTTAAAAATTTCACCTCTTTTAAGGCCTGATAACCTTAGCATTTTAGATTTTTTAAGTTTGACAATAGAAATAAAAAAATATACAATTTGTCGAGTGTAATGTTGTGTTTTTTAATATTTTTAAAATCAAGAAAAGGTATATTATTAATAACTTATCAACACCTGTGGATAACTTGGGGAGTATATGAACAATTCGGTTTATAGTATATGGGAAAAAGTGCTGGATAACATTAAATCGTCTGTTACTGCAGAAACATACAATTTGTGGATAGTGCCATTAAAACCTATAGCTTTAGAAAATAATATTTTTACTTTAGAGGTGCCAAACATTTATTTTTCGCAATGGATATCAAAAAATCAGCAAAAAAATATAGAGCAGATAATATCTTCAGAATGTGGCAGCGCAATAACGATAGAATTTAAACCGCAACAAGATTTGTCACAAGCAATAAAAAAAGCAGGAGATACTCCTGAACATGTAGGCGTAGAAGTACATATTCAACAGTCAGCAGTAGTACAAAAAGATCAAATAAACCCTAAATACGTTTTTCCAGGGTTTGTTGTTGGCGCTTCAAACAGGTTTGCGCATGGTTGTTGCGAAGCTGTGGCAAAAAATCCAGGGAAGCAGTTTAACCCTTTGTTTATGTATAGCGGTGTAGGGTTAGGTAAAACTCACTTGTTACATGCTATAGGCAATTACATAAAACAAGCAACTCCAAACTCAAAAGTAATGTATGTGACTTGCGAAAAGTTTGTTACAGAGTTTATAGAATCTATAAGGTTTGATAAGGTTTCGTCTTTTAAAAGTAAATATAGAGGGTTAGACTGTTTGTTAATAGATGATATACAGTTTTTGATGGGTAAGGAAAGTTCTCAAGAAGAATTTTTTCATATGTTTAACAATCTTTTTAATTCTAAAAAACAGGTTGTTGTTTCTTCAGATAGACCACCCAAAGAACTTGAAGGTGTTGAAGAAAGACTAATTTCTAGGTTTGAGTGGGGTATTATTGCTGACATACAACCTCCAGATTTAGAAACAAGAATAGCAATATTGCGTAAAAAGGCAGAAGAAGAAAAAATATATATTCCAGACGATGTTGTTATTTATATAGCTTCACAAATTAAATCTAATATAAGGCAGCTAGAAGGGTCTTTGCTTAGAATTACTGCATTTTCTTTATTTACCGGCACACCTCTTACGGTGGATTCTGTAGAAAAAATATTGCGCGATATTATTAAAACGGACGGTTCTGCCCGAATTACAATAGAAAGCATAAAGCAAGTCGTTGCAGACGAGTTTAATCTTGACATTAAAGATATGAAATCAAAACGTAGAACAGACGCCATTGCTTTTCCAAGGCAGATAGCTATGTATTTAGTGCGCACATTAACTGACGAGTTTTCAACGAATGCTATAGGGGACGCTTTTGGTGGTAGGGACCACTCAACAGTAATGCATGCTTGCAACAAAATAAAAGAGAAGATGGACGCAGATCCATACTTTAACGCAAAAATTAATCAGATAATTAAAAGAATACGTAATAATTAATAAGCATGTACAAACTAGACCAATCCCTAAACATAATCTCACAATAAGTAACAGCAGTATTTGAACTTACACTAACTTATACCTTATGACTCTTGGATTAATAAAAAAGAGAGTTTTTACTTATAAAAACCATAAAGAATAATAAAAAAACAAATCACCATTTATAAGGCTTTAAAAGAAAGAATGTTGAAAAACGCAAGACAGTAAAAGAGTAACGATAATATGTTATTGTTCGTTTGCAGTATTTATTATATACTAGGTGTGACAAACTGCTTTTTTGAAAAATTGTTTAACAATTTGACAAAATGCATATTGTTTCGTTTGATAATTTGACAAAATGCTATTATGGTGGCTGAATATGGAATTTAATAAGCTTATAGAATTAAACAGGTTAGCTAAGGAAGGAGTTGTACAATATTCTAGCTATAGAAAACTTTATTTTGAATTATTACAAGATAAGGGGAAACATTTTGTTGGTATTGTTGGCCCAAGGGGTGTAGGTAAAACCATTACATTAAGACAACTTACCATAAATATTCCTAGGTCATTTTATATATCAATGGAGTCTTTTGACGGTAGTATGTTCAATATATTAAAGGAATTAAAAGAGAAGTTTAAAATAGAAACATTCATGTTAGACGAAGTTCACAGTTACAGTGATTTTGATAAGGAAATCCAAAGCGTTTATGAACTTTTAAACGTAAAAATTTTTTTCACAAGCTCTACAGCTCTTTCTATGGCGAAATATAGAAATGATATGTCAAGAAGAGTTTTGCTAAAACATTTGCATCCATTTTCTTTTAGGGAATATCTCACATTTAAAGGAAAAAGTGATATACCTCACTTAACATTTGACGATTTTATAAATAAAGAAATAGCTGAACCTATTTTGCCTTTAGGCGAGTATTTTTATGAGTATATTAGAGGTGGCTTAATGCCGTTTGCTTTGCATGAGCCTGATGTTCTTTTTCTTTTAGATAATGTACTAAACTCAGTAATTTATAAAGACATTCCTAGAGTAAACAAAAATATTACTATGGGAGATCTTAGTATCATCACTAAACTTGTTAAGTTTATTGGATTGTCGTCAGTTGACGGGATTAATTATTCAAGCATTGCAAGAAATTTAAGTATAACTAAGTACAAAGCAGAACAATATATCTCACTTTTGGAGCAAGCTTTTATTACACAAATTATACTACCTGAAGGTTCAAACATTTTAAAAGAACCAAAAATATTATTAAGTTTACCGTATCGTTTACTTTATCAAAAGTTTGATTTGGCACTGGGAGGTCTAAGAGAAGATTTTTTTGTTCAATCTTGTAAAATTCTTGGTAAAAATATTTCTTATTTGAAATCTACAGTTGGAACAAAAACACCAGACTACATGTTTTCTGATACAAATATAGTGCTAGAAATTGGAGGAAAAGGAAGAAGTCAATTTAAAGGCATAAAATTCAGTAAGAAAATTATATTATCCGATTCCTACGAGTATAATACACATGCCAAGAAACCACTTTTTACATTTTGTCTTGTTGAAAAATAACTTTTTTTGCACACTTTTAGTCCATCTCAACAGTCTTTAATATTGAAATGGAGTTTTTACGAAAAGACAAGAAAGACATAAATGAATTTTGCTTTAAACAATGAAAGGGGTCTGTCTAAAAACCTTGCTGTTGTGTTAAAAAATTTGTGTTTATAACACTATAAAACCTTGCATTGTCACAAAATTCACAGTAATTATACGCATTCATAACGCTAAGCTTGCTATAATTAACACCGACATTAGTACTGCACCTGCAGCAGCAAACGCGCTGTGCTTTACAAGATTAATAGTTTGTCCTGCTATACTTATACTTTAAGTAATTTTGAGATAATCGTTTATTGTCAACACTAGCAAGTAGAGTGTAGCACAACTAAATATATTTATAGTGATAATTTAAGTTTTTTGATATTTTCAAGTACAACTTTTTTAATTTTATCAGGAACATCATGACTAATACTTTTATTTGATAAGTTTATTTCTACACCAACAGCTTTGGGCAACAGTTCACACATTTCTAAAAACTCTTTTTTGAACATTAAAAAAGAATATTCAACATTGTTACACAATGCTTGCCAGTCATGATTGCTAATATTTCCTTTTTCGTAGGAAGAGCCTATTTTCATAGCCATTTTTTTTGTTAGTATAGGATATGTTTCTGTAGATAAAATATCATAAGCTGGTGCCAATATAGGTTTTTTGTTTTTGTAAAGTAAAGAGAAATTTTTGCCATGAGCATCATTATTGCCAATCAAATAGTTAAACATAACTGTTTTCATAAAGAGTAGTTTAGCTTTTGCAGGTAACTGTGTGATATTTAAAAGTTCAAAACATTGTTTAAAGCCAGGCCCACCGTCAGCTTGATATTTGTTGATACTTAATATTCCTAATGCTTGGCAAAAATCTTCCTGATGAATTCTCATAACAGTGTCTTTGCTTACTTCTCTGTCGTAACGTTCAATAAGCAAATATGCAACATTTTTTGCTGATTTAATTTCAACTTTAGGAACGTTAATCCCTAGTGCACCTGCTAGACGCATACATATGTATTCGTTCAGAACAGTTTCATTAAGATTTTTTATCAATGGCTTTAAAATATGTGTTGATGGCGTACCATTTCTCGGAATACAAATTTTACCATCTATCAAACTAATAGGAGCTTTGTCTTGTGTGCCTGCAAGAGACAATCTAACATCGTTGTTCTTTTCCATAAAAAATGGATGCTCTGGCAATGCTTTGATATGCTTGGATAAAGATTCTTCTGTTTGGGGATATCCTTCAAGTTTAACAAAATGTGCTTTTTTTATAGGTTCTTCTTGAGCATGTAAAGACAGTGCTCCTGCACAATCATGCCCTATAGTCTTAAGAATAGCGAAATCGCTGTTAGCGTTTATCCCATATATTTTGGCTATATTGTTTCTAACATGTTCACTTTCTGGTAGAAGTCCATTGAAATATGGTCGACACTCTTTTTCAGAAAAAGATTTTTTATCTAAAGGCAAACTCCAAGAGATAGGAATTTTGGCAGTATCAGAATATGTAAAATGTAGTTTCCCATTTTTATCTTGCTCTAATATACCAACTTCTTCTCCAAATAAACGGACTGAAAGTTGTTTGGTGTTCATGTTAATCTATCTCTGGAATTTTAAGGTTTATTTCAATGCCAAGCATGCTAATTACTTTTAATGTTTTCCCTAAAGAAGCAGTTTCTTTTCCTTTTTCCAAATCAACAATAAAACGTACTCCAACACCAGCCACAGCTGCTAGTTGTGATTGATTGATCTTTTGGCGTACTCTTAGCTCTTTGATTATTTTACCGATTTCGTTTGGTTTTGTTATAAGCATAACGTCCTCTAAATTTCCCGCTCGGGAAAAGCTAGTCATATTATATATTATTTTTTTATGAAATTTCCCGCTCGGGAAAAGCTGACCTTTTAATTTAAAGTTTGAATATGTTTGCGGATCTAATGTAACGTTGGCAGGGCCATATGGGCCAGGGTTAGGAGAAGGGTTAAGAGAGGTTAACATTTAATGTTGATGATGTAGTTCACCCCCTGTGATAATAGATAATAAGTTTAGTAGCATCTATTATAACATACATAGTATCATGTCATGCACATCATACTTCCCAACAACGCCACCAGGCACATAGATGAACACGCCATTAGCATTCGCCAAACTCAAATCACTTTTATTTTAGAAATCAACCTTTCCTTTCCTTTAAAACCTGTCAGGTCAAGATATAAAAAAGTGTATATATACTGTTGGCAAGCATCATTATAATATTTTAGTATTATGATATACTATCAGGAGATCCCCTGTGAAAAATCAAATAAGCCTTACAATTGACGAGCAAATACTTAATTGGATTGACATGGAACGCAATACAACTACACGTTCTACGTTTATTAATCAAATTTTGAAAAAGACATACAATGAATTCAAACAGTCTTTTGATTGAGAATCTGAAGACAAAATCGCAGAACAAAACATTAAAGAAAATTATAAAGTGCTGCCAATTAATTTACAAGATCTTTTTGCTAACAACCCTTTTCATCCTTCTCTTAACACTCATAAATATAAAACATCTGAGAAAAGTTTAATATATGGAGCATATATTAACGTTTCTTATAGGTTCACTTTTGAAATGACAAAAGAAAAATATATTCCCCGAAATATTGGTCCCCATAAAATAATAGATAGAGGAACTGTTTAAAAGTTTGTATGGACACTCTATTAGTAATTTATACTAATTTTTGTGTTTTATGGAGATATACCTACTCTTGGAATGGTTTTGTTCATTGGCATGCTTTTTACAAAAACAGTTCCAACTTTATAAAACTTAAGCGTTTAATCATAAGATCCTCTTATTTTTTTCTGTAATATTTGTCTACAATAAATTCAGAACTTTTTGTCCATAGCAAATTATTTATACGTTTTAAAACTTTATAAGTATTTGAGTCCAAAGATCTTCATAAGCATAGTCAAAAGCTGCGCTTTAGTTTCTTTTTTTAGTATGTCATCTGCATTGTCTGTTGTATGTATTTCATGTTTGCCAGAATATTCTTCAACTGCAACAACTGCTAACAAGTTTTTGTCTCTTTCTTCTTACTGAATCATTAGAGCTATTCTTACTTTGTTTAAATTCAAACAAAATTATAACTCATTATCTCAAAAAAGTCATTGAAAATTAAACAAAACTTAACAATTACTTTCCTATACAAAAAGTAGAAAATATGGTATCTAAAATGTCTTCTTTAACTTCAATACCTAAAATTTCGTTTAATGCGTTTTGTGCTACTTGCGCATGGAAACAGGCAAGTTCGTCTGCATCTTTTTTAGAAAGTTCTAATTTTGTTTTTTGTAGTGCTTCTAAAGCGTTGTTTAGCAAAGTGTAATGCCTGGAATTTATCATTAAGTTAGTGCTTTCTATATCATTTACACCAACAACTTTTGTAAGTTTTTCTAAAAGTGCAAAGAGGCCTATTTCTTTTTTTGCAGAGATTTTTGTGGCAGCCAATTTAGAAAATAACGGATTGTTGTCAATGTTTAGTTTTTGTGGTAAGTCAGACTTGTTTAGTACGGCAATTATAGGAATACTTAAATTTTCTTTGTTTAATATGTTAGCAATTTGCACGTCATTTTTGTCTATTGGTAGAGAACTATCAAAAATCCAAACTAAAACATCTGCTGAAAAAATAGTTTCTTTAGTTTTTTCTTGCCCTAAAAGTTCTATAGAGTTTTCTATATGTGTTCTAATGCCAGCTGTATCTATTACTGTAAGAGGGACGCCATAACAGTCTATAGTTTCTTCTATTGTGTCTGTTGTTGTGCCTGCAATATCTGTAACTATTGCTCTGTTTTTGCCTAAAATTGCGTTCAGTAAAGAAGATTTCCCTGCATTAGGTTTGCCAATAAATGCAACTTTTATACCGTTTTGAAAAATTTTGCTTACTTTATAAGATTTTAAAAGACTCTCTATACCTTTCATGCAAGTTTCAACACGAGAAAGTTTTTCTTCCCTAGACAAAAATATAATATCTTCTTCAGGATGGTCTAAGTTTGCTTCCATAAAAGCAATAAGGTTTGTGATAGAGTTTTTTATACTTTTTATTTTTGTAGAAAAAATGCCATTAACATTATTTAAAGCAGCTTTTACAGAAGTGAATGTCTTGCTTGTTATTAAGTTGCAAACAGCTTCTGCTTGAGTAAGATCTTTTTTCCCATTTAGAAAAGACCTGTAAGTAAATTCTCCGGGCTCAGCGGGCCGTGCACCAGCTTTGTATAAAAGGGTTAATATTTCATTTATTATTACTGGGTTGCCATGCACAGATATTTCTACTAAATTTTCGCCCGTATAAGTGTTTGGTGCATAAAAAAAAGAGCAAAGCACCTCGTCTTTTTTTTCGTTACCGTCCACAATAAATCCGTACTTAATTTGGATATCTTTACTAGAAGACGGTTTAAATACTTTGTTTAAAATATCAAAAGAGTTGTTCCCTGACATACGTATTACTGCAATTGCAGATTTGCCGGCTGCTGTTGACAGAGCTGCTATAGTGTCTTCCTTTAAGTAGTTCATAAGTATTTAGTCATCAAACATCTAATAAATTACTCGTATTATAACATAAATATAAGGAGATATTTAAAAGAAGTGCAGATATTGGTCTAGTTTATAACCTTCTTGTAGTTGCCTCAAAGAACGGTTTATGAGCAACAAAGGTTTAATATTGCAGAAGGGATATGTCTAAAAACCCTAATGCTTATAATTGCTGTGAATTTTTTGGCAATGCAAGGCAAAAAATACAGGGTTTATTGTGTCATAAACACGAGTTTTTAACGCAGCAGTGTAGAAAAAGGCATAGTAGGATATGCATTAAGGTTTTTAGGCAGCCTCAATTCATTATATGGAGTAAAATACATATAAGTCTTTTTTGTCTTATCATTTTGCAAGTTTGCTAATTTGATTAAATGTTATAAACTAGACCAACCAGACTATTTCTATGTCAAGTGACTGTAAAAGTTCAATACGTGTTTGAACTTTTACAAAAGATTAGACCCCTAGAGATGATAATGATATTACATTTACACCATCTGGACGTTTGTAACTTATCCCTGTACCTACAATTATATTTAAAGATGTTGGGCGCTTTGATATATTTCTAGTTATTGTTATTAAGTTTTTTGCAGCTATATCAACAAGCGATGGCCCTAGTTTAACTTCAAATGCTGCCCACTCCCCAGTGTCATTTTGTACTATAGCATCTATTTCTTTGTCATTGGAATCTTTGTAATGATACACTAAAGCATCATTTGCCTGTGCATAAACACGTAAATTATGAATTACTAAAGACTCAAACAAAAAACCCAAATATTCAGGATTTTTTAACAAACTTTCTTCATTTAATCCCAAAATGCTAATAGCCAAAGACACATCTGCAAAATGTCTTTTTGGGGCTTTTCTTAACTGTGCAGATGATCTAATATGAGTATTCCATGCAAGTTGATTTTCAATTATCATTAACCGTTCTAAGGTATCTAGATAATCACTTACAGTTAGTCTTGTAATACTTTCTGAATATTGTTTTATATCTTTAGTTAAAGTTCCGATATTTGCGGCAGTAGAAATATTTCTTGCTAAAGATTTCAATAACGCTTTTATTTTGTTTGGGTCTCGAGAAATTTTTGACACTTTTGACAAATCTACTTCTGCTAATAAATCAATATAAGCTTTATTAATTCTTTTTGCAGATTCAACAGACTTGTTGATATTAGTCGGCCATCCTCCTATAAATAGTCTATTTATTATATTATTGATAGAAATCTTTTGGATTTCAGGTTTTATTTTATCTGTCTTTAATAAAGCGCCTAGAGATATTGTTCCGGATGAAAAACCCAATTCAAACCAAGACATCGTTCTCATAACTGAAATTGTAAAACGCCCTGCTCCAGAATGTGTTTTTGTTGTTTCAATAGGATTTGCGGAGCCTGTTAAAATAAACTGTCCTGGTTTTTGTTTTTTGTCTACATGATGGCGAATATAATTCCATAAAAGAGGTTGCTCTTGCCATTCGTCAATCAAGCGCGGAGTTTGCCCATCAAGCAAAACCTCGGGATTAAAATCCATAAATGTTTTTACTTTTGGATCTATATCAACCTGAAGTCTACTTTTTGCAAATTGCAGTGCTGTTAAAGTTTTTCCACAAGACTTAGGACCTTTTATCAAAAGTGCCCCGCTACTTTTTAGGTTTTTTTGTATCTCTATTTCTATGATACGTTGTTTATATATCATGTTACCTCCATACTATACAAAATAAGCATATAATAATATACAAAAAAAATCAATTTCAATATACGAAATATGGCAATATTACTATACATAAAAATCTTACTTGGCTGATTATGTAAGTCTTAAGTATAGTAGTATTGTTATTTGAAGTCACTTATATGATGTAAAATTAATATAAAATAGTTGTCCACATCTGACTTGATCTTGATAAAACTTAAAGATGATCCTTAGATAAATTTATGATTTTTATAAATATCAAGAGGAAAGTGAAGACTGAAACTTAGTTATTTGTGGTGTTAATACTGGATGGTAAATTTATAATAACGTGAGTCACGCTAAAATCTTTACAAACAACATAAAGACGATAATAGCATAAAAAGGTAACAATTGTTTGTTAGCTTGCTGCACAGACTTATTGGGTTTAAACAGTTCGTACCCAATAAATAAAATGATAGTTATTGCAGATATTAACGAAAGCATCAAAGATATAGCATATAATGCAAGAGAAATAAAAATAAAGTGTTTGTCTTGGTTGTGTTTTAGTCCGGTAGCGTCTTTTAAAGTGTAAATAAGTAGTGCAACTAACGAACAAAACAGGCCAACAAAAGCAAGAAAAGAAAACCTTATACAAACGCCAAGCAATAGGCCAAAAATAAAAACTACCAAAATTTTTGCAGTTAAACTTTTCATAAAGTCTCTTATTTGATTACTTGGGAAAAGTCGCGTAGAGTTCTTTTTTAGTTGCAGATAAGACTTCTTGATTGTTCAAATTGTCTGTTATAGGTTTGTCTATACTCGTCTACCAATAGCACTACTCCTTTAACATTGGTCTTGTAAGTTCACTACTTTTTTTTCTCAATTAACTCTTTCAAACTTACATCTTATCTCTTTCTTCTCACTAAACACTATTGCTAATAAAGCAACTTCATTTTCCCTGTTTATGTATTTCTCATAGTATTTAGTGTCTTTTATTTGGTTTATTGCTTCTTCTATCCTGCTTTCTATCTCGTTTTCTTTTGCGTATTTGATTTCTACTATTACTACTACACTGTCTTTGTCCTTCAACACTACATCTATCCGTCCTTTATCTGTATGCACTTCCCCTTCTACTTCATATCCTACAAACTTCATTGTCAACAAAAACAATGAATGATAGTACGATTCCCTCTTTGTATGTAAATCGTATGGGATGTTTGCATACAATTCTTTTAGACTATCTTCTAATACCTTTGCCTCTTTTGTCCTTATTCCTTCCTTTATCTTCTTATTTATCACATTTACTTCTTCTGCACTTCTTAATGTATACTCTTTAATTAAACTACTTATAAATGCTCTCTTTACTTCATTATTTGGAAAATCTATCTTGTATTCTGGCTCATCTTCTATAATCTTCTTTTCTTTTATCGTCAAATATCCTGTCTGAAATAACAATGTCTCAGTATTTATATTTGCATAACCACTGCCGTTTCCTCTTAGTGTACCTGAGCTTACTACTCTTGCTTCTGATAATAATTCCAAATCATCTTTCTTCTTTATTTGCTCTATCAGAAATGTTGGAGTTCCTGTTTCAAACCAGTATCCTTCAAATTCTTTGTTATCAAAGAATTTCAACGCTGAAAATGGGTTATACACACATGTTCTGCCATCCCATGAGTACCCGTTATACCAGTACTTTATCTTTGTCAATAATTCTTCTTTACTTATTCCCATACTTTCTGCTGTACTTCCTATATATTCTTTAAAGCCATCTTCTAGCTCTTCTTGTGTGTACCCACATATACCTGCATACTTATAATCCATTGTTATATCATTCAAATTATTCAATGCTGAAAATATCGATAATCCTGTAAATCTTGATACCCCTGTCATAAACATAAACTTTATATGCTCATCACTGCCTTTTATTACTTGATAAAAATTATGTAATGTTTCTTTTATTCCTTGATGCACTTCTTTTGCTTTATTTAAACTGTCTATCATTGGTTTATCATATTCATCTACCAATATTACTATCTGCTCCCCTATACTCTTATGCATCTTCTCTATTAACTCTGCAAACTTTGTTTCTAGCTGACTGTTTTGGAGTTCTATATTGTTCTGTCTTGCACTTGTTTTAACAAAATCAAATAAAGATCCTTCTAACTTCTCAGGAGTGTCATAAGCAAGCTCTGTAAAGTCTAAGTGTATTACTGGATACTTCTTTGTCCAGTCCCATTTATCACATATATACAACCCTTCAAATATCTCCTTATTCCCTCTAAACAACTCCTTTAATGTACTTATCAGCAATGACTTTCCAAATCTCCTTGGCCTTGATAAAAAATATATCCTTCCATTACTTATTAAATTATATATATGCTCTGTCTTGTCTACATATATATTTCCACTCCTACGTAATACTTCAAATGCCTGTGTCCCTATCGGTAATCTCTTCATCTTTCCCCATTTCCTATTCATTTCTTACTATCTTTACATATTCTACATATTTTTGTCTGTTTTCGAAAATTTGATTACATTTACTTCCCTTTAAATATTCTTACTCTTTTTTATTATATTACTTATACACAATTATTCTCTTATCTAAAGACTGGTATTAAACAAATGGATAGATTTTATCTTCAACCCCTTTACTCATTCCATTCCCATTATCCTTTACTAAAATCTCTACTTTCCCCCCTTTTACTTCATATGACTCTTCTACTGCTTCTACCCCATTATTTATCAAATTACTCATCATCCTCATGAAATTTGTATAAGTTCTTTTAATAAACACAAATTTGTTAGCATTATCTGGATAATAATTAATCCTTATCGCCTTATTAAGACTCTGATATCTCTTAGTCTCTACTATATACTTTATACTATATGGTCCAATATATTGCCCTTCTATACTAAAAGTTGTGATTTGTTAGATATAATTTCCAATTCTACATTCCCAGAAATTATGATTCACCATAAAATTGATCGCATTAAATGGTTTGATGATTATCTGACAACCATTTTACAGCGTGACATTTTAATTCTAGAAGACATAAAAATCCAGAAAGTATAATACAATTATTGGTATCCTTAACACAACGAGTTGGTAGTTCATTAAACAATGCAAATGTTATGAAAGAAGTTGGTCTTGACGCTAAAACTTATAATAAATATAAGACACTGACAAAAAATACATTCATAATAACAGAAATTGAGCCGTGGTCAAAACCAAATAATTTGAACAAGCGTTTTGTAAAATCTAGCAAAATATATTTTAATGATACCAACCTACTTTGTTATCTTATGAGAAAAGATTTGTCAGAAATCTATAAAGATGATTTAACGGTTTTTGTGCATATATTTGAAAACTTTATTGCAACAGAAATTCTAAAAAATGTAAAGTGTTTAACAGACATAAATGTTTCGCACTTTAACTTGTCTAAGGGCAAAGAAGTTGATTTTGTCCTAGAAAATGCTAAAGGGGAAACAATCGGTATAGAAGTAAAACTTTATAAAACATTGACAAGCAAAGACTTTACAAACATGAAGTTATTATATCAAGTTAGTGGGGAAAAGTTTAAAAAAGGAATTGTAATTTATACTGGAAACGAACTCGTACCGTTTGGGGGAAATATGTGGGTAGTGCCAGTAAATTATTTGTGGGAGTAAAACCAAAACTTAACAACCTAAATTAAGCGCTCTTTCTACTTGTTTTAAGTCAGTGTCAGTAGCAGAACATCCGTCTTTTATAAGTGGAACAAACTGTACAGCTAAATTTTTTTCTTTTAGCATTTTAAATGCTAGGTCTCCTTCAAAAAAGCAAGCAATGCCAACAACAGCTTGCGGTTTTTGTTCTTGTATAATTTTAGTTATTGTTCTTCCACCTTTTACAACGTATAGTGCCATATAGCTTAACTTTTTTGCAAGTTTGCTAATTTGAGCTATTTTGCAACCACCACACTCTGCGCATATATAATAACTATCTTTTTCAATAGCAGTGCACACAGCAGTGTTTCTCATGCAGTGGGGAGCAAAAACAATACGTGCGTTAAGAGTTACAGAAGCAAATTTTTTCTCTTGTAGTTTGTTTTGCTTAGCTGTAAAAGCTATATAGGACTGTTCTTTACTTTTTTTGACTAACTTACACAATTGCATAAAAGAATTCTAACAAAAAGTTGATTATAAGATCAAAAAAAGATAAAATTATCTTTATAAATAACACTTGAAATTGCTAAAATAATATAAATTTAATATGGGAAGAAAATGTCAAAGGTAAAAAATCTTATTGTTGGGTGTGGCTTTTCAGGGGTGGCACTAGCTCGGAAAATAGCGCAAGAGCGTAAAGAAAAAGTAGTTATCATAGATATTAAAGACCATATAGCAGGTAACTGTTATGATTATAGGGACAGCAACGGCATTTGTGTTCACAAATACGGTACGCATATATTCCATACAAACTTAAAGCCAGTTTGGGATTTTGTTAGCAGATTTACTAAGGGGTATCCTTATCAACACAAAGTAAAGGGACTAGTAGACGGACAACTTGTCCCAATTTCATTTAACTTAAATTCTTTACATCAAGTTTTTCCTAAATCGTTAGCAAACAAAATAGAGTTGTGTCTTCTGGAAAAGTTTGGATTTAATAAAAAAGTCCCTATTTTTAGAATTGCGTAAAGCAAACGATAAAGATTTAACTTTTTTAGCAGAATATATTTATCAAAAAATTTTCTTAGAATACACTTTAAAGCAATGAGGAATGAAGCCAGAAGATATGGATCTTGCAGTTTCTGGGGAGAAGGCCTATTTATATTAGTCGTGATGACAGATACTTTCAAGACAAATATCAAGGTATCCCTATAGAAGGGTATACAGGGCTTGTGTTAAAAATGTTAGATCATCCAAACATAGAAATTAAATTTTCTACAGTATTTTCAAAAGAAATGGAATATGAAAGGTTGTTTTATAGTGGACCAATTGATGAGTTTTTTGAGTACAGAGTTGCCATATCGCAGAATAAAGCTAGATTTTTTGGAATTTCCATATTCTAAATTTCAAGAAGCTGCAGTTATAAATTATCCATGCAATTATGATTTTACGTGTATAGGTGAGTACAAATGGTTTTTAAATAATAAGTCAGACAAAACGGTTGTATCATATGAATATCCAGAAGAATTTAAGCTAGGCAAAAGTGAAAGATATTATCCAATAGTAAAAGAAGAAAGCCAAACACTTTACAACAAATATCTTGAGTTAGCTAAAGGAACACCAAATATATATTTTTTGGGAAGGCTTGGCGACTATAAATATTATGATATGGATAAAGCTGTGGAGCGGGCATTTAATTTGTTTGAAGAAATTTGAATAAAATGGCGTTACAACTTTATTTAATCAGGGTTAGGATAAGAGCAAAGTTTTTCTTCAATTGTTTGTTGATTTAAAAGAGTTAAAATGACTCAGACAAATAATTATAAACAGTATAAAAACAATATTGGTAATAAAAAAGATGAAGCAAAATCCTAAAGTATCAATTATAATCCCGATTTATAATACAGAAAAATATTTACGAAAATGTTTAAACAGTGTTATAAACCAAACATTAAAAGATATAGAAATTATATGTATTAATGATTGTTCGTTAGACAAATCTGCTGACGTGTTAAGCGAATATGCACAAAAAGATCAAAGAATTAAAGTTATCAACAATGTAAAAAACGAAGGGTTATCTTTTACGCGGAATGTTGGCCTGGACATTGCAAAAGGCGAATATATAGCATTTGTTGATAGTGATGATTATATAAAACTTAAAGCGTACGAGTTAATGTATGATAAGGCAAAGGCTGCAAATGCAGATGTAGTTTGTGGAAAAGTCCAATGTGTACTGGAAACTCAAGATATAGCAAATCAAGAGCTGACTTCAATATTAAAGTCAAAGCAATCTTATTTTGACAAGAGTAATTTAAGGGAAGGACTTTATAAAATTCCAAATGATATTAACACCATGATAGCAGTTGTATGGAATAAATTGTATAAAAAGACTATAGTTGACAAATATCATCTGCGTTTTCCTGAAGGACTAATAAGAGAAGATGAAGCTTGGCTTTGGTATTACATGTCAAAAATTAAAAGTGTTTACTATATAGAAGATGTAGTATACAGCTATCTTATAAGACAAGATAGTATTATAAATAATATAAGTAAAGACAATAGCAAGATTGTTGATTTGATATATATACAAGATTGCATAATAGAACATTTAAAAGAGTATAAACTTTTTAAAAAGTATAAAAAATATATTGTTGGTATGTTTAGGAGAAATGTTGAAACCTTATATAACGAAGCAAAAAATAAGAATCTTATTTACAAAGAATCTAATAAAGTTATAAAGAAGTATGGGTTAAGTATGGACGTAAACTATGGCAATGTAGAGAAGATATATGTAAAATTTTTAGGCATTAGGGTGTTAAAGATTGTAAAAAGTGATTATAAAATAAAAGTATATTTTTTAAGTTTTATTCCTTTTGGTACAATAGTGTACAATAATAAGTAATATTCAACTATTAAATGGCCTACTCCCTCACTCTAGGAAGTAGAGTGTTGTATAAAAAAGAGTAGGCTTAACAACCATTCATTATATGAAGTTCCTTTTATTATAGGGACTTTCAGGCATTGTTAATGGCTATATACATACTATTGATACTAAAAATATAATTCTAGAAGATGGCAATTTAAGATGAAGGACGTTAAATGTATATGAAAACTTATGAAACTCCCATAATTTCGGTGATAGTTCCCTTTTACAATACTTCAGATAAATTTTTGAAAAGATGTTTGGATAGTTTGTTAAATCAAACATTAAAAGAAATAGAAATTATTTGTGTAAATGATGGTTCTACTAACAACAGTGTGAGAGTTGTTAAACAATATTCAAAAGAAAAGACCAATATTGTTTTTGTAGACCATAAAACTAATATTGGTCTTTTCCATGCAAGGCTAAGCGGAATAAAACATGCAAAGGGTAAGTATATTGCTTTTTTAGATAGCGATGACTATGTTTGTGTAGATTATTACCGTTTGTCAGTTGCTGCTATAGTCAAGCATAATGCTGATGTTGCCGTTAATAGTATTGTTGAAGATTATGGTAAAGAAAAAATAATACACAATTTTGCGGTAAATGATATGGAATTTAACACTTTAGAAGGTAGCCAAATTCTAAATAGCTTCTTTAAGCAAGAAGGGTTAAATTATCATTGGAGTGTGTTATGTAATAAAGTTTTTAAAAAAGATTTATGGAACAAGGCTCTCCCTTATTTGTTGTTACAAGACAAACACCTTACAATGTGTGAAGATATTGTTTTTTCGTCAATTTTGTTATCATTTGCTGATAGAATGTTGTACGTAAAAAACAATGTTTATTTTTATACTAAACATGGAACTAATAGTGTACGTGATAACAAAACTTATAAACAGCAGATAAAAAATATTGATGATATAACTACAACTTTTGGTTTTGTAGAAGACTTTATTAATAAACAAAAGCTACATAAGAAGTATCAGCATAATTTTCAAAATTGGAAACTACTATATCGTCAAATTTATATGTATAAAGTCAAAGTTGCAAGATATAGCAAGAGAGAGGAAAACAAGTTATATGAAAAGATAGATTTGTTTTGTTCTCTAGATAAAGAAATTGCAAATAACGGTTACTTTTATAGTGTTTCTACTCCTTGGAATGATAATTATGAAAAAATAAAATGTACTATTTGTGATCCTAAAATTAAGGTTATTAGTTTTGATGTTTTTGATACTCTTGTAGTACGCCCCTTTTTAGAACCAATGGATTTATTTAGGATGTTGGATGATGATTTTCGTTCTTTGTATGACAAGAGCACTTTTATTGATTTTTCTGCTTTGCGTATTGAAAGTGAGAAGAAAACACGAGAAAAGGTTTGTAAAAGTCCTAAAGTAGAAGATATAACTTTAGATGAGATTTATAATACATTACAAGAAGAGTATCGTGTTTCTAAAAACATTGTAGATAGGATGAAGCAGTTAGAGATTGATGCAGAGTTCCGTTTTTGTAGTGCGCGCAAAGCAGCTTTTGAGCTATATGAAATGGCTGTATATCTTGGTAAAGAAATAATATGTATTTCTGATATGTATCTTCCAGAAGTTGTGATTAGTAAAATTTTAGAGGGTAATGGATACACGCAAATTAAAAAAATTTATGTTTCTTCTCAAGTGCGTCTTAACAAAATGAATAGTTTATTTCATTTTGTTGTAAATGACCTAGGTTTAAGACCAACAGAAATCTTACATATCGGAGATAATGAAGAGGCAGACTACCTTAGAGCAAAGAAGGAAGGATTAAAATCTGTTTATTTCCCTAAAACAAAAGATGTCTTTTTTAATTCAAAAACAAGTGGTTCTTTAGGGGAAATTTTTTCTAATCAGTTACCATTTTGGCAAATGAATAAATGTGCTCTTAATTTTATTGGTATGCGAATTTTTGTTGCTTTAATTGCAAATAATTACTTTGACAACCCTTTTCGTACGTTTAACAAGAATACAGACTTTAATCATGATCCAAGTTTTGTTGGTTACAGTGCTTTGGGTATGTATTTATTTGGAATTGTTATGTGGCTCATTGATAATTTTATGGAGAAAAAATACGATAAAATATTATTTGTTGCGCGTGATGGTTATATGCCTATGGAAGTTTATAAGATTTTAAAATGTTTTTATTCAGGCCTTCCAGATGAAGAATATTTTTACATTTCAAGGCAGTCTTCAATTCCTATGTCTGTGCACACTAAATTGGACTTTTATAAATTACATGAATTAATGATATTTTACAATAAAACTCCAGTACAGTTAGTGCCTTATCTGAAAAAAGTTTTTAACGTTGATGAGCAAAAATTATATGATGTGTGTAAAACATCTGGTTTTGATGCAAATACTATCATAACTAACATATCTCAATGGCACACATTTATCAATATTTGTATTGATAACTTTTATAATGAGCATGAACATAAAGAAAAGCTAGACAAATTAAAGGAGTATTTCATACAAATTTTTTCAGGTGATATATGCATGTTTGATGTTGGATATTCTGCAAAACCTGAAATGTATTTAGGGAAGCTTTGTAATAAGTCCATTGATACCTATTTTGTCAATGCAGATATTGCTGGTGGCGCACAAAAACATCTAAACATAAGTAACTCTAAGCTATGTACTTTTTATGATTATATTCCTAGTATATATGGTTATATAGAAGAAATATTTTTTTCGAAAATGGAAGGGTCTTGTGCAGCCTATAATGTATCTCATGAAGTAGTTACAACAATGTTTGAAAAATATATGATTTCTTATCCAGAATTTTTTGTTATTAATAAAGGACAGCAATCCGCATTGTCCTTTATAAAAGATTTAACAAGTGTTTTTGGAGATAAAATTCACAAATCGAGTCTCCCAAAATATTATTCCTCTCTATTTTTTAACATTTTGTTTTTTGCAGCAAAAAAAGAAGATAAGAAGATGTTTAATTGTTTCGATTTTGAGGATGGTATTGCAAGTGGAGGTTTTAATTTATTATACAAATGGAATAGTAATTTAAAAGCTTCTCATCAAAAATCTATGCAAGAGTTATATTCTTTTGCTGAAAAAAAACCTTTAGATTACAAAGTTAAGAAATTTTTTATCCATTTATTATGTAGTACAATTCTCTTGAAGAAATTAAGGAAGACTTTAAGACGAAGACTAATAAATTTTATTGATAGGATTTAAAATGATAGTTCCAAAAATTTCTTGTATAGCTCCAAGTTTTAATCATGGAAAATTTGTAAAATTTTTTATAGAAAGTATATTAAATCAAACTGAACAAAATTTCGAATTAATTATAGTTGATGATTGTTCACAAGATAATAATGTTGCTGAGATATTAAAGTTTAAAGATAAAAGATTAAAGTTTATTAAGCATGAATATAATAGAGGCATAGGACAGTCTCTAAACACAGCATTTAACCTTGCAAAAGGCGAATATGTTGTTTTGACTGGAACTGATGATATTTTCGAGCTAGAGCATTTTTCGACAGTATCAAAGTATCTTGACAAACATCCAAATATAGGGGCATATTATTGTAGTTTAAGTTTAATTGATGAAAATAATAATGAAATAAAAGATATTAGCAATGAATATATCAGGAAGGATATAGACAGATTTAGTATACTTCGTACAATTTTTTTTCTTGGCAACAATTTATTAGATCCAGGCAAAACTATTAGACGAGAAATTGTAAAGAAACAAATTCCTTTTAGTAATAGTATGTTATCTACAATTGATGTTAAAAGTCACATAGATACTGCTTTAATGGCAGACGTATATGTGAGTGATCAAAGACTGGTAAAGTATAGGTTATCAGGAATTAGCAATACTAATACATATTTTTTTAAAAGAGAGCAATTGGAAATAGATTTGTTAATGAATAGTTTTTTGCAAATAAAAAACGTTCAATTGCTAGAAAAGATATTTGAACCAGAGATTAAACAAAGTGGCTTAATTCCATTTAAAGATACTATTCCATACTTTTTGGGCAGGATGGCCTTGTTGTCAGTCAATAATACAAGAAAAGAATGGGGATATAGAACAATTTTAAATTTTTTAAACAATGAAAAAAATTCTTTGATTGTTTATAAAAAGTATAATCAAAGTTATAAAGAGATACATAAATTAATTGAATTATTAGATTATATTAAAAATGAAATATTGCCGTGGTATTCATTAAAACGTATGCTAAATTTTGTTTTTGTTAAAGAAAAAACAGGAAAGCTTAGAAAAATAAAAGTTTTTGGGCATGCTATGTTTACTTACAGAAAAAAATAATTATTTAAAAATGTATTAACAAGGATAAACTATGCCCTTTGAGTTCCAAAAACTAGAAATAGAAGATGTAATTTTAGTTAAACCAAAAATTTTTGGCGATGATCGTGGATTTTTTATGGAAACTTATGAAAAGTCGGAGTTTGTAAAACATGGGATAGATGCTGAGTTCGATCAAGATAATCATTCAAAGTCTAGAGTTCATGTACTTCGAGGCCTTCATTATCAAAAAAAACCTTATGAGCAAGCAAAACTTGTGCGTTGTTTACAAGGGCAAATTTATGATGTTGCTGTTGATATAAGAAAAGAGTCAAAAACTTTTGGAAGATGGGTAATTATTGATCTGTCAGAAGAAAATAAAAATGTGCTTTACATTCCAAAAGGGTTTGCACATGGTTTTGTAGTAATGTCAAATGAAGCACAGGTAGTGTATAAAGTTAGTGGAAAATATTCTCCAGAGCATGAAAGCGGTATTATTTGGAATGATAAAACATTAAATATTGATTGGGAAATTAATTTTGAACCAATTTTAAGTGACAGAGATAAAAATTTGAAAGGGTTATGTATATGAAAGTACTTGTAACAGGTGGAGCAGGTTTTATTGGTAGCTGTTTTATAAGATATATATTAAGTAAATATTCTGAGTATAAAATTTTAAACTTAGATGCACTTACCTATGCCGGAAATCTTTCAAATCTTAATGATATAAAAGATAATCCTAACTATAAATTTGTTAGAGGGAATGTTTGTGATAAAGAATTAGTACAAGAGTTAGTCAAAGGTGTTAATGTGATAGTAAATTTTGCTGCAGAAAGCCATGTAGATCGCTCAATTACAGGCCCAGAAATTTTCATTAACACAAACATTAAAGGAACATTAAATCTTTTACAAGCAGCAAAAGATGTTGGGATTGACCGCTATCTGCAGGTTTCTACAGATGAAGTTTATGGTAGCCTTGGTCTGCAAGGTTATTTTTACGAAACAACTCCACTTGCTCCTAATTCCCCATATTCTGCGTCAAAAGCAAGCGCAGATATGCTTGTTCATGCATATTTTGAAACGTATAAACTTCCTACGCTAATTACTAGATGTTCAAATAATTATGGACCTTACCAATATCCTGAAAAACTAATACCATTTTTTGTGTTACAGTTGTTAAAAGGAAAAAAAGTGCCAGTTTATGGTGATGGTTTAAATATTCGCGACTGGCTTTATGTTTACGATCACTGTGCAGCAATAGATGCTGTTTTGCATAGAGGTAAAATTGGCGAAGTTTATAATATTGGTGGCCATAATGAAAAAAGTAATTTAGAGATTACTCATATTATTCTAAAAACAATGGGTAAAGATGAAAGCTCAATTGAATATGTCAAAGACAGGCTTGGCCATGATCGCAGATATGCAATTTGTAATGATAAAATTCAATCAGAGCTTGGCTGGAAGCCGTCAATCACTTTTGAAGAAGGCATTAAGTTAACTATAGATTGGTATTTAAATAATAAAAATTGGATTGAAGGGATAGAAGCACGAAAATTTCCCCTAAAATGACTCCACAGATGGTTTTTAATTCTGTAGGTATAGAAACGATACATATTGCGGATAATGAATGTGTTTCTGATAGGGGCTATACAGGCAGCAGACAGGTTGTTAGAATCTTGTGGTTTTTCAAAAAAAGACGTAGATTTTATTATAGTTAATCCAAGGTCCGGACTATCTTTTTCCTTCTACAGCTTGTCTAGTACAAGATAAGGGAGGATTTTCTAGAAGTACAGGATCTATTGGCGAGAGGAAAATATTTTTGATATGATAGTTAGAGAGTCAGTAAAGATGATAGTTTGTTTTAATAAAATTTAGGAGCGGATTATAAATGATACATAAACTTGCTGACGTTTTTTCAAGCAATATAGGTAATGGAACAAGAATTTGGCAATTTTGTGTTGTTTTAGCAGAAGCAAAAATCGGCGCAAATTGTAACATATGTGCAAATGTTTTTATAGAAAATGAAGTTGTAATAGGCAATAATGTTACTGTTAAGTGTGGAGTACAATTATGGGATGGAACAATTATAGAAGACGGTGTTTTTATTGGACCTAACGTTACTTTTTGTAATGATAAATATCCGAAATCTGGAAACAAAAATTTCAAGAAGGAAGGCGTTGTAGTAAAAGAGGGAGCATCTATAGGTGCTAATGCTACTATTTTACCGGGAGTTACAATAGGGAAAAATGCTGTTATAGGTGCTGGTGCAGTAGTGGTAAAAGACGTCAAAGATAATGCTATTGTTGTTGGAAATCCTGCAAAAAGTAAAATGTAAAATTAAGAAGGAGTTCTTAGCTTTAAAGAAAATATAAGTGTATAGTTTCAGTATTTTTCTTTTGATAGAAAAAAACAGAATAGAGACAAAATTTATAGAATGTTTAGATTGTTAATTATACTATGAGAGGTCAGTGATCGTGTTTAATAAAAGAATAAAAAATGATAATAAAGTTATAGTTCCATTTCTATCACTTAAAGATGTTACTAAACAACATAAAAAAGAACTTTATAGTGCGGTTTGCCAAGTGATTGATTCTGGTATGTATTTACAAAGTAAAGAAAATCTTGATTTTGAAATGCTTTATGCGAAATATATTGGGTCACAATACGCAATTGGATGCGCAAATGGTCTAGATGCTTTAAGCTTAATTATTTGTGCATATATGGAACTAGGCATTTTAAAAAAAGGAGATGAAGTTATTGTCCCTGCAAATACATATATTGCAAGTATGCTTGCAGTCACCAAGAATGGTCTTAAAGCTGTACTTGTAGAACCTAATTATGACACATGCCAAATAGATGATTCAAGAATAGAAAATGCTATTACGTCTAAAACGAAAGCTATAATGATAGTGCATTTATATGGCAGGTGTGCTTACACAGAAAAAATAAGAAAAATTTGTAAAAAACATAATTTGCATTTGATTGAAGATAATGCCCAAGCATGTGGCTGTATGTATGTTAATGAAAGTGTTAGTAAACGTACAGGTAGTTTAGGAGATGCAGCAGGACATAGTTTCTATCCAGGAAAGAATTTGGGCGCTTTTGGCGATGGGGGAATGGTTACAACTTCTGACTCTACCTTGGCAGAAACTGTCCGCGTTTTGGCAAACTACGGTTCATCAAAAAAATATATATTTAAATATCAAGGTATAAACAGTAGATTAGATGAAATACAAGCTGCAATTCTTGCGGTAAAACTGAAATATCTTGATTCCGAAAACGATTTACGTCGAAAGTGGGCAAAAAAATACCTTGAAAATATTAAAAATCCAAAAATTATTTTTCCTAAAATATCAGATTCTGTTAGTAAC
The DNA here is from genome assembly GCA_031287855.1 of Candidatus Endomicrobiellum roisinitermitis. Classification (GTDB taxonomy): domain Bacteria; phylum Elusimicrobiota; class Endomicrobiia; order Endomicrobiales; family Endomicrobiaceae; genus Endomicrobiellum; species Endomicrobiellum roisinitermitis. The sequence goes on from JAITSL010000042.1 coordinate 34,376, forward strand.
GTATATCATATTTTTCCAATCTTTACTGAAAATAGAGACACATTACAAGAATATCTTTTTAATAAAGGTATTCAAACAATTATTCATTATCCTATTGCGCCTTACAAGCAAAAGTGTTATACTGATTGGAACAGGTTGTCTTTTCCAATAACTGAAAAATTATGTAAAGAAGAACTAAGCCTCCCAATGTGGCCGACTATTAGTGAAGAGTCAATTGATTATGTAATAAAGGCGCTAAATTTATGGTAAAAGCAGATATGAATAAAATTTCTATTATAATTCCTGTATATTATAATGAAAACATAACGTGCCACTTCTTTGTAAAGATTTAAATGAGAATTTTATACAAAAGATTACAAACAATATTGAGATTGGTTTTATAATGAAATTTAACAATTTAAAGTTACCATGGACATTGAGCACGAAAGGAGAAGCTAGTGACTAAAGTATTAAAGTTGACTCTAAATAACAATCAAACATTGGAATATGTTAAGGAAATTAGTAACTCCTAATATGACTACTCAAAAAGATTATTTGGGACCATATAATTTTTTTAATTTTTGTAGAGAAAACAAACTGTTGTTAATCTCAACATTAGTAGCAATGGGTTTTACTTATGGAATTCTATTATTTCATACTCCTATAGGAATTGATACAGAATATGCAATGAGTCTTTATAACAATAGGATAGCTAGATGGTATTCACAAGGGGGGCGGTTTGGTATTGACCTTCTTAACTTGTTATTTTTTATAAAAGAGTTTAATCCCTATACATGTGCTTTTTTTGCATTGAATTTCATTTACTTGGGTACAATAGCATGGTGTTATTTAATTTCTATATTTTCTAAAGAAAAATTGAACGCATATTTAATTCCGTTTGCACTACTTTTTATAACATCACCCGTATGGACAGAACAATTTTACTTTTTAATGATGGCAGCAGAAACATCTCTTGTTGTTTTATTATGTCCTATAACAATTTTATTTTTATATAGAGGATGCTTAGAAAATAAAACTTACTTGATAATTTTAAGTGTAATTTTAACAGTATTGATTATTTCTATATATCAAACAAGTATTGCTATGTTGTTAAGTGGGTTTGGTATCTGTTTTATTTTATTTGAAGACAGTTCAAATTACGATGCCAGATATTATTACATTTTAGCTGTAAAAATATTTTTTGCAATAATTTTTTCTGGAGTTGTTTATTGTTTAATAGTTAAAATACTCACAGGTCAAATTATATCTTCTTACCACAAGAGTGACTATATTTTATGGACGAAGCAAAATTTTATTGATAGTATGTATAATATAGTGCTAATTGCGAAAAGTATATTTATTGACACATTTATACAATTTGTAAAGGAAAAACAGTTTAAACATACATACGGGAGTGCGTTATTGATGCCGATGACGCTATTATATATAATTCAAATATGCAGAAATACTTTTTTCTTTTCTACACAAAAAAGAGCTATGTATATTTTTGCTGGATTTAGTATCCCATTTTGTATTATATTAATTCCTGTACTTGGAGCGACTGTACCGCCTATAAGAGCGATGTATGTACTTCCACTGGTTATTTCATTTTTGCCGTTATATTTGATAAATAAAAGGGATAAAAAAATTCTTAAACAGTTTTTAGCAGGTATTATGTTGATATTTGCATTGTATCAGTCACAGATATCGACTCAATTGCAATATTCTGATTGGCAGCGATACAATAGGGATGTAAAGATTGCATACGATATAGATAGAATGATTCAAGATAAGATAAATAATAAAAAGAATGTGCGTATTGCATTAGTTGGAGGATATACTATAGACAACCAATTTAACGATAATTTTTTACAAGGAGCAGTTATTGGAAGCTCTTTATTTGAATTTGCTGATAGATGGGTAGATAGCTGGAACGAGTCTACACGGAGAGTAGCATGTTTTATGAGGACTTTAGGTATAAAATATGATATTGTTAATGATAAAAAGAAAATGGATGAGGCGATTATAATGGCCCAAGATATGCCTTGTTATCCTGCTAATGGGTGTGTTAGAGAATATAACGGAATAGTTATTATAAATTTATCTGTAAAACAATCACTTTATTGTAATAAAGTGATAGAAGAACATAAAAAAAATACTATCTCTCACGCACTTAAAACTGGGGAAATTAATAGATAGTGCGTTTTTTCACACGATATTTTTAGATGGACCGTAAGTGGTGCAAATGTTTCCAATCATGATAATAATGGTATAAAACTAAAATCTTTAAACGATGACCCTATGAATGCATAACGTTATTACTTTTATTGGTAAAGATTGTAGGGATATATTTATAAAGTTTAAGGTATTAAATAAAAAAAGTTCAAAGAAAAAAGATACAATGCAAATATTTTATACAATCCAAAGTCATGGATATTATGAAAATTATTATATAAAGAAAACTTATGATGTTGTGAATGAAGAGCAAATATTACTGTTTGATATGTCAAATCTTTCTGCAGGTGGCGATGACTGAATGGAAAGTGTTATTAAAGGTATCCGTTTAGATATAGGTGCAACTTCAGGTCTAGAATATGTTATTGATTATGTGTGGATAGGTAATGAAAATTTTACTTTCCCAGACTTTGTTAAATTTTCTCATGTTACTAAAAATTTACTACCGTCAAATGTGAATTTACTCGGTAAGAATGATCTAGGCTCCATTAACTTTAAGAGTGAAATTTTTGAAATTACATGCGGGTATAAGAACCCTTTGTAATTGTATTGAAGGTAGTTTGCATGTTTATTACGATTTCGGTTCTGGTTTTAGTTAAGAAATGAGTTCGAATTGTATAATGATTCCTACTAAAGATAATGTTACGATTCAATTATCTCTAAAAAATCGCTTTGAGAAGCATATGCTTGGAAAATTAAGACAAGTAATGATTGCTATGCCGAAAAAACAAATTTTAAAATAAATAAGATTGTTATTGAAAAAATGGAAAGAGTCCCTAGGGAAAAATAATATTGTGGCCAATTTGTTATAATTAATTGACTAATTTAGAGTGTCTCAATTTATTTTAGAAACATATGTATACTCAAAAATCTCAAAGAAAAGTTTTAGTGACAGGTGCGCAAGGCATGCTTGGGCAAGACTTGTGCACTATTTTAGAAAAAGAGGGATTTTTTGTTATAAAAACAAATCGAAACAATTTGGATATTACTGATTTAAAAGTTGTTGAAAAGTTTTTAAGCGATAAAAAACCTGATTTATTAGTACATTGTGCAGCTTATACTAACGTTGATGGAGCAGAAACCAACTTAGAATTAACTCATACAATTAATACTATTGGGACAGAAAATGTTGCTAAAGTTTGCTCTAATCTTGATGTTCCAGTGGTTTATATTTCAACAGACTATGTTTTTGATGGTACTAAAGTCAGTCCTTATACACCAAAAGATAAAACAAATCCATTAAATAATTATGGTTTAACTAAATTGCAAGGTGAAGAAGCTGTCAAACAATATTGTAAAAGATACTATATTGTGCGCGCAAGTTGGCTTTATGGATGTTATGGCAAGAATTTTGTAGAAACAATGCTAGGACTTGCTAAAAATCCTGAAATAAAAGTTGTGGATGATCAAATTGGTTGTCCTACTTGGACTGTGGATCTTGCAAACGGTATTTTGGATATTTTTAATAAGCCTTATGATGTTTATCATATTTGTGGAAGTGGGCATGCAAGTTGGTATGAGTTTGCTTGTGAAATTTTTATACAAGCGGGGTTAAAAGTTAATGTTAAACCATGCTCGTCTTATGAATTTCAGCGTCCAGCTAAACGTCCAAAATATTCTGTTATGGATAATGGTGGATCTTGTAGAAATTGGAAAGAAGCATTAAAAGAGTATTTAATATTAACTGGGAGACTTTAACATGAAAGGAATTATTTTAGCAGGTGGATCAGGCACCAGGTTATATCCAATTACAATGTCAACTTCAAAACAATTGCTGCCTATTTATGACAAGCCCATGATATATTATCCTCTTTCTGTTTTGATGTTAGCTGGTATTAGAGAAATTCTTATCATTTCTACTCCACAAGACTTGCCAAACTTTAAGCATTTATTAGGAAATGGGCAACAGTTTGGGTTAAACTTATCTTATAAAGAACAACCGTCTCCAGACGGTCTTGCTCAAGCATTTATTTTGGGAGAGGAATTTACTGGCAAAGACAATGTTGCGCTTATTTTGGGAGATAATATTTTTTATGGGGCGGGTCTTTTAGGGATTTTAAAACGAGCCACAGAGAACACACAAAAAGGTAATGCAACAGTTTTTGCTTATAATGTAAAAGATCCTAAAAGATTTGGCATAGTAGAATTTGATAAAAATGGTAAAGTAAAATCGCTTGAAGAAAAACCTGAAAACCCAAAATCACATTATGCTGTAACAGGATTATATTTTTATGATCCTAAAGTTGTTGAATATGCTAAAAGTTTAAAGCTTTCAAAACGTGGAGAACTAGAGATTACAGACTTAAATAATATTTATTTACGAAATAATGCTCTAAGTGTAGAATATTTAGGCCGTGGTTTTGCGTGGCTTGATACTGGAACGCCAAACTCTCTTTTACAAGCAGCTTCATACGTGCAAACAATAGAGATAAATCAAGGTACTAAAATAGCATGTCTTGAAGAAATTGCTTATAAAATGAAGTTTATGACAAGAGATGAGATATTGAATAATGTTGTAAAATACAAAAATAATGATTATTATAATTACGTCGAAAGTGTTTTAGAGGAGATATTAGTAATATGATAAAAAAGATTATGAAATCAAAGACATACTGTTTTTTGTGTTGGACTATTGCTTTTTGTTAGTTTATGGGTTTTGGCGAAGTACTCTGTATGGAAGGTGGATATCGGACAAAGTATTGTATCGTAGAATAATTACTCTTATGTTTCTGGTTTTATTACAATTACATACTCATGTCACCCATATTTATATTTTTTTGTAACAGCAGGATTTATTTGCGGTGGCAATATATATGCACAAAATTGTTGGCAAAAAAGAACTGTACTTTTTATATGTTCAATCGTTTTGTTTTTGTTTCCCATTGGGACTTATGCGGTTAATATGAGCGCAATGGCAATTGTTTTACTTGGGAGAGTATTTATTGATTTTATATTTTCTGATAAGATTAAAGTTAATATTAAAGATATTTTATAGTCTCACATCTGGACAATACTTGGTGCTGTGGTTAAATACTTAAAAAATATTGGCATCATTTTTTTTAAATGTTGCTATTATTATTTGTATTCTGCCATCTCATCTGGATCCATAGCAATTAAAGATGCTATAATGCTTGTTGTTCTTAATAAGCAAGTGTTATTACAAACTCAAAAACTGTTGGAAGATGAGGTATAGTAATGAAAGATAATTTCGAAGATGTTTGTATTCCCTTTAATCGTTCTCCTTATTTGGATATAGAAGAGGAATATTTGATGAAGGTTGTAAAAAGTGGAAAAATTAGTGGTGATGGTGAATTTACAGAATTGTGTAGTTCAATTTTACAGAAAAAAACTTCTTCTGCAAAAGTTCTTTTAACAACATCTTGTACTCATGCTTTAGAAATGTCGGCCATTTTATGTAATATAAAAGAGGACGATGAGGTTATAATGCCTTCATATACATTTGCTTCTACTGCAGATGCTTTTGTAGGGAGAGGAGCAAAAATTGTTTTTGTTGATATTCGTTGTGATACAATGAATATTGATGAAAAAAAGATAGAAGAAGCAATAACAAACAAAACAAAAGCAATAGCTGTAGTTCATTATGCTGGTGTTGCTTGTGAAATGGATACAATTATAAATATTGCGAAGAAACACAACTTGTTTGTTGTTGAAGATGCTGCGCATTGTATTGGTTCGACTTATAAAGATAAAGTTTTGGGTAGTATAGGAGACTTTGGGTGTTACAGTTTCCATGAAACAAAAAATTATTCTATGGGAGAAGGGGGTGCTATCTTATTAAACTCTAAAAATTTTGTAGAACGAGCTGAAATCATTCGTGAAAAAGGGACTAATAGGAAAAAATTTTTCCGTGGCCAAGTCGATAAATATACTTGGGTTGATTTTGGATCATCTTACCTTCCAAGTGAGTTAAATGCTGCATATTTGTACGAGCAATTGTTAAATTTTGATAAGATAAAAGAAGATAGGATTTCTTCCTGGAATTATTATTACAAAGCCCTTAAAGAGCTTGCTGATAGAAGCTTGATTTCCCTTCCTTTTATTCCATTTGGTTGTACACATGACGCTCATATGTTTTATATTAAAACTAAGGATTTAACAGAAAGAACTAAATTGATTGAAGAATTTAAATTTAGAAATATATTAGCGGTTTTTCATTATGTTCCTTTGCATAGTTCTCCTGCGGGTAAAAGGTTTGGGCGATTCCATGGTAAAGATATCCATACTACAAAAGAAAGTGAGAGATTATTAAGGTTACCAATGTATTATGGCTTGTCTCAAAAAAATGTAACTAAAATTGTTGATACTCTTTATAATTTTTATAAAAAATAAAGCCTATGTCTCTTGAGTTAAAGTGTGACTTTATTTAATATTTTCTATGAATTTTTAATATTGCTTGGTAAATTAATAGGTTTAATGTAATATTTTATCATAATATTTGTTTTTGAATTGCGCATAAAAGATTTTTACAGAAAATTTGTTGTCATACATTTAGATTCTTAGATAAAGTCAGGAGGTCAAAGGATTTTTAAGAGAACTTTGAAAGTTGTATAGACAATGATACTGGTGTAAAACGTAAATATGCAGGGGAAATGCTTTTTGGACAGACTGTATTGATTGTAGTTATTTAAAGATGATTTTAAGTATTTGTAATTAATAATACTTTTATAAAGTTGTAAGGTAGAATGATATTTGTATATTACGTTTTTTTAGTAAATATTAATTTGATAATGGTGGAGTAAAGCAAAAATGAAAAAAATGTTGTCATTTGTAATACCATGCTATGGCTCGGAATTGACGATAGACAGTGTGATTTCCGAGATTAACTCGATTGTTTCTGAAAGGCCAGAATATTCCTACGAGATAATATGTGTTAATGATTGCTCTCCTGACAATGTCATTGAACGACTTAAAGGTCTGGTATCGCGACAAAGTAATGTTATAGTGGTTGATTTAGCGAAAAATAGCGGGAAACATGCTGCTGTTATGGCAGGATACTCTCAAGTTTCAGGTGATTACATAATTAATCTTGACGATGATGGTCAGTGTCCTATGGACAGGCTGTGGAGTTTAATAGCGGAACTTGAAAATGGCAGAGATGTGATTTTTGCACAATATTATATAAAGAAACAGTCAGCATTTAAAAATTTTGGAAGCAACATAAACAATTATATGTCTAGAATATTTTTTAACAAGCCAAAAAATTTAAGATTTGAGAACTTTTCTGCGGCAAAACGATTTATAATAAATGAAATATTAAAGTACAAAAACCCATTTCCATACTTGGAGGGACTGTATCTTCGCACAACAAGGAATATTTCTGCTATAAAAATGGAACAACGAGAGAGAAGTTCCGGTGCTGGTATGTTTTCTTTCAGAAAATCGATTTCGCTTTGGTTAAATGGTTTTACAGCATTTTCTGTAAAACCATTAGAAATAGCTATCATTATTGGGTTCTTTGTTTCGTTTAGCGGATTCTTTTTTGCGTTATTTCTTATAATAAGAAGATTTTTTATGTCATATTTAATACCAGGGTACTCTTCCTTGATGGCAGCTTTTTTATTTTTAAGCGGTGTTATTATGATAATGCTGGGTTTAATTGGTGAGTATATTGGGAGAATGTATATTAGTATAAATAGTAGTCCTCAATATGTTATACGGAATGTGTATAGATCGGAAGAAGTCAGGAGATAATGGATGAAACTAATTGACGCGTTTTGGGAAAAGAGGAATTTGGGGGTAAAAAGTTGCCATGAATTGATAATTGAAAAATCTGACTCGTTGAATTCTGTAAAATCACAGCTACTGCTATTAAATTCTGAATATGTGGTTGTAAAAGTTCCTGATGGAAGAATAGAATTGTCTTTTCTTTTAACTGAGTTAGGTTACAGTTTTATAGAAAATTTGATACATTTCACATACAATCCGAAAATTCATAAATCCATAATACAACGAATATTGGAAGATATTAATTATGTGAAGATGGATGAAGCAGATATTGATTATTTATTTTGTGAAATAAGAAAAAATATTTTTAGTACAGATCGAGTTTTTTTAGATCCTTATTTTTCTAGCGAACAAGCATCTAATCGTTATATAGGGTGGATCAAAGATGAGTTAACAAAGAGCTGTGATATTTACAAACTCGTATTACAAAATAAAGATGTTGGCTTTTTTACATTTAAAGATTTAGGAGAGGGTAGGTATTTTCCATTCCTTATAGGAATTTATAGCAATTTTTTAAATAGAGCTTTAGGGAGATGCTTAATATACTCTATAATTCAAGAAACGATAAAGAGAAATGGTAAAATTATCTCTACTTATTCTTCATCAAATAATATTAGAGCTGTTCGATGTTATAGCTCATTAAAATTTAATATTTCTGGTATGCAATATGTTTATGTAAAGCATAATAAATAAACCTAAAAGGTAAAATAGCTGTTGATAAAGAGTGAGATGTTTACCCCTTGACCGGTTTTAAAGAAAAATGAAGAATTTACACATAAAAATATTAGTTTGGTGGGAACAAAATTGCTTAAGTCAGGAAAAGCGGTAAACAAAATATAGAATGAGGCTAAGGTGAGCAAAATAGTAGAAGTTAAATTAATTAAATTAAAAGTTTTTGGTGATGCAAGAGGCTCTTTAGTTTCTTTAGAGCAATATAAAAATATTCCTTTTAGTATTAAAAGAGTCTATTATATTTTTGATACAAAAAAGGATGTGGCAAGAGGATTTCATGCACATAAAAATTTAGAACAAGTACTTATATGTGTAAATGGGTCTTGCAAAATAAAAGTTGATGATGGTAAAAATGTTGATATTTTTGACCTTCTTAGTCCTAATGCAGGATTATATATAGGCACAATGGTATGGCGAGAAATGTTTGATTTTTCACAAGGATGTGTTTTGCTTGTTTTGGCTAGCCAATATTATGATCCTAAAGAATATATAAAAGATTATGATCGCTTTAAAGTTGTTACAAGTAATGAAAAATGAAAATTAATTAGGGGGGGGGATAACTTGGTTATGATAGATTTAGTTGATTATTGTAGAAGCACTTATGAAAAAATTCCAAAATATATAAAAAGATCTTTTTTAATAATTTTTTTTAGTTCATTAGTTGTTTTTTCATTTAGTATTATTCATTATTTTTTAGGCAGAGAAGATTGGCTGCCCCTAGTCGATCAAACAGACTTATTTAATTGGTGGGATATGACCCTGGGGAGGTATTTTACTAGATTTTTGCATTTTTTTATTTTTGATGGTTATGCTTGCTTGCCTATAATAGGGAAACTTTTTGTGCTGTTTATGTTGTCCATTGCATCAATAATGCTTGGTGTATATTGGAGATTGCCGAAAAATACTTTATATTATTCACTGCTTGGCATTGTGATTATTTTGCAGCCATATATTCTGGGAGTGTTCTATTTTGCTGTTGGAACAGAGATGTTTCTTGTACTACCATTTTTTCTTATGTTGGGTTTATTATTATGTGAAAAGGCAAAAGATTTTCGACTATGGTATAAAATTTTGTTGTTAGTTTGTTCTGCGTTGTGCTTTTGGTTTATTTTTGGTACTTATCCAGTTTTAATAAATACATTAGTTGTTATTTTTATTGGCCGAATATTAATAGATTTTATTATAGAGAAAGATAAAAAGTTGTTGCATCTAATTTCCTCTCACATGTATGCTATAGTAGCTATAGCAGTTGGACTACTTTTGCATTTTGCTGTTATAAGCTGGTTGCGACAAAAGGGTATTCTGCGTAATGAATACAATAGTTCTCTTATAGGCATGTCTGAGTGGCCTGTAAGAATGTGGGTCGTTATTAAAGCTGCGTTCAGGTATCTTTCTTGCTATAGAATTTCGTTTTTCCCAGACTTCTTCACTTGGACATGGACCTTTTTATTATGTTTTGCAGGTGGTTCATCTGTACTTGATTTCATACGAGAAAAATGTAAATACAATAAACGTGTTATCAATATTATTATTTTTGTATTACTTTTTTCCTGTGCACTATTTGGGACATTGTGTACCAATGTGATTAGTAAAGGAACAACATTTTTTAGAATAAGTACTGATTTTTTTGGTATTGCTTTTTTTCACGCACTTATTTTAGCAGTTTTATTTAATATAAATAGAGTGATCATAAAAAACGTAACTTTTCTTTGCTGTATTGTGCTTTTGTGGATTTGTACAGTACAAGATTTTAATATTCAAAAAGTATGGTATTTTGGTTTCGAAGCTGAAAAAGCACAATGGTTTCGTATTATAGACCGTATAGAAACTAACCCTGAATTTAATGCAGATAAATCTTATAGGCTCTTAATTTTAGGAGCTACAGAG
>JAITSL010000036.1 GCA_031287855.1 Candidatus Endomicrobiellum roisinitermitis
CGCATGATTAAGAAAATGATAATGCCAGAGATCAAGTACCCTAAAAGAACAGAAGGTCCAGCAGCAAAAATAGCGCCTCCTGCCCCTAAAAATAATCCTGTGCCTACTGCTCCTCCAAGTGCAATAAACTGAATGTGCCTGTTTTTAAGTTTACGTTTCAAATGAATTTCTTGCAAGTTCCCCACTAATAACCCCTTTACATTAAACTTACTTTTTTAAAATTTTATAACCAATATACACAACAAATATCCAAACCGGTAACGCTAGTACTTGCTTTATCATACCAAGCTGTGGTGTTGCCATTGTTGCTAGCACAAGAGCAAGGAAAAGTAATGCCGCATAGTTTGAGTAAGGATAAAACGGCGATGGGAATAGAGTTTTAACATTTTCTGCATTCTTTTTTTTTCTGTACATTAAATGAGATATAGCGATAATACTCCAATTGATTATTATACCTATAACAGAAAAACTTATAACTATTTCAAATGCGTTAATCCAGTTAGGAATAAAATAGTTTAAAGGTACAACCAAAAACGTTAACGCTCCTGACATCAAAATTGAGTTAGAAGGAACACCTCGTTTGTTAGTTTTAGATAAAATAGGAGAAGCATTATTTTGTAAAGCAAGCCCATAAAGCATACGGCTGTTACAATAAATACAGCTATTGTAAACAGAAAGAGCAGCAGTAAGGACAATAAAATTTAGAGTCCAAGCTATATACTTAAACCCGATTTTGTCAAAAATTAAAACAAAAGGGCTGTCAGAAACACTTAAGTTGCTCCAATGGTATAAAGAAAGTAGTACTGTTAGAGACCCAACATAAAAAATTAAAATACGAAACACAACTTGGTTTACAGCTTTAGGTATAGTCTTTTGAGGGTTTTCTGTTTCTGCAGCTGTTAAGCCTATAAGTTCTACACCGTCAAAAGAAAAAATGATCATAGGGAAAGCCATCATAAACCCAATAAACCCTTTAGCAAAAAATCCGCTAAAAAACGCATCAAAAGCATGCGGTCCTACAGTTGGTGGCAACCATAAATTTTTAATGCTGGCTCCCGGTACTAGCAAAGGATTAAAAAATAGTATATAACTGCCAGCTAAAATCATAGCGCAGATGGTAAATACTTTAATAGAAGAAATCCAAAACTCCATTTCTCCATAAGCTTTTACTGTTGCTAAGTTTATAGCGTTAATAAGTATAAAAAATACTAACGATGTTTTCCAAGTGGCAATGTTTGGGAACCAATATTGAGCATAAGCAGCAACAGCGATAAGTTCTGCTATGCCTACTAAAACATACTCTACCCAGTAGTTCCATCCTGCTAAAAAACCTAAGAAATTGCTAACATAAGTAGTTGCAAAGTAGCTGGAAGAGCCAGCCATAGGTTCGTTAGTAGCCATTTCTCCAAGTTGTCGCATAATGAAAAATACTAATAACCCTCCAAGTAAGTACCCTAAAATGACTGACGGCCCTGTAGAAAAGATTGTGCTGGTTGCACCTAAAAACAATCCTGTTCCAACTGCGCTGCCAAGAGCAATAAACTGTATATGCCTATTTTTAAGTTTACGTTTTAGTTTGGTATTCTCTAAATTTTGAGTTTCGTTCATTATAAATAATAATTCCCTTTTCTTGATTTAAATTTTTTAAGTTTACATAAACTGTACCCCATGTAAACCACTAATACCCAAACTGGAAGCGCTGCAACTTGTTTAAACATGCCGAGTTTGGGTAAAGCCATAACTATCAAAATAAAACTATAAAAAATAAGAGTAAAATAATTTGAGTAAGGATAAAACGGCGACGGGAACACCGTTTTATGGTGTTCTATAGTTTTGTGTCTTTTAAATTTTATGTGGGATATTGTTATCATTCCCCAGCTTAGAAGAGCGCACACTACCACAAAACTCATGATCATTTTAAAGGAGTCAAACCAATTAGGGATAAAATAGTTTAAAGGTACAACTAAAAATGTCAGTATTGTAGACACAATAAGCGCTAGGACAGGTACACCTTGTTTGTTAGTTTTAGATAAAATAGCAGTAGCATTGCTTTGTAAAGCAAGCCCATAAAGCATACGACTATTGCTGTACAAGCAGCTATTGTAAACAGAAAGGGCAGCAGTTAAAATTATAAAATTAAGCACACTGGCAATATGCTTAAACCCGATTTTGTCAAAAATCAAAACAAAAGGACTGCTGTCAGGGGTTAACTTACTCCAATGGTAAAGGGACAAAAGTATAGCAATAGAACCTATATAGAAAATTAATATACGAAATACGGACTGGTTTACAGCTTTAGGAATGTTAGCTTTTGGGTTTTCTGTTTCTGAAGCGGCAATCCCAATAAGTTCTAACCCGCCAAAGGAAAAAGTAATCACAGGAATAGCAATTATCAGCCCCCACATACCGTTGGGAAATACTCCGTTAGATAAAGAATTTCCACTATTAGTTGAGTATGACCATAAATTTGCTATACTTGCACCGGGTACAAGACTTGGGTTAAAAAATAGTATGTATCCACCAGTCAAAATCATAGCGCAAATAGCTATAATTTTTATTATAGAAAAACAAAACTCTATTTCTCCATAAGCTTTTACTGTTATCAAATTTACGGCATTGATAAGCACAAAAAAGAATAGGGCAGTTTTCCACGTAGCCAAATTCGGGAACCAATATTGAGCATAAGCGGCAACAGCAGTAAGTTCTGTTATTCCTATCAACACATAAAGAATCCAATAGTTCCACCCAGCTAAGAAGCCAGGGAACTTACCCCAATACTTGTAAGCGAAATAACTAAAAGAGCCAGCCATAGGCTCCTCAGTGTCCATCTCGCCAAGCTGTCGCATAATTATAAAAATAGCAAGTCCAGATATTAAGTACCCTAACAAAACTGCAGGTCCAGCAGCAAAAATAGCGCTGCCTGTCCCTAAAAACAATCCTGTGCCTATAGAACCGCCCAAAGCAATAAATTGTATATGGCGATTTGTTAGTTTACGTTTTAAGATACTTTCTTGGGGTTGCTGCATTAAGAAACTCCACTTATATAATATCCGATTTTTAACATAACTCTAATGTATTATAGCAAAAAAAGTGTATAGGTTAGTCCTAAGAAGCTCTAAATAGAAATAAAAAGGTGATAAGTAGAAAATTTTAGTGATCTACAGTACAAAGATGAATAGAATAAGTAAGTTTCTTTTTTGCTATGTTTTTTAAAATAAAGCGTCAATCATGTAGAGCATTTGTATTGCGTAAATGAAATTGTGTATAATTCTGCAATAGATCTAACAATTGCCATTTTCTTTTATAAAAAGAGGTGCAATGGAAAGCTTTCCCGCCGTTATTATTGGTCAGTTAAACTCTTTTACTTTGGCGTTTCCTGTTTTTATTATTATCCTCACATACCTCTATTTTACACTCAAAACAAACTTTATTCAAAAGAAACTTTTTAAAGGTTTAAAACTGGCATTGACAAGGCAAGGGCAGTATGATCAAGGCGAACTGTTGCCTTTTTATGTTTTTTGTACAGAATTTGGCGTAGGGAATGCTATTGGCGTTACTACTGCCATAGCAATTGGCGGAGTTGGGTCTGCGTTTTGGGTGCTTGTTGTAAGTTTGGCGGTAGTTGCTGTAAAATAGTGTGCCTGTTATGCGGCGCTTTGGTTAGCATAATGTTTGAAAAAAAGAGCAGTGGAACTTTCTTTATTTTGCAGGCATATTTAAAGTAGTTTTAAGTGTAGGGGCAATTTTTGTTTTAAGAGACATTATTATAAAAGAAACTAAAGAATATAGTATTGCAAGCAAAGTAGACATTATAAAAGATACTGTGATTGAATATCAAGAAACAAAACAAAAATAAATAGAGCAAAAGAATTAAGATATCCATTTAACTAAATAGGAGATAGTTGTTGTGGAGAAACTTTATGTTTTTCTTTCGTTTTTAGATAGTTTGGTTTGGGGGTACCCGCTAATAATTTTCATATTTTGTTTGCACATTTATATTACGTTTAGAACACGTTTTGTTCAGAGGAAACTTTTTAAAGGCATAAAGTTATCTTTAAAAAATAAAAGTTACACAGAAGGCCACATTTCTCCATTTGCAGCGCTTTGCACAGACCTGTCTGGAACGGTAGCTATGGGCAACGTTTTAGGAGTGGCCTATGGCATTGTGTTAGGTGGTGTTGGTTCTATATTTTGGATATGTCTAACAGGCATTCTTGGAGTTGCTACAAAATATGCTGAAAGTTTGCTAACAGTTAAATATAAAGTTAAAAATCAAGATGGGACTATTGTTGGCGGTATGATGTATGTTATGGAGCACGCACTAAAAAAGAAATGGCTTGCTATTATTTATACAATCCTTGTTTGCATTACTTGTTTTATGATGTATGGTGCATTTCAGTCAAGCGAGCTTTTTTTATTTTGTTTTAAAGTGAAAAGTTGGTCTTTGGAATTAATATTGTTGTTGATAGTAGTGTCTAGTATGTTGGCTTGTTGTATACATAAAGGAATTAAATCTATTTCTAAAGCTTGTGTTATTATAGTACCATTTATGATAATTTTGTACGTGTTGTCTTGTTTGACGATTCTTATGATAAATATAAAATATTTGTTACCTGCAATAAGTTCAATTTTTACGCAAGCATTTTCTTTAAAGGCAAGTGTTGGAGGTTCTGTAGGAGTTAGCATTATAACTGCAATGAGGTACGGGATATCTAAAGCAACGTTTTCTTCAGAGTCTGGCTCAGGGATGAACTCTGTAGCAGACGCTTGTGCAAAAGCTAAAGATCCGTTTCAGCAAGCTTTAATTTCTAGCACTGGGACGTTTTGGGACTCTTGTGTTATATGCGTTTTAACAGGCCTTGTATTTGTAACAACGTCTTATGCTATCCCTAGTTTCCCTATCAACGAATTAAATGTGATTGGAATTTTGAGTTTATCGTTTGCAAAACTGCCCTATGGTAACCTTCTTATGTTTTGTACTTTATTTTTGTTTATATTTAGCACTATGCTTGAAGGGGCTTATGTTTTTGAAGTTAGCTTTAAATATTTGTTTTCTAAAGCTAACTTTTTTATGATTAGATGCTTTTACGTTTTTGCGGTAATACTTGGAGTCGTTTGGCCTATTAAAGCGTGGGATGTTTTTGAATTATTTGAAGGACTTAAAATAATACCTTCAACAATAGCTTTATTTTTGTTAGGCAGTCTTATTTCTAAAGAAACACGACAATATTTATCTAACAATAATATAAATGTAGAAAATATTAATCCAGGACAAGTTCTTGAGACAAAAAAGCATAATGAAATGAAAATAAATTTATAGTTTTCTTAAATTTGCCGTACAAATATGCTACTTTAAAGCAGTTAGTTTAGCAAACAAAAAGGACTTAAATATTGTTTAGACAACACTGTATAAAAAACAGGTGTTGCTTAAAAAGGATAAAATATGAAATTTTCTATAAGTGAAGCTTTTAAGTTTTCATTTCAAAGTTTTAAAGAAAACTGGACAAAAATTTTAGGTGTGTCTTTTTTTACTATTGTTTTAATAACCATAGCGCAATATTTTATAGCAAAATCTTTGCTCATGCAATTTGACGTTTTGTCTATTATAACTGATTCAAAAACCATGTTGAAATTTGTGTTCTTTAAAAATATTTCGTTGATAGTTCCAACAATTTTCTTTTTTTGTTTAACTAGCACTATTTTGCCTACAATTTCAGGCTCACAAGTAAAATTTAAAGACTATTTTCTGGAAGCCGAAAAGGTTATAAATTTTATATGTGGGATGTTTTTAATAATGCTTGTACCGTCGCTTATTGCTTTACTTTCTTTTGGCATATTTGCTAGATACGACGATGGTAGCGTTCTTTTTAACGTTTTTCAAACATTGTACATAGTTATGTCTTTTGGTGTTATAATATACTTATTTAGATACCTATTATTTTATGTTGACATTTTAGAAGGACAGCCTGTACTAAAATCTCTAAAAAACAGTGCTAAAATGTTAAAAGGGAACTTATTTAAGTTTATTGCGCTGATAATTTTGTTGGTTTTTATAAGCTTGTTAGGAATACTAACCATTGTAGGTGCATTTTTTGTGTTACCTTTAGATGCACTCGTCCTTGTGTATGTGCATATGCAGCTTGCAAAAAGCTATAAAGATGTCCCACAAAAAACGTTTAAAATGCGCAGCGTTAAAGTTAATTTATAGTTTTTAGGAAGACAATTTGTATGGATGAGAACAAGCTTAGTGCTGTTATAGGCGTTTCTGAAAATCCAGCCAAGTTTGGGTATAAAATATTTACAGATTTATTAAATGCAGGTTTTAAAACTGTGGCTGTTGGGGTTAGAGGAGGGACTGTTTTAGGAAAATGTGTTTATAAATCTTTAAAAGATTTACCTAACAAGCCAGATATAATTGTAACAGTAGTCCCTCCTGAAGGGACAGACAAAACTGTTGACGACGCTATATCTTTAGGAGTTAAAGAAATATGGATGCAGCCCCGGGCTCAGTGTCGCAAACAGCTGTAAAAAAAGCGAAATTAGCAGGGGTTAAAGTTACTCGCCATGGCTGCTTTATGGTTGCACACGGTGTGTGGTAGTTAGTTTTAGAAAAAGGGGGGAGATTTTATGGTAGAAGTTAGTAAAAAGCTTTATGTTGTTGATTGTATAAGAACAAATAATTTTAGTGATAATCTGGTTGTACAAAAAATCGATAATCTGTGGCAAAAAGTAAGCGCAAAAATTCCAAATGGAGCTAAAAAGTATACCACGACTATAAAAGCGATTTTAAGGGAGATTATACCTTAAGTGTTGCAACGGATATAGAGACTTCTAATAAAAAACTAGAGTTTGCTGGCAAATATCAAATTTTTGATGTGAAGATAAACATAGAAAACCCTATTATTAAAGCTTGGAAACAAATTTGGTCTATGCAGATTAACAGAGCATATACTTTTGATTTTGAACAATATAATCCCGATGGGACAGTTAAAATATATATTGCGCTTGAAGAAAAGGTGGGAGATATAAATGTTTAATTTTAAAGCAGTGTTGTTTGATATGGACGGCATTATAGTGGACTCTATGCCGTACCATTTTATTTCGTGGTTTGAAACATTAAAACAATATAATGTTCGTGTAAGACCGTCAACTATTTTTGAAATGGAAGGCGCTAAGTGGAGCCATATAATAGAAGTTGCTTTTAAAGATTATCAAGTGGAATTTACTCCTGAAATACTTTCTTGTATATGTAGGCAAAGGGAAGAACTTTTTAAAAAGTACTTTAAAAGGTACATGTTTTTAGGAATTCCAGAATTTATAAAACACTTAAAATCTCAAAACATTTTAGTTGGGCTTGTAACAGGCTCTCTGAAAAGAGAAGTGCAAAATATGCTCCCTAAAGAACTGTACAATCTTTTTGATGCCATTGTTGGAGGTGACACTGTAACAAACGCAAAACCTCACCCTGAGCCATACTTAACAGCCTCAAACAATTTAAAGATAAGCCCAGAAAAATGTTTAGTGATAGAAAATGCTCCTTATGGTATAAAGTCTGCAAAAGATGCGAATATGGTTTGTTACGCTATAGCTACAAGTTTAGCAGAGGCGTCTTTAAAAATGGCAGATAAAGTATTTGATAAACATAAAGACTTATACAATTTTTTAAATTTAAATAAAGTATAAGTTAATGCTAAAAAAAGGAGTCTCGAGTATGAAAAGAGTTAACACTATAATAATTTACATTTTTTGTGCTTTAGGAGGTCTCCTTTTTGGTTATGATACAGGCATAATTTCTAGTGCAATTTTGTTTATAAAGCAAGAAATGGCACTTACTGCTTTACAGGAAGGCGTTGTGGTAAGTTCTATCCTTTTTGGTGCTATGATAGGTGCTTGCCTTATCACTTCACTCTCGGACAAATATGGTCGTAAAAAGATGTTGTTAATTTGTGCGTTTATTTTTGTTGCGGGGGCTATATTTTCTGCAAGTTCTCTAAACATGTTACTACTAACAAGCTCGAGAGTGTTTTTAGGTGTTGCTGTTGGAGGGGCATCTGCTTTAGTTCCTTTATATATTTCAGAAATGGCGCCAGCTCATCGTAGAGGGTCACTTGCAACATTAAACCAACTGATGATAACAATCGGCATTCTGTTAGCTTATTTGGTTGCTTTGTTTTACGCAAACGTTGCTAACGGTTGGCGGTTAATGATAGGCTTTGCTGCTCTCCCTGCAGGCATAGTTTTTTTAGGAGCACTATTTTTGCCTGAAAGTCCAAGATGGCTTTTTGAAAAAGGGAAAGAAGATCAATCTATTAATGTTTTAAAGAGGTTAAGAATTAACAAATATAACCAACCAGACTTAGATTTAATATCTAAAGAAATACAAGATATGAAAGAAGTGGCTTCTCAAGAAAAAGGCGTTTTTAAAGACTTGATCAAGAAATGGGTACGTCCAGCTTTAGTTGCAGCTATAGGAATTGCTGTTTTTCAACAGTTTATAGGCATAAACACGGTTATTTATTATGCTCCTACAATTTTTGTTAACCTTAATTTAGGTACTTTTTCTGCAATTTTAAGTACAGTTGGTATAGGAACTTTAAACGTGCTGGTTTCTGTGCTTGCGTTATATGTTATGGACAAAATAGACAGAAAAAAGCTTCTTATTTTTGGCAGCTCTGGAATGTTTGTGTCTCTTATAATTCTTTCAATTTTTACTAATATTCATACTTCAGCAAGTATGTTAGGGTACATTACTTTACTTTCTTTATGTCTATACATTTTCTTTTTCGCTCTTACTTGGGGGCCAATATCTTGGATTATTATAGGGGAAGTTTTTCCTTTAAAAGTTAGAGGGTTAGGCGCAGGTATTACCAGCTTGGCAAACTGGTGTTCAAATTTATTGGTAGCTTTAGTGTTTCCTGTACTGTTTGAAAAGTTGAGCACTTATTTATTTTTAGCTTTTGCAGGTGTAGCGATACTTTCAATATTTTTTGTAAAGCACAAAGTTTTTGAAACAAGAGGGAAATCTTTAGAAGAAATAGAAATAGCTCTCTATAAAAATTCTTTGAACATTTAATTTTGACTTCTCTTAATATTTTTTCAAACTTCATTCTTCATTGTATGTTAAAGTCATCGCTAGAGCCTGACTTTATAGATTTGGCCATCACAAAAAACTAATATTATGTCCTAAACCCTGTCGAGTCAAAAACAGCTCTAGTTTTAGAACCTTACTTACCTTAACTAAGATCAATCGCAACAAACATTTTAGCCAAGTAGCAAACTAGCAAAATGATAAACAAGAAAGACATAAATAAATTTTGCTTCAAACACTGAATTGGGTCTGTCTAAAAACCTTAACGCACATTCTTTCTGTTTGGCTTAAAGATCAAACACCTAAAGACAAAAATGCAAAAATTCTTGACATTCCCCCTCCCTCCGTCCCCTGATCAGCCTGTATCCATTACTCTTGATCCGCACGAAAATTATTTCTAAGATGGGCGTTGCAAGTTTGGTGTTTGTAGTTAAAGTTTGGGTAAATTCCTCTAAAAATTGTCAAGCTAAAAACGCTAGCAGACAGTGTGTTTCACGTGAAACATTAATAAAACGGGTTAAATATTTGAATAGTTGTTGTTAAATATTGTAAAATTAACGTAAATACAATGTAGAAAAAGCTGAAGTAAAAGTTAGTGGATAAAAACACAGCGTGAACCCAAACCGGTCAGGTCTTATAGAGGCCAAGGCAACACTAAATAAATGGTTATGTATTTTAAAGTGGAGTAGATAATGGGCAAAGTGATATCAATCGCAAATCAAAAAGGTGGTGTTGGGAAAACAACAACATCAATAAATTTAGCTGCTAGCTTATGCCATCTTGGACAAGAGTGCTTATTAATTGATATGGATCCTCAGAGCAATACTACAAGTGGATTAGGGATAGACAAAGACTCTTTAAAAAAAACAATATACGATGTTCTAATAGATGAGATTGATTTGGAAGATGTTATACAAAATACAGCTATGGATTGGCTTGATATTGCCCCTGCTACTACATCTTTAGTTTCTGCAGAGATTGCCCTTGTAAATTTAGAAAATAGAGAAAAAAAATTAAAATTTGCATTGGAAAAATTTGGAAAAGTATATAAATATATAATTATAGATTGCCCTCCATCTTTGGGGCTTCTTACAATTAATTCTCTTGTTGCAGCAAATACAGTTTTGATTCCTGTGCAATGTGAATTTTTTGCTTTAGAAGGGCTAGGACAATTATCTAAGGCTATATTTGCTTTAATGCAAGATTTTAGCTTAGACTTAGAAGGTGTTTTGTTTACTATGTTTGACTCTAGAACTAATCTCTCAGGGCAGGTTATAGATGAAGTTAAAAAATTTTTTAAAGATAAAGTTTACGAAACTAAAATACCTAGAACTGTAAAACTTGCAGAATCTCCAAGTTTTGGAAAACCAGCCATTCTTTATGACCCTACAGGCAAAGGGACAAGTGCATATTTGGATTTTGCTAAAGAATTTCTCTCAAAACAATCGTAATCAGGAGGAAATTCTTTCTAAGATAAACTTCCCAAACTAATAAATTTATGAGTAAATTTTCCATTTTCCTTAAAACCGGTCAAGTTAGGTAGTAATGTAAGTAAAAAGTTATTTTAGAAGCACTTTAGAATATAAAAATAGAACATTAAGTCAGACCAAATGTATTAGAATGGAGAAAAAAACATGCAGAAAAAAGTTTTAGGTAGAGGGTTAGAATCCTTAATTCCGTCATTAGGGCAAAATAAAAGTGTAGATGATACGGTAATAAAAATTCCATTAAATAAAATTAAACCTAATAGATTTCAGCCCAGAACTAAATTTGATGATAAAAAATTAGAAGAACTTGCAAAGTCAATTAAGAAACATGGATTAACTCAACCTATTTTAGTTTCAGAGTCTGTTGTTCCTGGCGAGTATGAAATTATTGCAGGAGAAAGGCGTTACAGAGCTTCTAAACTTGCAGGCAATAAAGATATAAGAGCTATAGTTAAACGGTCTACAAATGACAAGCAGCGTTTTGATTTAGCGTTAATAGAAAATTTGCAAAGAGAAAATTTAGACCCTATAGAGGAAGCCAAAGCTTTTCAGAGACTTATAGAAGAATTTTCTCATACACACGAACAAATCGCAGAAGTTATAGGGAAAGAAAGGTCTGTTATATCAAATACATTAAGACTTTTATCTTTGCCAAAAGATGTTCAAGCACTTATTTCTGAAGGAAAAATATCTTCTGGGCATGGAAGGATGCTTGCAAGTATAGAAGATAGTACAAAAGTAAAACTGATTGTAGGAAAAATATTAAATGAAAAACTTTCAGTAAGAGCTGTAGAAAGAATAGTTTCAGGTTTTAAAGTTGATAAAAAAAAGATAAAAGAAAAAAAACAAGTAGTAGAACTTACAAACTTGAAAGAAGAACTTCAAAGAAAGTTTGGAACTAAAGTAAATATTGTAGGTGACAGCAAAAAAGGTAGAATAGAACTGTTTTATTATTCTTTAGATGATCTTGAAAGAATAGCAAAAAAGCTAAGTTTATAAATAGGAGTTTTAGTACCTTTATAAGTTTTACAAATTTTATAAAAAACAGGAAATTTGATCGTAAGCTTATTGGGTTATAAGTGATCCTTAAAAATTAAGTTCTTCTTGCTTGACAGGTTTTAAATATAAAAAGAAGATTTGCTAGGAAAATTGTTAGTTTGAGAAATCTAAAAATCAAGTCGAAAGTTTTAGCATAGTGTGGATAACTAGCATAATAGTTGACTTAAAAGTTTGATATTTATAATACGGCTTCTTAGTTAAGTTATAAAATATATTGAAAAATCAATGTAAATTTAACAAAACTTAAACTTATTTATTGTGTAGGCATTTTCTTATAAATATGTGGATAATTTGTTATCAACTTTGGCTACATTGTGCTTAAAGCAAGAAACAAGGTTTTTTTAAGCAGATTTCAATCAAGCGAAATTTGTACTTTTAACAAAGTTTTTTGACTAGAGCCTTTCCTCTCTTATTTTATTGCGGAAAAGTACATAAGATAAGAAATCAAGATATTCTCAGTAAGTCATATTTTTAATACATATATTTGGTGGTGTAAATTGCTAAGAAATGGATATTTAGCGTTTATGTATTTTCAGTATTTTAGTGATACAATAAGGATATAAGTTTAAATTTTCAAACCAAAACTCTTGTGTATAATTTTATAGCTTTAAAATTAGTTATTTGTGGGACTATTGGTTATAAAAAGGCGCTTGTTTTTGTTTAGCGTTTTTAATGCTTAAGGTCTTTTATTAATACTTGTGGCAAAAGGTTTTATATGTTTCCTAAAAGTGTCCTCAAGCGTGTTGATAGAAAAAGTAATTGTTACATTTTATAACGACTATTAATTAGTAAAAAATAAATTCTACTAGAAACAAAAATCTATAAATCTTCCATAAAGTTGCTAATATCATTTTACACTTAAGGTGTTAGCGTGGCTGATAAATAGTCTAATCCTGTTGGAGAACCCTAAGCTTTATGTAAATAATGCCTGCTCTTAGACTGGCCAAGCCAGTTACTACATTAATAATAAAACTAAATATTTAAAAAAGCAAAAAGTCAAAAAGATTTAAAGTTATAATATATTTTTCACTTTCGTAAGAGGAGAAAACTTCTTTTAAAAGTATTTTTTTCTTTAATTGTTAAGGCAACCTGATAATAAATAGGCACTCCATTTTTAAAAGCTATAAAATCAATTCCCAAGTTATCAACACGCCCTACATAAACCTCATAACTTCTACAGACAAGTTTTAAATATACTATATTTTCAAGAGTTGCACCGTAATCTTTTCTCTTATCTCCAAGCAAATAATAATGCAATCCAATATCGGCAATATAATATTTATCATTTGCTTTTAAATATTCTTGCCCATTAACATCAAGACGGTTTGTTTTATAGTATGTAACTATCACTTAATGCAGATAAATAAGATTCTATTGTTTGAATTGCTATTTTGTACCCAGCAGATTTCATGGAATCTGCAATTTTTTTAGCTGATGTTAGAGAACCTATATTGGCAAAAACAAATTTAAGAAGCCTTTCTAATGTAGAAACTTCTGTGATTTTTTTCTTTTAATAACATCTTTTAAAATTATGCTGTCAACGATTGCAGATAAATAAGAATTGATTTTTTCAATATCTTTGTTAAGCTCGATAGCAAAAGGAAAAGAACTATATCTTAAATAATCTTGATAATATTTAAAGTAATCTGCGCTCCCATTCAACTCTATTATTTTGTCTTCTATACCAAATATATCTTGCTTACCTTCTTTCTAGCTATCCTATTAGGTTTGTCAGTTTTAAGGGAAAATGAAATTTATTTATAAAAAAGTCAGGTTTGGGTAAACCAAACGGGCAAGTCAGGAAAGATAAACGATAAAATTTCTTTTGAAAAAATAAAAACTTGACTTACTATTTTAAAAATGTTAATATAATCGTATTATGAATACAAAAAGCAACATTTTAAGAAAAAGTATATTAAATATTATAGTAATTATGTTAATAACTGCAAATGCCTTTGGATCTAAAGATTCAATAAATGCTACGGAATTTATAAAAAGAGGGATAACAGGGAAAGGTGTTAAAGTTGCTATAATAGATTATGATTTTGCTGGTTATTCAGCTTACCAGGAAAATGGTTCTTTGCCCAAAAACTTAATAGCTATGAATTTTACAGTAGATCCTGCTGCTCCAATTGCCCCTAGTTATGCTGGTGTAGGACATGGAACAAGCTGTGCTGCCATAGTATATAGCATTGCTCCAGATTGCGATATGTTTCTCATAGATGTAGGAGTTGCTGATAATGCAGGTAGGTATGAAAGAGTACGTAACTATTGTACTCAAGAAGGCATTCACATAGTGAGTATATCTTTAAGGGATGATATTGCTTTTCCAGATGGCATGGTTGACTATTGTCAAGAAATCGATAGTTATAGTGATAGCAATATACTTGCTATCACTATAACTGGCAATGATGCTGATGGTCGGTGGTTTGGTGAGCTCGAGGCTACTGGGGGAGCTAATACTTATTTTAATTTTCCTAATGGGACGCAACAACTTGATCTTAGGATTGTGGGCACTGCTCCTGTGAACTGGAGACTTCATGTTTGCAGAAGCAATAAAGTTACTATGCCACCAGGCCTGCTCCCCCACCTGTATAATTTTGATTTAGAAGTAATTAATGTAGGAGACGGCGTCAACCAAATTATTCCTGATTGTTCAGATGATGCTGACCCAAGGGGTGATTTTATGCCTGGGTTCTCCACAACTCCAGGAGACTTAATAAGAATTAAAGTAATAAGTCGTGGTGGGTATAATGTAAGAGATAAAATGGGATTTGTTGTATGTTTAGGGGGTCTGACATTATCGAACCCTGCTGAAGCTAACAAGACGTCAAGTTTAACAGGGCCTGGGCATTCCAGGAAGTCACTGACAGCTGGAGCTATTCCTGAAGGGGATTACAATAAAAATGATTTAATAGGAAGTTTCAGTGGATGTGGCCCTTGTCGTGCAGCTACAGATGCTTTGGGTCAAGTAGTAGAGCCAGAATGTATAAAACCAGAGATTGTTGCCCCTGGCAATGCTACTTCTTATGCAGCTCCCCATGTTGCAGGCGCTGCTGTATTAATTGCACAAATAAGACCTGAACTCTTACAAAATGCTCAACAGTTTAAAGACTATATAATTGACATGCACACAATAAAAGTGCATACTG
The DNA here is from genome assembly GCA_031287855.1 of Candidatus Endomicrobiellum roisinitermitis. Lineage (GTDB taxonomy): Bacteria > Elusimicrobiota > Endomicrobiia > Endomicrobiales > Endomicrobiaceae > Endomicrobiellum > Endomicrobiellum roisinitermitis. Next base: position 14,787 of record JAITSL010000036.1, read on the forward strand.
CGCCAGATAATAATTATGGGTATGGTAAACTTTATTTAAATGCGTCTATATTACCGCCTGTCCCTCCGACACCCACACCCCCACTTTCAGAGCAACAAGATATTTTAGTATATCCAAATCCAGTTAGTTTGAGTGCTAGTAACTATTTAAAGATAGCAGACATATCTTTAGAGGCAACCAAGCTAGATGCTAGGATATATAATATAAGTGGAGAGCTTATAAAGAGTTTTAGTATTTTAGAGCTAGCAGATGATATAAATAAAAAGATGCTTAGATGGGATTTAAGGAATGATAATGGAGATAAAATAGCTCCGGGTGTTTATTTTATAACTATAAAAACAGATTCTACTAAAATCCAAATTAAAAAAATCGCTGTAAAAAAATAAAGTCTGACTTGATTGGCTTAAGATAAAAGAGATGAATCTCTTATAAAAAATCAGTTTGAGGTTCTAAAAAAAGGTCAAATTAGAGGTAGAAAATTCCAGCCTAAAATTTATTTGGAAAACTAAAAGAGTAAAAAATAATGCAGGATAAAATTGAAATCAATAAAGAATTCAAGCAAGCTTTTGATTTAATAGAAAAAAGCGAGGACTGTGTTTTTGTTACAGGGAATGCAGGTACAGGAAAAACTACCTTTTTGCATTATTATGTTACTCACGCTCATAAAAAAACGGTGGTTCTTGCTCCTACAGGTGTTGCAGCTCTTAATTGTGGTGGGGAAACGGTACATTCATTTTTCCATTTTAAGCCAGACGTTACTTTATCAAAAATCAAAAAGAAAAATCTTTCTGAAAAATCTATATATAAAAAAGTTGAAACTATTATCATAGACGAAGCTTCGATGTTAAGGTGCGATCTTTTAGATTGTATAGATAAATTTTTAAGATTAAACAGGCAAAAACACCAGCAGTCTTTTGGTGGTGTCCAAATGGTCTTTATTGGGGACTTAAAACAACTTCCTCCTGTGGTAAAGAGAGAAGAACATAATATTTTTAGTTGTGTGTATAAATCCCCATACTTTTTGAGTGCATATTCATTGCAAGATTGTGTACTTCATAAAGTAGAATTAAGTAAAGTGTACAGACAACAAGACAACAGTTTTCTATCATTGCTAAACAGTGTACGCAATGGCACAACTAGCGATGAAGAACTTCTAAAGTTAAACGCTCGAGTCTGCAAGAAGATTTTAGATAATAAAATGTCAGTTTGTCTTACAACAACCAACAAAAAAGCTACTTTAATAAACAACAGATATCTTTCACAGATAAAAGCAGAGCATTTAATATTTTCTGCCCAAACAGAAAATATTGACGAAAACTCTAAAATTTTGCCTGCAGAACGTGACCTTATAATAAAGAAAGGTGCGCAAGTCATGACGTTAAATAATGATACTAAGTATAGATGGGTAAATGGTAGCATAGGTATAGTTGAAGATATACGAAATGGGACTTCTTCAGACAAAACATTTATATATGTGAAGTTTCCAAACGGTAGAACAGAAGCCGTGGAACCTTATAAATGGGAATTGTTTAAATATAAGTGGAACGAGAAACAAAAACAAATAGAAACAGAAAGCGCAGGTTTTTTTAGTCAGTACCCACTAAAACTTTCATGGGCAGCTACGATACACAAAAGTCAAGGCAAAACCTTTGATAATGTAGTTATAGATATGGAATATGGCGCTTTTGCTCCTGGTCAATTGTATGTAGCATTGAGTAGATGCAAATCTTTAGAAGGTATATCCTTGCTTAGGCCATTAACTAAAAGAGATATTTTAGTGCCAAAAACATATTTTTATTAAAAAACATATCACTTTACTTATTTTAAATTGGCCAAAAATTACAAAATTTTCACATAAAATATACTACGTAAAGGGCTATACTGATAGCAGTTGTATATTTTTATTGGCTATATTAAGTAAGTTGGTTACTTGGTCTAGCCATGTGTGTTGGATTCCTTTCCACTGGTGCAGGTGGGCAAAAACAATATTGTTAGAAATATTTTTTAATAGCTTGTTTAAATTGTTCTACAAATAAATTCTTAAAATAAGTCGCATTGTTTTGTTCATAAAATAGAATAGTGGCCTTTTTATAGTTGATTTCATTAACACTGCGATACGATAAAGGACAATAATTGTTTGCAAGAAGTAAAGCATTGCCTAGTATCCTTGCGGAGCGTTTGTTACCATCTTCAAAAGGTTGTATATAAGAAATCATTAAAACAGCAATTAAAGCTTTTTCTAGAGGGTTTTCAGTTCTGTTTATTACTTTGACAAGTTGTTCTACAGATTGTCTTATTTGATGTATATTGTCAATAGGGCGATAATTTGTTCCTGTAATTCCAACTCTATTTTTTCTCAATCCAAAATTAACACTAAGTCCGCTAACAAGCAACCTGTGTAGTTCTTCTATTTTGGAAATGGATAACTTTTTGAAATATGCAGGATCTGTATAAACAAAATCAAGAGCTTTTTTATGATTTAAAAGCATAATAGCTTCTTCTGTTTTTTTCCCTTTAGCTTGCACATTTTCTTTAAGTAAACGTTCAGTGTCTAATAAAGAATAGGTATTACCTTCTATATGAGATGATTTCCATGAAAATTCGATAGTTAATCGTTCTAGTTCTTTTTTAAGTAAAATTTGAGGTAACTCTTTTTTATTTTTTATGTATTGTTTGTTAAATTTAGCCAGGTCGTGTTTTTCTTTACCTGTAAACAGATTATGTAAATTGTCCCAAATATCAAAATTAAAATAGTCAGATTTTAAAATACGTTTATCTATATCTTTTTTAAAATAAGCTCTAACATTTATTGCTTCAAGTGTTGAAGGCACAACACATGTATAAGCTGTGTTTTTTGCAATTCCATTTTTTTTAATTTCCCCCTCGGCAATGAGTGTATTCAAATCTCGCAGCAGGGTAATTTTTGAATTTTTGTTTGACATGATTTTAGATATGTATGTTTGTAGTTTGCTTCTAGAAACTAATTTTTGTTTCCTTATGTATTTTAAAATTAATTCTTGACGTTTATTGTGCATGTTGTAGCCTTCAATCGTACCATTTTTATGCACTAATCGTACCATTTATGATACGATTAAGCAACATTTGTTTATAGACAGGGTACTAAAGTAAAGATTTAAGTATATTAGTTTTTATGGTTTTAGCGCTTTAAACAATTTGTTTAAAGCAGCTTTATGTTTGCAATATGGGTAGCTGTACGCCAAGAAAAGGCATGGTGGAAATGGAGGATGGCCCTCCTGAACAAAATATAATGATTATTACAAGACATTTGTTTTCCCTTCCCATTATCCTAAGGTTAAATAGGTGAAAAATGTTTGAAAAATTTAAATAACTTACTTAAGAAAGAATTTAACGGTATAGAAATTATGAAAATTGATCCAAAGGATATTGTTTTTGAAGAAAGAGTCAAATTAAAATGTTTTTATTGTAATAAGTATAATAAAAATGGACATGTCCTCCTAAAATTCCGTCGTTGGCTTACCAAACAATTGTTAAAAGTGAATATCCAAATGCAATTGTATTAAAAGTTACAATGTCTATAACGATAGAAAACTTTGAATTAGTGCATTTTAAGATAACCAATATAATGCATTTGTGTTTAAGGAAACTGGAAAAGCTTTTGTATGATAATAACGACTCTTTGGCAGTTTCATTTATTGGAGGTTCCTGTAAGTTATGTAAAAATGATTGTAATCTGCACAGTTGTGCAAACCCTACACAAGCAAGAATACCTTTGGAAGCAATAGGAGTCAATATAATAGTAGAAACGATGAAGAGCCAAAACTTAAATATCACGTTCCCTAAAAAAGCACATTATCACGTTATGGCTTATTGTTGTGTGGGAACAAATCATGAAATACATTATACTTGCAACTATTACTAATGTATAAAAGTAAATATGATATTTATGTTATGGTCAAGCCAGGGGAGAAACTTTGCTTACATCATTTATATATTCTATTGCTTTATTTGCTACAAACTCTGGGGAAATAGAGTGCATGCACACAGACTTTTCATAGCCAAGAGCACATCTTCCCAAAAGTTGGTGGTCAAACATATGGTAACAGTCCCTACACAAAGAAGAAGTTATGTTTATATTTTCTGAATATCCTGTAATCTTAGCAGATGTTGGTCCAAACAGCACAAGAGCTTTAGTGCCTATAGCCTTTGCAATATGTATACAAGCGCCGTCTATATCTATATGAAGCAATGAATTTTTAAGTATTGTGCAAAGCTCATTAAAAGAAGTTTTACAAGCTGTATTTATTATGTTAGTTCCACTAAAATTGTAAGTTGCAAGTCCCAACTGAACAATTGTCACACCTTTTAAATTTTTTTGTAATATTTTCAATAAAGTTTCCCAATGTTGTCTAGGCCAACATTTAGGGTCGGTGTTACAACCTTTTCCACCAGCGCCGTAATTAAAAGTTATATACTTTAAGCTTTTTGTTATGCCAAACTTTTCTAATGGTACAGGGTTGAAATTGAGGCTTAGCGATATATCTCCTATATTGTCAACTCCAGATGCAGCTTTTGATATGGAAATATGATGTAAGTTGTTGTTTAAAGGAGATAAAAGTTTGTCTTTATAAGCTCTAATATTGCTTTGAATTTTATTACTTTCAGCTTTATCTTTTGTGTAGAATATAACTTCTTGTTCTATAGAAGAAGTTTTATATACAGCCATAGGTTTGTAAATTATGTCGTATTTTTTTTTAGTTAAAACAATTAAATCGATTTCAAAGAAAAATCTTACTTTTTTTATTCCTTTAAACAAAAAATATAAGTGTCTGTTAGTATAAATATCAATTGCAACGTTTGGGAACATTTTTACAATTTCGCTGATAATACTTATTTGTCTAATAGTGTCGCCAATCCCGCCATTTATAACAAAGGCAACATAAAAGTTGCTTTTATTGTTTTTTTGAAATATCAAACACAAATAATTAAAGAAACATCTAAAAACAGCTTTTATTAAATGCTCTAATTTTTTAAGTATGGGCCTTTCTAAATTAACAGTTTTGATAATTTTGTTGTTTGACTTAGCAATTTTTGAAATCTTGCCAAGGTTTTGTTCAAAAACATCTTTATTTTGTGTAACAGGGAACTCGTATATCATAAGTAGTTCCTTATAGTTCTTGTATAACGTTGATACTACTATTTTTTGTAATAATTTTACAAGTAGCTTTTTTGTATGTTTTAAATAATATAACTAAAACACTATAATTTGGTAAATGGTTTGCAGTAAAGTAAAGAAACTTAAAGTAAGAGAGAATATGTAAAACGCTAAAAATATTGTTAAAAAATAAGTATTTTTGTACAATTTTGCCAATGTACTGTATTGAGGAGCGCTTATGTTAAAAGAAGAACTTGAAACTACTGCTTTTTTAGCAAGGATAGACATTAAAGACGAAGAGAAAGAAAAGTACCTTAAAGACATAAATTCTATGCTTGACTATATAGAGATTTTACAAGAACCTAGTGTCGCTACACTAAAACCTACTACACATGTTACTGAACTCAAGAATGTGTGGAGACAAGATATTGTAAAACCTTGCTCTAGAGAAACAATAGAGCAAATGCTTAATGGTGCTCCTGAAAGAGAAGGCACTTTTTATAAAATTAAAAAAGTTATAGAGGCGCAATGATAAGGGCAATTTACTTTAAAAACGGCACAGTTGTTACAGAATGTGATGCCTTAAAAGTAGCACAAGATTATAATAATAAGTTAGATCTTGCATGGATAGACATCACCTTGGAAAATCATGAGCTAACTCATCAAGAAACAAATCTTCTTTCAGAAACTTTTCATTTTCATGAAATGTCTATAGAAGACTGTCTTTTCCCTCAGTATTATCCAAAAATAGAAGAGTTTGAAAACTACGCTTTTGGCGCTATCCACGGCATACAACTTAAGCCAAATTATTATCAAGAATTCGAAGATAGTATTTATGAGCTTAACTTTTTTGTAGGTAAAGGGTTTTTAGTTACTGTGCACACAGAAGAACTATTTTTTCTTGAAACTCTCTTTGAACGAGCAAAAGCGCGCCCTCAAGTTGAAATGAAAAGTTTAGAGAATTTACTTTACAATGTTTTTAATAAAGTCGTTTCTAGTTACGAGTTTACTTTAGAAAAAATTGACGACAAGATGGAAAATTTAGAAGACAAAGTTCTTGAAGAGCCAGAAGCAGAAAGTATGGAAGATATTTTAGACACAAAAAAAGTGGTTTTTGCTATGCGCAAAATAGCAGAATCTCAACAATCTTCTTATGTTTATTTTACTAGAGCAAACAATAATTTAATAGCAAGAGAATATCTAGTATATTTTCGCGACATTTACACTCAGTGTGCAAGGATGAACCAAGCAATAATTATGCGAAGCCAAATGATTGTAAGCTTGATAGAAGTTTATATGTCAAGTGTTACGGTAAAACTTACCGAAGTTATGAAATTTCTTACAGTTATAGCTACAATTGTAATGCCTGTTCTTATTGTTTCAGGTTATTACGGGATGAACGTTATTTTCCCTGAATATTCTTTTTTTGGCCAAAAAGGAAGTTGGTTTTTTGCGATAGGAATAATGCTTGTTACGATAATTGCCATGTTAATATATTTTAAAAAGAAAAAGTGGTTTTAAAGTATGATTAGAGCTAAAGAATTGAGCATAAAAATTTGTTCCAAAGAAGTAAAAAGTGTAGATGTGGTAAAAGAGTGTTTTAGTCGTATAAAAGAAGTAGACTCTAAAGTTAAAGCTTTTTTAAAGCTAAACGAAGAAAGCGCTTTGCGTCAAGCTCAACGAGTTGATAAAAAAGAAAACAAAAAGTGTGGCATTCTTGAGGGTATACCTATAGCCATAAAAGACAATATTATGGTAAAAGGGGAAAGTATGACGTCTGCATCAAAATATTTAGAGCGCTATGTTTCTCCTTACGATGCTACAGTTATAGAAAAATTAAAAGAAGCGGGCACAATTTTTATTGGTAGGACTAACATGGACGAGTTTGCTATGGGTGGTTCTACAGAAACTTCTGCTTACAAAAAAACCGCTAACCCTTGGAACATAGAATACATTCCAGGCGGTTCTTCTGGTGGTAGCGCTGCAGCAGTAAGTGCTGGCATGATCCCTTTTGCTTTAGGTTCAGATACTGGCGGTTCTATAAGGCAGCCTGCAGGTTTTTGCGGGATAGTAGGATACAAGCCTTCTTATGGGCTTATAAGTAGGTATGGAGCTTGTGCTTTAGCGTCTTCTTTTGACCAAATAGGCACCTTGACAAAAAATGTAATGGATGCGGCTTTACTTACAAGTGTTATAGCAGGGAAGGATTACAGGGATCCAGTTTGCCAGCCTAATGAGTGGATAGACTACACCAAGGGTTTAAACGGCCCAGACGTTTTAAAAACTTTAAAAATAGGTATTCCTAAACAACTTTCCGACTATAAAATAGATCCGGAAATAACAAAATATTTCAATGAAGCTGTAAATAAACTAAAAGCAGAAAATGCCCAGGTCGTAGAAATTGACATTCCAGCTTATAAGTACGTTCCTGCTTTATATAAAGTTATTATGTGTGCGGAAGTTTCTGCAAATATTGCTACATTTGATGGGATACGTTATGGGTACAGATCTCCAAACAGTGTTAGCTTAAACGATCAATACGCAAAATCACGTGGAGAGTCTTTAGGTTATGAAGTAAAAAAGAGAATATTGTTTGGCACGTACGTTTTAGGCGCAAAAAATTATCATAGATGTTACCACCAAGCTCAGAAAGTAAGAACATTACTCATAAACCAAATAGAGCAAGCTTATAAACAATGCGACTTTATATTTACACCTGCTACTTTGCAAATGCCTGTAAAGTTTGGAGAGACGCTCCCTGAAGAGTGTGACATTTTTCTTATAGCAGCAAACCTTGCTGGCCTTGCAGGGATTACAGTGCCTTGCAGTTTTACTTCAAATGGTATGCCTATGGGAGTACACTTTATGGGGACGCGATTTTCTGACGCAAAACTTTTTAAAGTAGCCAACGCGTTTGAAAAAGTTGCTAGTTTTGATGTTGATAGATATCCAACACTTTAACGAAGTTGAAGCTATTATAAATGTTTAAGGGATAAATAAATGGCTGATTATGAAACAGTAGTCGGACTTGAAGTGCATATGCAAATTAACACAAAGTCAAAAGTGTTTTGTGAGTGCTCTACACAGTTTGGCGCTGAACCTAACGCAAACACCTGTGTTGTTTGCACTTCTCAACCTGGAGCAATCCCAATATTAAATAAAAAAGCTCTAGAAGCTATAATTAAAACAGGGCTTGCTTTAGATTTTACAATAAACAAACAATGCACTTTTGCAAGAAAGCAGTACTTTTATCCAGACGTGCCAAAAAATTACCAGATAACACAATCAGAACCTCCGTTATGTTCTAAAGGGAAACTTGCAATAAGTGTTGAAGGGAAAGAAAAAGTTGTAAACATAACAAGAATACATCTTGAAGAAGATGCTGGCAAACTAGTACACAAAATAGGTAACAAAAAGTTAGGCTATTCTTTGCTAGATTTAAACAGAGCCAGTGTTGGTCTTATGGAGCTTGTTACAGAGCCAGAACTTAACTCTCCAGAAGAAGTGTTTGAATTTTTAACAGAGTTAAAAAATATAGTTACATATTTAGGTACTTCTGAATGTAGTATGGAAGAAGGTAAAATGCGTTGTGATGTAAATGTAAGCATACGTCCTGTAGGGCAAAAAGAGTTTGGTACTAGAGTAGAGATTAAAAATATTAACTCGATGACTGGTGTAAAAGAAGCAATAGCCTACGAAGCCAAAAGGCAAAAAGAAGTGCTTGAGTCAGGAGGCAAGCTAGTACAAGAAACAAGGCTTTGGGAAGCACAAGAAGGAGTAACAAAGTCAATGCGTTCAAAAGAAGATGCACTAGATTACAGATATTTCCCAGAACCGGACTTAGTACCTTTTAATTTGTCTGACTCTTTTGTCAAAGAGCTATGTACTCAACTGCCGGAGCTTCCGAAAGCTAAAAAACAAAGATTTACAAACGATTATTCCTTGTCAGACTATGACGCGACTTATTTAACTTCTAGTAGGGAAACTGCAGCTTTTTATGAAGAAGCTTTGAATAATTCTAAAGATAAAAAAATGTCTGCTAAACCATTAGCAAACTGGATTTCTACAGAGCTTAGTGCAAAACTTAATGCATCAAAAATAGACATATCACAGTCTCCCATTTCTAGCAAAAACTTGGCAAAACTTATAGATTTAATTTTAAATGGTACAATTTCAGGCAAAATAGCAAAAACAATTTTTGAAGACATGTACGAAAAATCGTTTGCTCCTGAAGTCGTGGTAAAAGAAAAAGGGTTAACTCAAATCTCAGACGAATCAAAAATTATAAAACTTTGCCAAGAAGCAATAGTCGAAAGCCCTAAAGCTGTAGCGGAATTTAAAGCTGGTAAAGAAAGAGCTGTTGGAGCAATTGTTGGCCTTGTAATGAAAAAATCCAGAGGTAAAGCAAACCCGCAGTTAGTAAACAAGGTTTTGCTGGAACAATTGAAGCCATAATTTTTAACTTGCTAATAAGGGTTTAAACAGGATAACTTTTGATGAGCAAAGGTCCTTTTTTTGTGACATAACTAAAGCAACTACTATACTTTAAGTTGTGTATATTTTTTAGTTATGATCTAAGTTTATAGGGAATTAACGTTTTGCATGAGAATAGTTATAAAAGTTGGTACAAGCACTCTAACAGTAAAAGAAGGTTTGTTAAATGAAGGATATATTTACGATTTAGCAAAAGAAATATCTGCTTTACGTACTCATGGGCATGAAATTTTAATTGTGAGTTCTGGAGCTGTAAGCGCAGGTAAAGCCCATTTACGTATAAAAAACGATCAAAAAACCTTAAGAGGAAAGCAAGCGTTTGCAGCAATTGGACAACCTTTACTTATGAACGTTTACTCTAAAGCGTTTGCAAGTTATAATAATATTGTTGCACAGATTCTACTTACAAGAGAAGTTTTTGACAGGCGCACAAACTATTTAAATGTTCGCAACACTTTAAACGCTTTAATTGAAAACAAAGTGATACCTATAATTAATGAAAATGATTCAGTTTCAATTGACGAAATTAATTTTGGGGATAATGACACATTGTCAGCTTTAGTAGCTTTAGCAGTGAGTGCAGACAAGCTCGTAATTTTTACTGATGTTGACGGCTTTTACAATGGTGATCCAGAAACGTCATTATTAGTTCCTAGAATAGAGCATATTACAAAAGAAGTTGAAAAATTTGCAAACACTGTATCATCTAGTGCTAAAGGTGTTGGAGGGATGAGGGCAAAGATAACAGCCGCAAAGATTGCTACTAGTTCAGGGGTAGACACAATAATTACAAACGGTGTAAATATAATTTTGTTAAAGGATATAATTTTAGGCAAACAGGTAGGCACAAGCATAATAGCTTCAAAAAAGCGGTTAGAAGCGAAAAAATCTTGGATAGCTTTTAGTAAAAAGCCTAAAGGAACAATTTATGTTGACCAAAATGCTGAGAACTTTTTAATTAGTAAAGGTAAAAGTCTTTTAGCTGTAGGGATAACAAAAGTCAGTGGTACTTTTAAAAGGGGTGATACTATAGATATTGCAAATGCGCAAACAGGCAAAAACTTTGCTAGAGGTCTTACTAATTATGATAGCAAAGATATTGAAAAAGTAAAAGGTAGGAAGACACAAGAAATGAAAGGGGTAATAGACATTGTGGAAGAAGTTATCCACCGTGACAATTTAGTTGTTATTAACAGTTAACACAGAAATAATTACAGGATTAATATTCCTATCTCAACTTTTTATGAGCAAACCCTTCAATCTTTTCAAAAAAAGACAAAGACACAAGTAAAACTAAGTTCAGGATAATATTCTTATAAATTTACAATCCTTTCACATTTTCATATTGCCCCTTTATATTAATTGAATCAAAATTGTAATATCTGCCTTGCCCAGTTGGGACGACTTTGTCAACCTAATATTTTTATGTGTAAACTCCTAATTTCCATTAAACTTGGTCAGGTCAGGTATTATAGCAGGTACTCGAATTTGTTCAATATAAAGTAAGTAAAGGAGAATAAAAATGGATAAATTGTTAATAGGTTTTTTTGTTTATGTAGCTGTATTTTGTGTAGTTGTAGTAAGACTGATAATGGTTTAGTCAAAAGAGAGAGTGTAATTGCTCCGTACTCATCTACTGTTTTGGAAGAGTCTGTTGTAACACCTGAGGTAGCTGTAGGAAATTTAATTGCAAGGTTGGATGCAAGATTTGCGCATGCTTCTGATGGTGCACAAAAAAAACATTTGACAAATCCTGGCTCAGCCCACAAAGAGTGCAAGACACATTTAGGACATCATCCTAGAGGATGTTCTCAAGAAGTATTGCAACTTGCTTATGATGAAGTAATAATGAGCCTGGGGGCAGGAAAGAATATTTAAAATCATCTTTAGAAAAGATTGCTAATCATAAAGGATGGTCCATTAAATGACAATTATTATAGAACTAATTGAAACTTTTTAATACAAAATGATAAACTAAATGTAGTTATGGCAATATTAAATATAGAAAAATACGGCAGCAAAAGTTTAAGGCAAAAATCTAAACATGTTGACAAAATAACCAAAGACATAAAGTTACTTGCTAAAGATATGTTAGAAACAATGTACTTTGCTAAAGGTGTTGGTCTTGCTGCACCTCAAGTAGGCCAACTTTTAAGGTTTTGTGTTATAGATATAAGTCAAGATCAGAAATCGCCAATAGTTTTGATTAACCCAGAAATTGTTTCCGGAGAAGATAAAAAGATTCTAAAGGAAGGGTGTTTGTCTATTCCTGAATTTTATGAAAAGGTAAAGCGTTTTGATAAAGTTGTTGCTAATTATACGGATTTGGATGGCAGCAAAAAAGAAGTTAAAGCTCAAGGTTTTCTTGCTGTGGCTATTCAGCACGAAGTAGACCATTTAGATGCAAAACTTTTTATAGACTATTTGCCAGATTTTAAAAGAAAAGTGATAGAAAAAGAAATAAAAAGAAAAAAGAAAGCAGGCAACTGGTGAAAGTTTTATTTTTTGGTACAGCTTCTATATCTAAACTTTACCTTGAACATCTATATAGTAGTGGGCACGAACTTTTTATTGTAACAATGCCAGACAAACCTGCGTTAAGAGGGCAATGTATTGTAAGTCCTGCAGTCAAGATTTTTGCTATAGAAAAAAGTATAAAATTTATTCAGCCTTTAAAGTTTGCTCAAGACGTGCATGAAACTATAAAAAATTTTAACGCAGATGTTGGCATTGCAGTGTCTTATGGGAAACTTATACCAAGGAATATCTTTGATTTACCAAAATATAGGACTTTTAATATACATTTTTCTCTGTTGCCAAAATATAGGGGAGCAGCACCTGTACAGTATGCTTTGCTTAACGATGAACCCAAAACAGGGGTAACCTCTTTTTACATTGAAGATGGTTTAGATACAGGCAATATTTTAACGCAAAGGTCTGTGGGCATAGAAAAAAAAGACAATGCACAAACTCTGTTTAATAAGTTGGTCCCTATAGGCGTAGAAGTTATGGACCAAACTTTATCATTGTTAAAAAGTGAAAAAATTGTAATAATACCTCAAAAAGGAGAGCCAACTTTTGCACCGACATTTAAAAAGGAAGATGGTTTAATAGATTGGTCAAAAAGTGCTAAACAAATATACAACCAATTTAGGGGCTTATACCTTTGGCCTGGAGTTTACTCAACGTTTATTGAAAATTGTGCCAAAAGTAAAAGAGTTAAATTTTTAGATTTTGAAATTTTAGATGAAGAGTCTAAAAATAGTAATTACGGGACAGTTGTTTCTATAGAAAAAAATGTAGGGTTTACCATAGCATGTGCGGTGGGGAAAATATTAGTTACAAGACTCCAACCTGAAAATAAACCTATAATGTCTGCATGGCCTTTTGTTTTAGGCAGAAACTTAAAAGTTGGCAAAACTTTTAAATAGTAAAGATTTGAGAATTCCAAAAAGTGCTTCTTTGAGTGTTTAAATCAAGCAAATTAAGTGTAAAGTGTTGTTGGTTTTTATAAGTTTGTGTAAGTTAGGGAGGCTGTTATGGCAATTGAAGTTAATGAAAGTACTTTTTCTCAAGAAGTGCTGTCTTCAGAAGAACCAGTTTTAGTAGATTTTTGGGCACCTTGGTGTGGCCCTTGTAAAATGCTTTCTCCAGTTATAGATGAGATTGCTGCAGAGTACGAGGGTAAAGCAAAAGTTGTTAAAGTAAATACAGACGCAAACATGTCTTTGTCTAGTCAATACCAAGTTACATCTATTCCATGTTTAATATTGTTTAAGGGTGGTAATGTAATTCAAAGAATGGTTGGTTTTAGGTCTAAAAACGATCTGAAAAAGTTAATAGACACTGTGCTTTAAAATTCTTTTAATTTTGATTTCTAAGAAAGGGTGTGGACATGGTATATGATGTTATAATCATAGGGGCTGGCCCTGCTGGTCTTGCAGCAGCTATTTATTCTTCTAGAGCAAGGCTTAACACTTTATTAATAGAAAAAAATGGTTGCGGTGGACAAATGATTGTTACCGACTTGCTTGAAAATTATCCTGGCTTTAATGGTGGAATAAACGGGTTCGATCTTGCTTTAAAATTGCAAGAACAAGCTAAAGAATTTGGCGCAGAGATAATTTATGATGAAGTTGTAAGTTTGCAAGATGGAAACATAAAAAAGGTTGTAACAGTAAATAATTTTTATCAAACAAAAACTATTATTATAGCTTCAGGTACGCACGTAAAAAAAATGAACATTCCCGGTGAGTCTGCTTTTATAGGTAAAGGTGTATCTTTTTGTGCTACATGCGATGCCCCATTTTATAAGGATAAAGATGTGGTTGTTATAGGTGGCGGGGATTCTGCTATTCAAGAAGCTATATATTTATCCAAGTTTGCCAAAAATGTAACAATTGTGCACAGAAAAGATTCTTTAAAAGCAGCAAAAATTTTACAAGAAAAACTGTTATCTTATAGTAATATTTCTATAATGTATAGTAGTGTACCTAACGAAATTATTGGTACAAGCTCTATAGAAAAAATAAGAATAACTAATATTAAAACAAGCCAAGTGCAAGAACTAAACGCAAATGGTGTTTTTGTTTTTATAGGGTTATTGCCAAACACAGATTTTATTACAAACATTTTGTTAGATAATAAAGGATATGTTATTACAGATGAAAATATGCATACTTCTATTGTTGGAATTTTTGCTTGTGGAGATGTAAGAAAAAAGCAGTTAAGGCAAGTAATAACTGCAACTTCAGATGGAGCTCAAGCAGCAGTTAGTGCGGCGCACTACTTAGAAACTTTATGAAAAGATTTTTTATAATAGACGGTAACGCTTATATACATAGAGCATATCACGCTTTGCCGCCTCTTACTACTACTAACAATCAGCAGGTTAATGCAGTTTACGGTTTTGTAAAGTTGCTATTTAAAATAAAAGATAACTTTAAACCGGACTTTATTATTGTTTGTTTTGATTTTCCTTCAAAAAATTTTAGACATCAAATATTTGCAGAGTACAAAGCAAACAGAAAGCCTTTAGATGTTGGTCTTATAAGTCAAATGCCAATAGTAAGGGAAGCAGTTGATGCTTTAGATATTAAAAAGATAGAAATAAAGGGTTACGAGTCTGACGATTTAATCGCAACTCTTGTAGAAAAAAACAAGAAAAACAACATTAAAACTGTTATAGTAACTGGCGACAAAGATATTTTACAACTTGTTGATAGTCAAAGTGTTTTAGTTTGGAACGATTCTAAAGATATAATGTATGATGATAATAAAGTTGCACAAAAGTATGGCATTTCTCCTGTCCAAGTTGTAGATATGCTGTCTTTGATGGGAGACAGTGTTGATAATGTGCCAGGAGTAAAAGGTATTGGCGAAAAAACGGCAATAAAACTTGTACAAGAGTATAACACGGTAGAAAACATTTTAAAGAATGCTAGCTCTATAAAGGGCAATGTTAGTAAATTGTTGCAACAATATCGAGATAATGCTTTGCTTAGCAAAAAGTTGGTAGAACTAAACAAGAATGTACCTTTAGAATATAATTTGGAAGACTTTCGAACTAGAAACTTAAATATAGACAAAGCAATTTCTTTTTTTGAAAAGTACGAGTTTAAAAGTTTAATAGAGAAAGTTAGTCCAAAAGTAAACAGTAACATGAAATCAAATCAAGAAAAAGATACACAATTAAACAATCCTTTTGAAATCAGTTTTAAAGTTGTTTCTTCAATACAAAAAGCCACTGAAATTGCAGCTCTTATACAGGAAACAAAAATATTTGCCTTAAAGACGGTAACTTCTTTACAAGATTCTTTAAAAGCGCAAATAGTTGGTGTGAGTTTGTCTATAGAGCAGCAAAAAGATATAAAGTCTTTTTATTTTCCTATAGGGAGTAGTGACTTAACTACTTGGCAAATTACTTTAAAAGAATTTGAATCAATTTTTAAGCCTATTTTTATTTCAAACGAAATAAAAATAGTAGGTCACGATTTAAAACAAGAAAGAAATATATACAGTACTAGCAATATAAAGTCAAACAACATGTTTTTTGACACCATGTTAGCGTCTTATTGTTTAAACTCTCAAGAGTCACACGACATTTTTGATATTTCAAAAAAATATTTAAACTTTCATGTTGATGATACGTATCTTGATAAAAACATAAGAAAAGTTGTTTTTGCTGACGCTCCTGTAGAATTTTGTGCAAAGTATGCAAGCACAATTTCTTGTTTGGCGTTTACAATTTACAAAGTTTTTTATAGCAAAATTGAAAAAAATAAACTAACAAATCTCTTTTTTGACATAGAAATGCCTTTAATTGAAGTCCTTTCAGAAATGGAAATAGCTGGTATAAAAGTGGACCATTCTTTTTTGCATAAATTTAATGAGCAGATAGTTTTAGAACTTAAAAAAAGTGAACATGAAATATATAAAATTGCTGACAAAGAATTTAATATTAATTCTCCAAGACAGCTTGCAAATATAATGTTTGAAAAGCTCCAGCTCCCTGTCATCAAAAGAACAAAAACAGGATATTCTACAGATGAAGAAGTGTTGTTAGAACTTTCGTCGTATAAAATCGCATCTGAGATTTTAAAGTATAGAGAATTGCAGAAAATAAAAAGCACCTACATAGACCCAATAGCAAACTATTGTGCTTATTATGGGGATAGAATTCATACTGTTTTTAATCAAGCCATTACAACTACAGGTCGGCTTTCTTCTACAGATCCGAACTTGCAAAATATTCCTATAAAGTCTACATACGCTAAAGAATTTAGGAAAGCTTTTATAGCTAAAGAAGGAACAGTTTTTGTTTCTGCAGACTATTCTCAAATAGATTTAAGAGTCTTAGCCCACCTTTCAGGAGATAAAAAACTTATAGAGGACTTTAATAATGGAGCAGATATTCACAACGCTACAGCAAGGGAAATTTTTAATATACCAGAACCGGAACCATTACCAGAAAAGTTAAGAAGTGCAGCAAAAGCGATTAACTTTGGAATAGTCTATGGGATATCGCCTTTTGGTCTTTCAAGACAATTGAACGTTAACATACTGCAAGCAAAAAGATACATAGACAACTATCTTACAAAATATGAAGGTGTAAAACTTTGGATGAGTCAAGTTGTTAGCCAAGCTTTAAAAAAGGGGTATGCGTGTACTATAACAGGCAGGATGAGGTACATGCCAGAACTTACATCACCGGTAACAAGAATAAAAAATGCGGGCCAAAGGATTGCTTTAAATATGCCTGTGCAAGGAAGCTCTGCAGACATAATAAAAATTGCAATGATAAACATTTACAAAGAACTTAAAAAAAATAATTGCAAATCTTTAATGTTACTTCAAGTCCACGATGACCTTCTTTTTGAGGTGCCAAAAAAAGAAAAAGAAGACTTAATCTCTCTTATAAAAGAAAAAATGGAAAACGCCCTTAGTTTAAAAGTGCCGTTATTTGTAGATATAAAAGTTGGCGCTAATTGGGGCCAAATGCAAAAATATGAGCATTTTTAATAGTTAATTTTTTTCGAATTTGAGGATTTGGGGTTTTTATGATAGTGGGTTTAACTGGAGGTATTGCTACTGGCAAGAGCGAAAGTGTAAAATATTTGCAAGAGCTAGGAGCTTATTGCATAGACGCAGACTTAATATCTAAAGAGTTAACAAAAAAAGGGCTGCCGGCTTTCAATGATTTAGTAAAAAAGTTTGGTGAAAATATTTTACTTTTAGATGGCTCTTTAGACAGAAAAAAGTTAGGGGACATTATTTTTTCAAACAAACAAGCAAAACTCAAGGTAGAAAAGATATTGCACGCTTATATAATTTCTTGTATTAACGAAATTGTTTTAGCAGAAAAATATAACCACAGTTTAATAATTATAAACGCTCCACTTCTTTTTGAAGTAGGGTTAGACAGAATTTGCGATAAAATTGTTGTGGTGTGGGCGCCTTATAAAATAGAAGCAAGCAGACTTGCTATTAGAGACACTTTAAATATGAGAGAAGTTAAAAGAAGAATACAATCCCAAATGCCTATAGAAAAAAAAATGGAACTAGCAGATTTTGTTATAGACAACTCTAGAACAAAACAAAAGTTAAAAAATAATATCATAAGTTTATACAAGTTGTTGACATATAACTTAAAATAATATACTATTAATTAGCTTAGCCTAACTTACTAAGGGTACTTTTCAAGCCCATAATCGTTGATTTAAATCAATTCAATATTAACATACAGGAAAAACAATAATCTATTTTCAAAGAAAAATCAAAGAATTTTGGCAGTTTTAAACTCTGGAGGGCGAGTTAATGGAAAAAGATAGGTCTATGAATGTGTCAGTTTTGTCTAAGCGTACTATGGCAGAATTGGTAGAAATTGCAAAAAATTTAAAACTTGACAATGTTGCAGGGTTAAGAAAACAAGAACTTATAGCAAAAATTTTTGAAGCTCAATCAAAAGCCAATAAACTAGTTTATGATGAAGGTGTCTTAGAAATTTTGCCTGACGGTTTTGGTTTTTTACGTTCTCCAGACTACAATTATCTTCCAGGTCCAGACGATATATATATATCTCCTTCCCAAATTAAGAAATTTGCACTAAGAAAAGGTGACACTGTTGCAGGTTATGTTCGTCCACCTCAAGCTCAACAAGAACGATATTTCGCATTACTTCAAGTAAAATCAATTAACGGACAAGAAGATTTAGAACACATAAGAGATAGGGTCCTTTTTGACAATTTGACTCCTCTTTACCCTAATGAGAAAATAGTTTTGGAAACAAAAAAAGAAGAAGTGTCTACAAGAGTTATAGATATGATAGTCCCTATTGGTAAAGGGCAAAGAGTTTTAATTAATGCTGCTCCTAGAACTGGCAAAACTGTCCTTCTGCAGAAAATAGCAAACGCTATAACAGAAAACAATCCTGGCGTTACGCTTATGGTGTTGCTTATCGATGAAAGACCAGAAGAAGTTACAGATATGCAACGTTCTGTTAAAGGTGAAGTTATTTCTTCAACTTTTGACGAACCCTCAGACAGGCATATTCAAGTTGCAGAAATGGTAATAGAAAAAGCTAAAAGAATGGTAGAAAATGGTAGAGATGTAGTTGTGTTGTTAGACTCTATTACAAGACTTGCTAGAGCATATAACACGGCCATTCCTTCAAGCGGAAGAGTTCTTTCGGGTGGGTTAGATTCTAATGCACTTCAAAGACCCAAAAGGTTTTTTGGCGCAGCTAGAAACATAGAAGAAGGTGGCAGTCTTACAATTATAGGCACAGCGCTTGTTGAAACTGGTAGTAGAATGGACGATGTTATATTTGAAGAATTTAAAGGTACAGGCAATAGTGAGATTTATCTGGATAGAAAGCTTGCAGATAGAAGAGTTTTTCCTGCTATAGACTTATTGCGTTCAGGCACTAGAAAAGAAGAACTGTTATTAAACGAAGATGAAAAAAATAAAATGTGGATAATAAGAAAATGGATGAACTCAATGAATTCTATAGAAGTTATGGAAGAACTTAGTAAACGTTTACGTAACTCAAAATCTAACAAAGACTTTTTAAAACAGATGGAACTTGCCAGCATGGAAGGTTTGTGATAGGTATATCACAATAACTGTTCAACAAAAGTTCAATATTTAGCTAATGATTGTAAAGATTCTTGTTAAAATAATAGATATTTGTCTAGGCATATACTTTATTTGTGTTGTTTTATCTTCAAATTTGAATTTTCAAAAGTTTTCTTAATTTTTCTTGCAATAATTTTTTGTCAGGTAAATGTATTTTATATTCTGCAACCATAGCAGGTTTTATTGCTCTGTTTAAAGCATGCTTCATAACTGCATTGTCTTTGTTCTCTGTGTCATATGTGGATTTTGACATTTATGTCAATGATTCCAATAAAGTTAGCCAAGTCAGGTAGAAATTTAATTGTCCTAAATTTTTAGAGTTAAATTTCACATCAAATTTATGTATAATTGCTTCATTGGTAAACATATGAAATAGTTATGTGCCCAAGAGGGTCGCAGTGCGACGAATAAGGAGCACGAGGCTGCGACGGGTGCAAGAAGTGAACGCCCGGGACCGCAATACGACTAATAAGGAACACGAGTCTGCGGCGGGCGCAAGAAGTGAACGCCCGGGACCAGGGGCAAGGCCCTGACCGGAAGTTTTTGAAAAGTAAATAAAGTGTAAGATGGGGCTATAGCTCAGCAGGGAGAGCGCTTGCATGGCATGCAAGAGGTCAGGGGTTCAACTCCCCTTAGCTCCATTTGATTTGTCAATTTCTTTGAAAGCGCTATCAACAACTTATCACCATAACGAGCCTTGACTTGCCCGTCTTGTTCTTTTCCTACAACTATTTGCCCTACTTGCCAATAAGTCTTTAACGATTGGTTGGTAATATCTCTAAATATTATTTTTCTTGCCTTTACCATCAATTCTTTAATTTTTAAGATGGCATCGTCAAGTAAAGCATCTTTTTTATGACGAACTATTTTTCTTTCTTCATTATAAATCCTTACAAGCGAGATATTTTCCCTTCTTGCAACAGTGATGATAGTGTTTGTTTATTTTTTTATATTTCATCTGCCTTCAATCAACAACTTCCCAATGTCCGCCTTTATCAGCCCCTATGCGACGAATTCGGCCTTGAAGTTTTAGTGTTTTTATATTTTTTTCTATGCCTTTTATACTAATGCCTATAATTTCAACTAGTTCTCTTGTCTTTATGTTTGGATTTGCCTTTATAGCGTCAATTATTTTCTCCCTACTTTTCTCCCTACTTTTCTCCCTACTTTCTGCTACAGTTTTGACATTTGTTTGATTTTCTAATAACTCAAATTTCAAGGTTGTTTGTAAAATTGCGCTACTTATTGTAATACTTTCTCTACCGTATTTGGTGATGATTTTTGGAATGCCTGAACCTATTTGCTCTACATATTCAAGATCTTTAAATACTCGTATTATCTGGCGGTTTCTTGGCATAGAAGTTCCACTATAAAAGCTTTCTAGGTCTAATCCTTCCACTAAGCCACCAAAAGACGTAATCACAAATTTATCTGAAAATATTTCAAAAATAGGGGTATCTCCATAAGTGTAATCATTATGGGCAAAAGCGTTGATTATTGTTTCGTGTAAAACGGCTTTATCAACCAAAGTTTTATCTAAACGGGACTTCATAGGACGTTTAAGCGATTGTGTAATATTTTCTATATCAAATCTATCTAAAACTTTTTGCATTGCTGTTATTAAGCAACAATGCTGAAAATCTTCCCGGCCAATTAAGTTTAATTTATCTTTTCCTGCATATTTACCAATGCGAACAGAGGTATTGTTATTATCTGAAAACAGATTTGCAACTTGATTATATTTTCTGTCATTAGTTAAAAAGTCAAGCGTTCTTGCAAAGTTATCATTTAAGGTTTTCTTTTTAAGTCCGTAATAAAGTTTAAGTTGCTCAAATTCAAGATCTTGATGACGGGAAACTATATTTGCTAAAGATAAATGATGTCTTTTTGACATAAGTTTATTTATCAGATCTTCTGTCATGGGTTGAGAAGAACTCCCTATACGGACAAAACAACCTGCTTCCGATCGTCCTTTTTGCTTTATATAATACGGAGTTTCTGGCCCTCCTGCAACTTTGACGATTATTGTTGTTTTGCCGTCTTGCTCTTTTGTCAAAATATCAAACAATCCCATAATACTTGGACGAATATTATTTATCAATCTATCTTTAATTTTTAGTTGCACTTTATCAGGACTAGAAATACCTATTATATCACCGTTACCTTTAATGCCAATTTGAATCTCACCACCCGTAGAATTAAGAAAAGAGACAACTTCTTTTTCCAAGTCGTCGGTTAAACTCTCTTTGTGTTCTGTGTGGTTGTTTTCCATAAACATAAGTTTAACAAATTTTGCAAATCTTTTTTTTGTATGGATTTTGACTTAATCTTATCTCTTAAGCTTTAAATAAAACGGTTTCTGCAAGATTGTTGATTGGAGTGAGCTTAGGTTTAAACTTTGTTTTTTTTACAGCTATTTAATTATTAAAAATGATTTAATTTAAGTATACACTAGTTTTGCTTTTCTATCCAATTTAAGTATAATTGATGATTAAGTATTTAAAGAACGAGCTAGGAGCATATATAGAAGATAACAAAGTTGTTCGTTTAAGTGTAACGCCCCAAAAAGTAGTTTAGCAATATTATGTAGAAGGGTCTAAAAAAGGTGTAACCATTTGTGTATAGCTAAGGAGAGATGGCCGAGCGGGCCGTAATGGGACGAATAAGGAGCATGAGTCTGCGGCGGGTGCAAGATGTGAGCACCCGGGAACCGACTCCTGGCAAGAAGTACTTTGATAGTAGGAAGTAGAAGGTTATGAAAGAAATAGAAGTTTGAAAGATTGAAGAGGAGAGATGGCCGAGCGGTTTAAGGCGCAGTCCTGGAAAGACTGTTTACTCGAAAGAGTAACTAGGGTTCAAATCCCTATCTCTCCGTATACTTTTAAGGGCAATGTTAGTAGGGATAGTAATTTAAGTTATTGGGGTCATAGGCAAAGCCAACGATTTGGCTTTGCGATGGGGTTCGAAGCTCGGAGCGAAATTTTTGTTTGAGCGAAGCGAAAGGCAAAAAGAGCGAGAGCAGGCTTGGAGGAAAAT
>JAITSL010000043.1 GCA_031287855.1 Candidatus Endomicrobiellum roisinitermitis
CTTCTCGGCCTTGATAAAAAATATATCCTTCCATTACTTATCAAATTATATATATGCTCTGTCTTATCTACATATATATCTCCTCTTCTACGTAATACTTCAAATGACTGTGTCCCTATTGGTAATTGTTTCATTATTATATTCTTTAAGCTGTAAGTTTAACAAACTCTTTAAATATTTTCGTATTGCACACTTCTTAAGCGACCTCTGTACTTTTGTTTTCTTGGCGATTCATCCTAACAGAAATTATTTTTGAAACACCGTGTTCTTCCATTGTTACACCATACAAAATGTCAGCCATTTCCATAGTACGTTTATTGTGAGTTATAATTAAAAATTGAGTTTTAGAAGTAAATTCTCTTACCATTGCATTATATTTACCGACATTTACATCATCTAAAGGAGCGTCTACTTCATCCAAAATACAAAAAGGAGACGGTTTGGCCATAAAAAACGCAAAAAGTAGTGCAACAGCAGTAAGTGCTTTTTCCCCACCCGAACATAAAGAAATATTTTTAAGTTTTTTCCCTGCAGGCTGAGCGTAAATATCTATACCACTTTCTAATAAGTTATCTTCATCTGTAAGCATTAAGCCTGCTTCTCCACCATCAAAAAGTTTTTTGTAAAGATCCTTAAAATTTTCTTTAACAACATCAAAAGTTTTTTTAAAATTTTCTACACTAGACTGGTTAATTTTTTTTATAACTTCATGTAAATCTTCTTTAGCTTTTAGTAAGTCTTGCTGTTGAGTTAAAAGGAAATTATATCTTTGTTCTAAAGCGTCATATTCTTCTTGAGCTGCAAGATTTACAGGGCCTAGTGTTTCTATCTTTCTTTTTATGCGGTTAATTTCCTCATTATTTACTTCAACATCGTTAAAATCATTTTTTATTTCATCATATTTTTTATCATAAACCTGTAAAAGTCTTTGCTCTAAATCATTTTTTTGATATTTAAAATTTTTTAAATCTATTTGTATAGAACTTACAACATTGTTCAATTCTTCAACTTTAGGATGTAAGTCGTGTATTTTGTCGCTATATGTGTCTAATGCTTCTTGTAAAGTTTGTTTATCTGCCAAAGAAACTTGTATTTGAGCTTCTTTAATTGCTTGATCTTTATACAACCCTTGTATTTTAGCTGTTTGTTCTTGAGCAGAAGTAACAAGCTCTGCAAGCTTATTGTTGTTTGCTACAATCTTACTTTCACAATTAGTTATCTGGTACTCTATATTGGCTATATTGTCTTTGAGGTACTGTTGACCTTTTTGTTTGCTTTCAAGTTCAGAAGCTTTCTTATCCCAATCACTTCTTGCTTGCATCATCAAAGGAGCAACCAAATTTTCCTCTTCTCTTAGAGAAAACATATTATCTTCAATAATTTTTAAATCTTCGTACAATCTATTTTCTTCATCAGCCAAGTCTGAAAGTTTTGTTTCAAAAGCAGATATTTTATCGTTAAAGGAAGAAAGTTCTAAAGTTTTAGTTTCAACCTCTTCTTTATGTTTGGATATTTCTTCAGAAACACTTTTTATGTCAGCCTTCTTTTCTTCAATTTGAGATTGCTTACCTTCAATTTGAGTTTTTGTTTTTGTATACTCAAAACCAATCCTTTCTTTTTCTAGCTTCGAGTTTACTTGATACTCGTTTAATTGTTCTATTTCAGATTGAACATTTAAAATATCACTAGACAACTGTTGTGACTTTGTCTTAAGAGTTTTTATTTGCTCTTCAATCAAAACAGGCTTTTCAAAAGATATTTTTCCCCCACCTTGCACAACTACATTCCCATAAACTTTATTTGCACAAACTAAACTATCTGAACAAACAAAACGAATAATTTTTTCATCTTGTAAGTCATATTTTAAATATTTTATAAGTTCTGTATATCCCAACGGAAGTCCAATAGCACTACTCCGATAAGAGTCTGTAATTTTGTCTGCAACTATAAAAGATAGTCTGCTTAACCCATTGTCTTCTAAGAAAATGATAGCTTCTTCAGCTTTCTGTGAAGAGTCACAAACAAGGTAGTTTAACTTTTCCCCAAGAGCAGACGCTAGAAGGTCTGCCTTATCAGCATCAAAATCAATTAAACTACTTATTGGTCCTCTTGCTACACCTAAGTTAAGTACCGCTCTAATTGAGGATCTTACAGGATCTTGCTGATCAAACTCTTTCAATGTTGCTACTCTAGATTGGTTTGAAGCTAATGTCTCTTTATGCTCAAGTAAAAGATTTTCCAACACTTTAACTTTTTCTTCATTTTCCAGTACAGTTCTATTAATCTCCTCTTTTTTCATCTCAAAAGATTCTAGAGATTTTCTAGAGGTAATAAGTTCTGCCTCTAACAAAGCAATTTGTTTATTTGTAGGTTCTATTTCACTTTCAAGTCTTGATATAATCCTTTGTAAAGAAGCAATATCTGCATCTAAATGTATTTTAGATTCTGAGAGGTCCGCTTTTAAATTTAGTTGAGTTTCTTTTTCAGATTCTAAACTTAAAAGACGACTCTGAATTTCATTTTCTTTCTTTTCAAATTCCGACAATTGAAGCTTAATAGAGCTATATTGCTCTTGTTTTTGTTTGTACTCTTGTTCTAATTTTTCTGTTTGAGAAAGTAAATGAGTGTCGTTTGTATTTAAATTTTTTAACTGATCTTGCATTTGAGAAATTTTTTCTTTATTTATAGCAAGTTCCTGTTTTAGTCTTTCCTGTTCGGGCTCTATTTCACCTTTTCTGTTTGTGGCATGTTGCACTATCTGATCACAAACTCCTATTTGCATTTTTATATCGCTAGCGTCTCTATTTAAGTTCACATACTGTTCATTTTTTTCATCCAACTTAATATGCGTTTCTTGTATTTGAACTTCTAACTGAGACATCATAGTGTTTGTAGTTTCAAATTCTTTTATTTTTGGGTCTAGCTCCTCTTTTAATCTTTCTATTTCCTTATTGCTATAAGATATATGGGTAACTAGAGAAGCAACTTCATATTTAGCAAGTTCTTCTTGATATTGCTTATATTGTTTAGCTTTTTTTGCAGCTACATCTAAAGCTGTTATTTGTTGTTTATGTATAACAAGAGCGTCTGAAAGGCGCGACATGTCCACGTCTACCTTCTCAAGTTTTCTTAAAGTTTCTTCTTTTCTAACTTTATATTTAGAAATACCTGCTGCTGCTTCAAACAATTCTCTTCGATCTTCAGGATTTGCTGTAGTTAAAAAATCTACTTTCCCCTGCTCTATTATAGAATAACCGTCTGAACCTAGACCAGTATCTAAAAACATGTCTCTTATGTCTTTAAGTCTACATTGTGTTTTATTTATAAAATACTCACTTTCGCCACTTCTAAAAAGTCTTCTTGTAACTATAACTTCAGAATAGTTTATAGGTAAAATGTTTTGTGAATTGTCAAAAGTAAGGGAAACTTCTGCCATGCTTGTAGTAGCTCTTGTTTGCGTACCACCAAATATAACTTCTTGCATGGTTGAGCCTCTCATAGATTTAGCTCTTTGTTCTCCCAAACACCAACGAATAGAGTCAGATATATTAGACTTACCGCAACCATTTGGTCCAATAATACCAGAAATGCCAGGCTCAAAGTATAGCACTGTTTTATCAGCAAAAGACTTATACCCACACATTTCTACTTTTTTTAAATACATTATATTTTCCTATAAACTTTAATATTCGTCAGGAGAGAGTCCCTCATAAGATTGTCTTAACCTTTCTTGTAAGCGAGCTGCTTTTTTCTCGTCACTTTTACAAAAAGCTCTTGCAATAACAAAACAAGAACATCCAACAACAGAAACTAAAACAAGTTTCCCTAAAATTTCATATAAAGAATCTTTCTCTTTTACCATACTTTACATTTCCTATTTTGTGTTTGTAAAATAACATTACCTGCTGGATTTACAAGTCTTGCAGAAATAAGATGTTCTCCAGGGGTAAAATAAGTCCAATCAAACCACCAATAGCCAGAACTAAACCTGCAAGGAACCCATTCTCCATTATTAAATGAAAGTTCTACATAACCATGGCCAGAAGCGCCAACTCTAACAGCATAATGACAACCATTAATATTTTCTGATTCAAACGGATAATCTATAACAACATAAGTATTATAGTCATTTTTTAAGCTTAACTCTTTTTCATCTACAAATTTCAAAGTAGTTTTATTTGTTTTTGGTTTTGTTTCTTTTTTTGCAGTTGTCTTTTTTAAACTTGTTTTTTTTCTCAACGATTTAAGAATCATTTCCCCATACCTCCGGCTATATATTTTTGTCATTATCCTAGGAAAGATGCATAAACCCACAAACAAATACAAAACTTTAATTTAATTAAGACTTAAAATTAGCATATATTGCATACTTTTTATAAATCTTACCGTTCATCATTTCTGCAGTACGGCATGTCATTACATTGTCTTCTAACACCCAAGAAAGTTCACAATGTTTATACCCCAATTTCAAAGCATTTTTAAGACCTTTTTCATACATGATAGCTTCTATACCCTTATGCCTATACTCTTTTAGAACACCCATTACCATAAGTCTTAAACTATCTATTGTTTTTCTATAATACAAAAATTTAAAAATCCCAAACGGCAAAATTTTACCGTCTAATTTACCTAAAACTTGGTTATAATCTGGCAAAGATATAAGCATTCCTATAGCAACATCTGACATTTTAGCTATTATTATCATTTCAGGATCTATAAGATTTTTTAGTTTTGATGCAATATATGTAAACTCTTCATCCCCCCAAGGTACAAAACCCCAATTTTTCCCCCAAGCACAATTATATATAGATATTGCTGAAGCTAAATCTTTTTTAAAAGAACTCTTTTTTAAAGTTGTTATTTGTAACATAGGCATCTTTTTTTTTGCCATATTTACAACTTTTTCAAGTCTAGCCACCCTAGAATCATTTGTAACGTCCATATCATAAGCGTAAAGTTCTTTGATTTTTTCAAGCCCACAGTCTTTGGCAAGGTCTAGATAATATCCCGGATTATAAGGCATCATAATACTTGGCAAGATATCAAAACCATCCATCAAAAAGCCGCATTCATCATTTGTAGATGGGTTCATAGGGCCCATAACTTTATGTATACCGTGCTCTTTTAACCAATGTTTTACACTGTCAAAAAGAGCTTTAGCAACAGCTATATCGTTAACACTTTCAAAAAATCCAAAAAATCCACACTTGTCATTTTGAAAAGATATATAATTGTAATCAATAATGGCAGCAATCCTACCTAGAATTTCCCCTTCATCGTTACAAGCTAAAAAGAGTTGTTTTTTTGCGTGTAACCAAAAAGGGTTTTTTGCACTTAAAATTTCTTTTACATCAACTTTTAAAGGAGGTACCCAAAACTTGTTATTTTTATAAATCTCCCAAGGGAAGTTTATAAACTGCTTTAATTGCTTTTTGTTCTCTACATTAATTACTTTCATCTATTATAAATACTCTTGATAAGATGTCATTCTATGATACCGTAAGCTTTTCCAACTTTTTTAAATTTTTCTAAAATAAAATTTAAATGCTCATCACTATGAGTTGCCATATAACTTGTCCTAATAATCGCTTGCCCTTCAGGCACTGCAGGAGTAACAACAGGAGATGCAAAAACACCTTCATCAAAAAGCATTCTCCACATTTTAAATGCTACTATATCTGTACCTACGGTTAAAGGTATAATAGGAGACTCTGAGTTGTTTGTGTTAAACCCTAAAGATTTAAAAGCTTCTTTCATTTTTTTTGCTGTATTCATAAGTTTTGTTCTTCTTTCTGGTTCTTGCTCTATTAAATCCAAAGAAGCCTCAATTGCACCTACACAAGCCGACGGAAGACTTGCTGTAAAAATAATAGACCTAGCATTGTGTTTTATGTAATCTATAACCTCTACCTTACTTGCTATAAAACCACCAATAGAAGCCATAGACTTAGAGGCTGTAGCCATTAACACGTCCACTTCATTTTCCATATTAAAATGCTCACCTGTGCCTCTACCATTTTCACCTATTACACCTAAAGAGTGAGCCTCATCCACAAAAACTCTTGCTCCATACTTTTTTGCAAGTTTTGAAATTTCAGGAAATTTTGCAATGTCGCCTTCCATACTAAAAACTCCATCAACAACTATTAGCATAGCTCGATCCTGATGCTTTATAAGTTGTCTTTCTAAGTCTGACATATCATTATGTCTAAACCTTGCCATTTGGCCAAAAGACAAACGACACCCATCTACAATAGAAGCGTGATCTAATTTATCTGTAATAACAACTTCATTTTTTGCAACTAAGCATGACAAAGCACCTAAATTTGAATGATGCCCTGTAGTAAACAAAATTGCATCTTCTTTGCCAACAAATTTTGCAAATTTTCTTTCAACTCTTTCATGCAAATCATTTGTTCCATTGAGAAGTCTAGACCCTGTGCAAGAAGTGCCATAACGTCGAGCTGCTTTAATAGAAGCTTCTATAACTTTAGGATGGTTAGCAAGTCCAAGGTAATTATTAGAGCAAACAACTATTCTTTTTTTACCTTCAACTATAATTTCAGGGCCTTGTTCAGACTCAACTCTATGATAATATGGATAATATCCCATTTTTTTAAATTCATTTACAGTCTGAAAATTAAAACACTTTTTGAAAATATCAGAACCCATTCAAACATCTCCTATTTCGTATTAATTTATTAAAAAAAACCTTTTTCTAAGTACCAATTATACGTTATTTTAGAAGCAACTTCAAGACTAGTAAAAGACATTTCCAAGTCGTTTTCAATAGGTTTTGTATCGCAAGACCAATTATCACAAAGCATTTCATCTATTTTTTGTTCATTTAAAACCAAAGGTTTTTTTGTTAAATATGACAAAAATTTAGACACAAAACCTACAAGGGAAAAAACAAAGTCAGGAACAATAATTGGAATTGTCTTAACACCCACACTATTAGATATAACTACACCGATATCACTCCAAGTATATTGAGTAGAATTTGCAAGATAATACGTATTATTGTTTGCTTGTCTACTTTCTATAGCTTTTGCTACAGCACTTGCAATGTCTTTAACGTAAACTAGTTGTAAAAGTCTTTTCTTAACAGTTACAGGACGCAAATGTTTATTAACTAAATTAAAAAA
Source organism: Candidatus Endomicrobiellum roisinitermitis (assembly GCA_031287855.1). Lineage (GTDB taxonomy): Bacteria > Elusimicrobiota > Endomicrobiia > Endomicrobiales > Endomicrobiaceae > Endomicrobiellum > Endomicrobiellum roisinitermitis. The sequence goes on from JAITSL010000043.1 coordinate 7,149, forward strand.
TATAAATATATCTTTGTCTCTAGGCCCGTAAACTGCAGCTGGCCTAAAAATTGTATATGGCACTTTATCACTTAGCATACACTTTATTTCAATTTCTGCAGCAAGTTTACTTCTACCATAATCAGAAACTGGATTTTCTTTATCTGTTACTGTTCTAAGAGAATTAAGATTAGAAGGGCCTTGCGCAGCTTGAGATGAAATAAGTATAAACTTTTTTAAGGTCAGATTATTTTCTAAAATAGCGCCACATAATTTTTTTGTGTTTTCAACGTTAACATTAAAGTACTCTTTTTTACTTGTGGCTCTTACAACTCCTGCACAATGCACAATAATATCAAAACCCTTAACCAAAGTACTTAAAAACTTTTCATCATCTAAACTACCACACAAATATTCTAAAGGCAAATCTTTTATCCATTTTAAATTTGACGTTTGTCTAACTAAGCACACGACCTTATATTTTTCTTCAAGCAAAGTTTCTGCAATATGGCTACCAACAAAACCAGTTGCTCCTGTAACTAACACTTTTAACATTATAATAACCTTTAAAAACTAAAATTATAATACCTACCCACAAAAACATTATGAGTTTCCCCTGGTTTCTTTGTCTGTGTTGCCTTAAAGAGCGGCCTATGAGCAATAAACATTTTTATCTTTCAATAATCTTTATCAAAATAATAGCATATAAATTTTATAACAATTACAATGTTGTTCATTTTGTAACTATTTGTTTAACTATTACATGATTGATATAATTGTACTATAATAGCAGTTGAAATAAAATACACAATTTTAGTGGCGTAAATAAATACAAAAGGAAGATTTTATGGCAACAGAAAGGCTAGTAAAGTGGAGTAAAGAAGCACAGGAATTTTTTGAAAAAGCAGAAGATAATAGTATTGTTTTAGATTTAGTTATCTCATATGCATGTGCAAGCCAAACAGGAGAAGGATTTGAAGAGTTAGCTAATTCGATAAATAGTCCTGGCATAAAAAGAAAGGTAAAGAAGGTTATAATAACAGATACGTCTTATTTGTATAGACATGATATTCCAGATTTTGCAAAATATGTAGATCCAACGATACCAACAAAATGGTATTTAAAAAACAAAGAAGCAATAGAAAAATTGACTGTTCCAACAGAGTTAAAGTCTTGGGCAAGTGGCATTGACACTAATGAATTTAAGAAATGGTATAAGAAAATAATGGTTGATTTTGCTGGCGATGAAAATGGAAATAATATGGTGTTAGATTTTAGAGATAAAGTTATGCAGGAAGCTTCTGTTGCTGCATACAAAAATAATGCTAATATTTTAGGTTGTATTGGATTTATATTAGAAAAGATCACATATGCTTGTGCGCACTTTAAAGATGTATCTATGGTGTATCCTTCAGATTTAGCAAAACCAGTAGAGGATGCAAGTGAAAGATATAATCTTAGTATTGCCCATTTACGCTACAAACTTTCTAAACAAGCCCAACAAGATTCTAAATGTGTTGATATAGATTTAGATGCTTTAGATAAAAAAATTATGTTATTTATGAAAGAAAAAGTGCCGAATGTAAACTTTTTTGTAATAGATAAGTATGGCAATCATATATATAAGAATTATGCTTTAGATAGGGTTATAGGAGAGAAGAATGCTAAGCAATTGTCTAATGAATCATGGAAAAATACGTTAAAAGTTATAAAAAGTGGAGAAGAAAGAATTTTCGAAGAAGAATTTCGAGGAATTCAGTATTTATCATTTAAGTACCCGTTCGTAATAGATGGTATAGTAGAAGGAGTAATAGGGCTAGGAGTGGATATAACAGAACGAAAGAAAGCAGAGGGACTAGAAAAGAAGTTAGCGATAGTGAAAGAGTTATATGAGGTAGAAAGAATGCTGGTAGATGATATCTGTTCACCAGGTCTGTCATTATACATGTTACATGAGTTGTGTAAGGATAGAT